>JAEXDU010000048.1 GCA_023401495.1 Bacillota bacterium
GGCTCGGCGTTTTGCAGGTGGTGCTTTGCCGCGGTGAACGTCATGACGAAAACGCCCTGCGTGGTGCGGGTAGCCTTATCGGGAACTGCTCCTGTGTTGACAAGCAGCAAACGACCGTTGGTTCCCGTCAGCAGAAGGTCTCGATCTTCTTTGAGGTACATCACCGCCACGAGCGGGGATTTATCGCTGTATGCCCCAACCAGCTTGCGCCGGTTCGTCTTGGTGGCATAGGCCGAAAGCTCCACTTTAGCCGCCTTTCCGTTTTCAAACAGGAACAGCATATAGCCTTGGTAATCTGTAGTGGGCACCATGTAAATGGCGTTTTCTCCCTCGTCCATGCCCGCCTTGGCGGGGATATACTCGCCCAGAACACTGGCCTTGCCGTCGCTCAGGTCGGACGCCCGCATCTTATACACCTGACAGCGGTCGGTAAAGAACAACAGGTCGCAGGCGTTCGTCGCTTCTTCCGTCTGCGTGACAGCGTCGCCTTCCTTGAGCTTCTGCTCGCCGCTCATGCGCAGCGACTGCGGGGTGATCTTCTTAAAATACCCCTCGCGGGTAAAGAAGAGATGTACCGGGTAATCGTCGATTTCCTGCTCCGGTTCAGCCACTTCGAGATCGGACGCATACACCAGCTGCGTGCGGCGCGGCTGGCCATACTTCTTCTCCACCTCTTTCAGCTCGGCGATAATCAACGACTGAATCTTCGCGCGGCTTTCCATCAGCTCCTGCAGCCGGGCAATCTCCTGCTCCAGCTCGCTGGTTTCCTGCGTGCGCTTTAAAATATATTCGCGGTTTAAATGACGCAGCTTGATTTCCGCTACATATTCCGCCTGAATCTCGTCGATGCCGAAGCCGATCATCAGGTTCGGCACAACCTCGGCTTCCTCCTCGGTTTCGCGCACGATCTTAACGGCTTTGTCAATATCGAGAAGAATCGCCTGCAGACCGCGCAGCAGGTGCAGCTTTTCTTTCTTTTTGCGCAGGTCGAAATGCGTGCGGCGGCGCACACATTCCACACGGAACGCCACCCACTCGAGCAGCAGGTCACGCACACCCAACACCTGAGGCACCCCGGAAATCAGCACGTTGAAGTTACAGGAGAAGCTGTCTTCCAGCGGCGTCATTTTGAACAGGCGCTGCATCAGCCGCTCGGGGTCGACACCGCGCTTTAAATCGATGGTGATTTTCAGGCCACCCAGGCCGGTTTCGTCGCGGATGTCTGAAATCTCTTTCAGCTTGCCCTGACGCACCAGGTCGACCACCTTTTCCACAATCGCTTCGATCGTGGTGGTGGGCGGAATCTGCGTGACGTCGATGCAGTTGGCCGTTTTGTCATACGAGTAGCGACAGCGGATTTTCACGCCGCCGCGGCCGGTGCGGTAGATTTCCTCCATCGCGGCGCGGTCGTACACCACCTGTCCGCCGCCGGGGAAATCCGGCGCCTGCAGAGTGGTGGCCACGTCGAACTCGGGGTCGCGGATGAGAGCGATCGTCGTCTGGCAGACCTCCGCCAGATTGAACGGGCAGATGTTGCTCGCCATGCCGACCGCGATGCCCGTGTTAGCGTTGACGAGAATCGACGGGAACGCCGCCGGCAGCAGGGTCGGCTCCTTCATGCTATTGTCGTAGTTGTCGACAAAATCGACCGTATCCCGGTCAATATCGCGAAAAAGCTCCTGGCAGATATCGTCGAGCTTGGCCTCGGTATAACGGGAGGCCGCCCACGCCATATCGCGCGAATAAAATTTGCCGAAGTTTCCCTTGGAATCGACATAAGGGTGCAAAAGCGCCTCATATCCGCGGCTCAGGCGCACCATCGTTTCGTAAATCGCGGCGTCGCCGTGGGGATTGAGCTTCATCGTCTGCCCCACAATATTGGCGCTTTTTGTCCTGGAGCCGGTGAGCAGACCCATTTTATACATTGTGTATAAAATCTTGCGGTGCGACGGCTTAAAGCCGTCGATCTCCGGAATCGCGCGCGACATGATGACGCTCATGGCATAGGGCATGTAGTTCTGCTCCAGCGTCGCGGTGATGGGCTGCGTTACCACCAGCCCCGCGCCTTCGATCACGCCCTTTCCTTTGGGGGGCGCGGTATTCGGTTCTTTTTTTCTGTGTGCCAATCGTGTTTCCCCCTCAGCTTACGTCAGCGGCGGCGATATATTCATGGCCGCTGCGGGCGATAAAATCCTTACGCCCGGAAAGGTTGTCGCCCAGAAGCAGGTCAAACATGTCCGCCGTTTTGGCCGCGTCCTCGGGCAGAACCTGAATCAGACGCCGCGTGGCGGGGTTCATGGTGGTCAGGTTCATCATATCAGGTTCGTTTTCACCAAGACCCTTTGAACGCTGGATGGTGTATCTGGTTCCCTCCAGACGCTGCAGGATTTTTGCCTTTTCCTGTTCGGTGTAGGCGAAATACGTCTGATCCTTTGTCGTAATTTCAAACAGCGGCGATTCCGCGATGAACACCTTGCCCTGCTCGATCAGCGTGGGGGTCAGGCGGTACAGCATCGTCAGAAGCAGCGTACGGATCTGGAAGCCGTCCACGTCGGCATCAGTGCAGAGAATGACCTTGTTCCAGCGCAGCAGAGACAGATCGAACGACGACAAATCCTTGTTTGCCTTCGATTTCACTTCTACGCCGCAGCCGAGCACCTTGATCAGGTCGGTGATGATGTCGCTTTTGAAAATGCGGTCATAATCCGCTTTCAGGCAGTTCAGGATTTTGCCGCGGATAGGCATGATCGCCTGAAAATCCGGGTCGCGGGCCTGCTTGCACGCGCCCAGAGCGGAGTCTCCCTCCACGATGAAGATTTCGCGCTCCTCAGCCTTGCGGCTGCGGCAGTCCACGAATTTCGCGACGCGGTTTGTCACGTCCATGTTGGTGGTAAGCTTCTTTTTCAGATTCAGGCGCGTCTTTTCCGCGTCCTCGCGGCTGCGCTTATTGATGAGCACCTGCGCGGCCACTTTTTCAGCCTCCACGGGGTTTTCAAGGAAGAACACCTCCAGGTGATGCCGCAAAAGCTCGGTCATGGCCTCCTGAATTCCCTTGTTCGTAATCGCCTTTTTTGTCTGGTTCTCATAGGACGTGCGATTTGAGAACGACGAAATGACAAGAATCAGGCAGTCCTCCACGTCGGTGTAGGTGATCTTGCTCTCATTCTTGTTGTATTTCCCCGTCTGCTTTAAATATGCGTCGATCTGCGAAACGAACGCGCTGCGCACGGCCTTGTCCGGCGCGCCGCCATGCTCAAGCCAGCTGGAGTTATGATAATATTCCGTCACGTGCACCCGATTCGAAAACGCAAGCGCCGCGTTGATTTTCGTTTTGTATTCAGGCTTGTCCGCACGATCGCGCACACGGCGCTCCGCCTGCCAGCTCTGCACCGAGGTAAGAGCATCCTCCCCCGCGAGCTCGCGCACGTGGTCGAGGATTCCCTCCTGATAGCAGAACTCCGTCGTTTCAAAACCTGCTTCCGTCTCAAAGCGAAGCAGAAAACGGATGCCCTCATTGACGATGGCCTGCCGGCGGATCATATCGAGGTAGTATTCCTGCGGCACGGCAATATCCGTAAACACCTGCAGGTCGGGCCGCCAGCGGATTTTGGTGCCCGTATCTTTCTTGGTATAAGGCTCCTGCTGCAGGCCGCCCACGTTTTCCCCGTGCTCAAAATGCAGCGTATAGCGCGTGTTGTCTCGGCGGATGTCGACATCCATATATTCCGAGGCATATTGGGTCGAGCAAAGGCCAAGGCCGTTGAGGCCCAGCGAATACTCGTAGCTTTCATCGGAATCGTTGTTGTATTTGCCGCCCGCGTACAGCTCGCAGAATACCAGCTCCCAATTGAAGCGTTCTTCCGTCGGGTTATAGTCCACGGGAATGCCGCGCCCGTGATCCTCTACCTCTACCGAATGGTCACGGAAGCAGGTGATCGTGATTTCCCGTCCGAAGCCCTCTCTGGCTTCGTCGATGGAGTTAGATAATATTTCAAAAATGGAATGCTCGCAGCCCTCGATGCCGTCCGAGCCGAAAATAACCGCCGGGCGTCGGCGCACACGGTCTGCGCCCTTGAGCGACGAGATACTGTCGTTTCCATATGCCGTCTTTTTTGCCATAGCTTCCCTCCTGCCGCTCGCCCCATCGCCGGGGCTTTGGCATTTCGAATTCTGCCCGGGCCATTCCCGGGGTGATACCATTCCTGTTTTGTTTGGTCAAACCACCAAACGCGCCAAACTCCTATCAGGTGCGAAACGTATTTCAATCCATGCTTCCTGTACGGGGAGCAGACGCCGGATCGATCGGCTTGTTCTGAATTTCCGAGTCATTTCAATCCACGCTTCCCATACGGAAAGCGACTCCAAATGACCCTGCACAACGATCGGCCTGCCCTTGCGATTTCAATCCACTCTCCCTGTGCAGAGAACGATATTGCCCGAGGGCTCGAGCCAAGTCTTCCAACAGTGATTTCAATCCACGCCCCCTGTTTCAGAGAGCGGCCCCGCCCGGAGCCAAGCCGATAACGCTGATTTCAGCACACAATTCACACGGGGAACAAATTGCTTCCCGCTTTTGATGATAAGCAAACGTGCCTCTGTTTTCTGTCGAAATAGAGCGTACTCCCCGAAGAAACCGTATCGAAAACAGATTGCCGCCGAAAATCGCGCCAATGCGGCAGCCACCGCAGCACAAGCATGTCCCTAAGCCTTGCGGGACGCTCCCTGCCGGTATACAGCAACACAGTAAGAGCAAAACCGCGTGCCATTTTTCGATGGTCCGCCGAGACAAGGAAAGGGGGAAATGCAACATTTCCCCTTTTCCAAACTCATCATTCAGCTGTTTCATCCGCCGATGGAAGCTCCACTTGCGGGAGTTCCGTATCCAGCTTTGGCAGGGGCGGTATCTGTCCTGCAGCGGCCGGCAAAGCGACGCCGCTCATCAGTTTCTGGAAATCCTCGCCGCTCATCTTTTCGTTCTGATACAGATACTTTGCAACCTCGTGCAGCTTATCCATATGATCGGAGAGAATCTTCGCCGCACCGTCATACGCGTTTGTCAGGATATCTTTGATCTCTTGATCGATCGCGGCCGCTGTGCTTTCGGAATAGTTGCGCACATGGCCCATATCGCGGCCCAGGAACGGCTCGCTGTTGTCTGAGCCATAGGTGACCGTACCGAGCGTTTGGCTCATGCCGTACTTGGTTACCATGGCACGGGCTGTCTTGGTGGCGCGCTCAATATCGTTCGAAGCGCCGGTGGAAATGTCGTCCAGCACCAGGGCTTCCGCCACACGGCCGCCCATAAGCACGATCAAATCCTCGAGCATTTCTTTCTTGCATTTATACGAGCGGTCCTCCGCGGGCAGCTGCATCGTATAGCCGCCGGCCATACCGCGGGGGATGATCGAAATCTGGTGTACCGGGTCCTGCGTGGGGCAGAAGTAGGTGACGACCGCATGGCCGCCCTCGTGGTAGGCGGTGAGGGTCTTTTCCTTTTCCGTCATCACGCGGCTCTTTTTCTCGGTGCCGACCACAACCTTGATCGTGGCCTCCTCGATTTCCTCCATCGTGATGGCCCGCAGGTTCTTGCGCGCTGAAAGCAGCGCCGCTTCATTGAGCAGGTTCTCCAAATCCGCGCCGGTAAAGCCGGCGGTGGATTTCGCGATGGTCTTCAGGCTTACGTCCGGCGCAATCGGCTTGCCGCGGGCGTGTACTTTCAGAATCTCTTCGCGGCCCTTGATGTCCGGGTAGCCGACCATGACCTGACGGTCAAAACGGCCGGGACGCATCAGCGCCGGATCGAGAATATCGGGGCGGTTCGTCGCGGCGATCATGATGACGCCTTCGTTCGCGCCGAAACCATCCATCTCAACCAGCAATTGGTTCAAAGTCTGTTCGCGCTCGTCGTGGCCGCCGCCAAGACCGGCACCGCGCTGGCGGCCCACCGCATCAATTTCATCGATGAAGATGATGCAGGGGGAATTTTTCTTCGCCTGGTCGAACAGATCGCGCACGCGCGACGCGCCGACACCGACGAACATTTCCACAAAATCGGAACCGGAGATGGAGAAGAACGGAACCCCCGCCTCACCCGCAACCGCGCGGGCCAAGAGCGTTTTACCGGTACCGGGAGGGCCGACAAGCAGCACACCCTTCGGAATGCGCGCGCCCAGCTCGTTATACTTTTTCGGATTTTTGAGGAACTCGACAATCTCGCGCAGTTCTTCCTTTTCCTCATCGGCTCCCGCCACGTCGGCAAAGGTGGTTTTGCGCTTTTCATCGGCCATCTGCTTGACCTTTGCCTTGCCGAAGTTCATCTGCTTGCCCGCGTCGCCCATGCTGGTGTTCAGGCGCTTCATCATGAACCACCAGAAAACAAGCATGCCCGCCAGGAGCAGAATCGTCGGGATCAGGCTCGCAAGCCAGGAGGTCTCTGCCGGACGCTTGAGATCGTACTCCATGTTCTTGTCCGGATGATCCTCGTTGTACTGTTCAATATAGGGGTGGATCTCGTCGTACATAATCGCCACGTTCGGCGCGGTATACGTTACATTCGTACCGTCCTTGAGGGAAATCTGCATTTCACCGCTGCCAAGATCCATGGTATAATCGATGACCTGCTGTGATTTAAAGTAGCCGACTATTTCGGAATATTTATGAGCCTTCTGCGGCTTCACGTTGCCATAGATGCTGGCCATGATAATAATAATCAGGATCGGGGCGCCTAAATAAATGAGCAGATTCCGCAGATTTTTTTTATTATCCAAAATGAGTTCACTCCTCTCCTTTAATTGCGATGACCGGAAAACTTACCCGCCATACACGTGGGGCTTCAGGATGCCCACATACGGAAGATTCCGGTAGGTTTCATTATAATCAAGGCCGTAGCCGACAATAAATTCATCCGGAACACGCGTGCCGACATAGTCCGCCGTAATCTGTGCGGTGCGGCGCTCGGGCTTGTCAAACAGAGTGCAAATTTTAATGCTCTTCGGGCCGCGCGGCTGCAGAAGCTCCAGTATGTAGCTGAGCGTCACGCCGCTGTCGAGAATATCCTCCACTACCAGCAGGTCGTAACCCGCGAGCGGCAGATCCAGGTCTTTTGTGATCTTCACCACGCCGGAGGATCTTGTCCCGGCGCCGTAGCTCGAAACTGACATAAAATCGATGCGGCAGGGGATGTCGATGGCACGGATCAAATCCGCCATAAAAATAAAGGAACCTTTCAGCACGCTGACCATCAGCAAATTTTTCCCCTTGTAATCCTCGCTGATGCGCTTGCCCAGATTGCGGACGATTTCCGCCAGGTGTTCCTCGCTAAATAGAACCTCTTTGATATCGTTGGTCATGAATTAATTGCACTCCTTAACGCTAATGTATGCGATTTGCCCGGTATCCGGGCGGATGCGGGCCTGCTCGGCCACGCCAATGGATTCGATCCACAAAATCTGTCCGCTGTTTTCCAGCAGCAAAAGCCCGCCTCGGCCCGAAACGGGGATTTTCTCCTCGTTCATCAGCTTTTTCAGACTTTTGGTAATACCCCGGCCTGCCGGTGAAAAGGAATCACCCGGCCGTCGGCCCCTTATAATGGAATTATTCTTTATTGTATCATAATCCAGCGCGTTATGAAATAACAAATTGCGAATTTTTGCGGGTAACTTTTCATATTCCGCGCGGGTCAGTGTTCTTATTATGACCTCTCTGCCCTCCGGTGTCAAGGTTTTCGGCGCCCGTAATGGCACACTCCAGTCATTTTTGCGTTTTGAAGGCAAAACGATGCGCAAAACACCGCTTTCCGCTGCCAAAAATTGCCCCCCGCCGGCATCGATTTTGCCGGAGCCTGCCCCCAGCAGCCGCATGGCCGCCTCGGTGCGCTCGCGGGTGAGAGCGGGCAGACCGGCTTCCTCCGCGATCTGCCGCAGCGCGCGCGACAAAATGGGGCGCGGCAACCCCGAAAGCGGGGCGATCCCCCAGCCGTCCGGCGTGCGGGCCTCCCGCGCCGCCTGCGCGGCCAGAGCGGAAAGGCAATCCTCATCCTCCGCGAGCAGATGCGTCATGCGCCCTACCGCCTGCTCAAAAGAGGGGTTCAGCTCTTTCAGTGCGGGGATGACGTCGAGCCGCACGCGGTTGCGCGCATATTCCCGGCTGAAATTGCTGGCATCGGTCACAAAGGGCAAAGCATAGCGAGCGCAGTATTCCTCAACCTGCTCACGCGTCAGACCGATCAGCGGCCGGATGACGCGCCCGCGCACCGGCGGGATACCGCACAAGCCCCTTGTGCCGGAGCCGCGCACGAGGTGCAGCAGCACCGTTTCCGCCTGGTCAGAGAGCGTGTGCGCCGTCGCGATCTTATCGCCCGGCCCGCACAGCGATTCGAAAAAGCCGTATCGGATGCGCCGCCCGGCCGCTTCGATCCCTTCGCGGCGTTCGGCCGCCGCTTTGGCCGCGTCGGCGTGCAGCACCCGCAGGGGAATCTGCCGCTCCGCGCAGAACCGGCGCACGCATTCCTCGTCCGCATCGGACTCTTTGCCCCGCAGACCGTGGTTCACATGGGCCGCGAGCAGCGGAATCCCAGCCTGCCATAAAAAATGGACCAGCGCCATGGAATCCGCGCCGCCGGAAAACCCAGCCACCACGCGCTCCGCGCCGGTCAGCATCGAATAGCGCCTGACCGTTTGCCAGATCAGTTCCTCTGCCGGTGCGCTATTCTCTCTATTCACTGCGGACAACCTCCTGAGAAGTAAATCGCATAAATTCACCCTGCCAGTGCAGGGGAACGGTCTTGAGCTCGCCGTGGCGGTTTTTCGCAACAATACATTCGCCGCTGTTGCGGTCCGTGTCTTCATCGGGAGCGCCGGGGCCCTGATAGTAATCTTCACGGTACAAAAACAGAACGACGTCGGCGTCCTGCTCAATCGAACCGGAATCACGCAGGTCACTGAGCACCGGGCGGTGCTCAGTGCGCTTTTCACTGGCACGCGCCAGCTGTGACAGCGTTAAAACCGGCACATGCAGCTCTTTTGCCATGATTTTCAGGTTTCTTGTGATTTCCGAAATCTCCTGCACGCGGTTATCGATGCGGCGGGAGCTGGACATCAGTTGCAAATAGTCGATCACGATCATGTCAACGTCTTTCAGGCGGCGTACTTTAGCCTTCATTTCCGGCACGGTGATGCCGGAGCTGTCGTCAAAATACAGCTGCGCGCGGGAGAGAATGTCCCCCGCTTCGATCAGGCGCATCCATTCGCCCTCGCTGAGCTGGCCGGTACGCAGCTTGGTGCCGCCGACGAGCGCTTCTGTGGAAAGCAGACGCGACGCAAGCTGCTCCTTGCTCATCTCGAGCGAGAAGAACGCAACGCGTTTATTGGCTACCACCGCCGCATGGCGTGCGATGTTCAGCGCAAAGCTCGTTTTACCCATACCGGGGCGGGCCGCCAGGATCAGCAGGTCAGAGCGATTCAGACCCGTGATCGTATCGTCCAGCGCCTTAATGCCGGTCGGGATGCCCTGATACATGTCTTTATCCGGGCCGTTGAGCAGGTCGAGCCGATCAAATGTTTCGAGAATGATCTCGTTGACCCGTTGGAGTCCCTGCATATTTTTACCGCGCCGAATGTCAAATATTCGCTGCTCCGCCGAATCCAGCAGGGTAGATGCATCCGCTCCGTTTTCGCGCGCGTCGTCGAGAATGCCGCGCGCCGTTTGAATCAGTGAGCGGACGTCGTATTTGTCGCGCACGATCTTCGCGTACGTTTCCACGTTCGAAATCGAGGGCACGATCTGCGCCAGCTGCATCAGGTACGTTTTACCCGCGGATTCATCAAAGCGCGGCGTATCCTTCAGCCGCTCCAGCACCGTCACAAAGTCGACGGGCTGGCCGAGCGTGAACATTTCGAGCATCGTACCGTAAATCAGCACGTGATTGACCTGATGAAAATAATCGGGACGCGGAAGAATTTCCGCGACCCGGTCCAGGCAGGTGGAATCCAGCAGAACCGCACCCAAAACAGACTGCTCCGCTTCAGGGCTGAACGGCAGGTCCATCCCATCATATCCAATTGTCAGATTTTCGCGATCCATCCCGAATCCTCCTGACAGGCTGTGAGTAAACGCAATTTATTCGGCTTTTTCGCCCACAACAGCGTATACCTTTGCGGTAACGCTCTGGTGCAGCCGTACCTCGCACTCGTAGGTGCCGAACGCCTTGATGTCGCCGGGCAGCTCGATCTTGCGCTTGTCCACATCTACGCCGAACTGCTTTTTGATCGCTTCGGCGATTTCTTTTGCGGTAACAGAGCCGAACAGCTTGCCGCCCTGGCCCGCCGTTGCGGCGAGCTTCACGCTCTTGCCCTCAATGATCTGCGCGGTTTTCTGCGCAGTTTCCAGCTCGGCTTTCCGGCGGAACTCTTTGGCCTCTTCGGCGTTTTTCAGCTCGTTCATCGCCTGTGCGTTCGCCTCTTTGGCCAGCTTTCTGGGCAAAAGGAAGTTTCTGGCATAGCCATCGGAAACATCTACGAGCTCACCTTTTTTTCCGCTTCCTTTTACGTCCTGCAGCAAAATCACTTTCATGAAACATTCCTCCGTTTTATCTATAGTAATTCAACCTTCAAAAGAACCGTTGAACCCTTCCCCCGCATACAGCGGAGAAGGACTTGCTGATTTTCATTTATTTGGCGCCGCCCTGCGCAGGCAGACTGGGCTTGCTTGCCTTTGCAAGGTTGTTGTTGATGACCGAAATCAGAGTATCGCGGGCCTGCTGGAGCGTGGTGTTCTTCAGCTGCACAGCCGCCATCGTCAGGTGACCGCCGCCGCCCATTACCTCCATAATCACCTGCACGTTCACATCGCCCAGGGAACGGGCGGAAATCTGTACCCCGCCGGGTGTGGGATAAATGACAAACGACGCGTTGACCCCTTGAATCGAGAGCAGCTCGTCGGCGGCCTGCGCCGCGGCGACACGGATATCCGGTGTTTCTTCGTCTGCGCTGACGATCGCGCAGTTGTTATAAATCTCCGCAGAAGAAACCATCTGGTATTTCGCCTTGTACGTGTCGATGGTGTTGGAGAACAGGCGCTTGACCTCTACGGTATCGGCTCCCCGGCGCCGCAGATACGCCGCGGCCTCAAAGGTACGCACGCCGGTTTTCAGAACAAAATTTTTGGTATCGAGCATGATCCCGGCCAAAAGGGCTTCCGCCTCTACGCGGGAAAGGGCCTTTTCGCTGATATACTGCACCAGCTCGGTCACCAGCTCCGCCGCGGAGCTGGCATACGGCTCGTGATAGAACACGATTGCGTTGCTGATATGCTTCACCATCATGCGGTGATGGTCGATGACAACGACCTTCGGCGTCTGCCGCAGCAGCTCTTCGCTCTCCACAAAATCCTGCGAATGGGTGTCCACAACAATCAGCAGGCTCTTCTGCGTGACCAGGTCGAGCGCTTCGTCGGGCGTGATGAATATTTTTTCGTCCGGCATGGACTGCTCCATGCTTTCAATAATGGGAACCGCCATGCTCTGCGCGCGGTTGACAACAATATACGCCTGTTTACCGAGGCCCTTGTGCACCGCGCTCCACATGCCCACCGCCGCGCCGATCGCATCGAGATCGGAAAACTTGTGGCCCATGATGAACACGATGTCGCATTCCTTCACATGATCGCTCAAAGTCGCCGCAATGACACGGGTGCGCACCTTATCGCGCTTTTCCACACCCTTTGACAGGCCGCCGAAGAACTCGTAGGTGCCGTCCTCCTGCTTGACAGCAACCTGATCGCCGCCGCGCCCAAGCGCCATATCGAGCGCCTGACGCGCCCACAGCTCACCCTCCGCAAAAGTGGGAGCGCCGCGCCCCACGCCGATGGAGATGGTAGCGCTGCGGTTGTCTGCGCTTTTGACGGTGCGCACCGCGTCGATCACCTCAAAGCGCTTTTTCACATCCTCTCGGATGTGCGCTTCGTCCGTCATAATCAGGTACCGCCCGCCGCCCAGACGCTCCAGAAAGCTGCCGGTATCCTTTGTCCATTTCCGCAGCACCTCTTCCACCGCGGCGGAAATGCGGGCATCCTCGCTGCTGGCGCTGTCGCGGATCAGTTCCTCGCGGTTGTCGAACAGCACGAGAGCGACCACCGGGCGCTGGTCGCTGTAGCGGCGGCTGATCTCTTTGTAATATGTATTGTCCACAAAGTACAGCACGTAGCCGTTCCTTGTAGACATGGAATATACCGTATACTGCCGCTGGCCCACCTGGGTATCGATCCCCTCACCGCCCACCGCCTGATCTAAGGTATGGGGGGTCAGAAACCGCGCGACATTCTCGCCCCGGCAATCGAACCCGGGGCTTACCTCACTGGAAAAGCGGCTGTTATACCAGATGACATCACCCATTTTCCCTACCAGCACAGCCGGTATGGAAAACTCGTGCAGGGCGCGGTAGTCCGACGCGGAAAGAATCTTTTCCGCACTCTTGACCGCCGTACCTACATACAGCTTAAAATGATGGTTTGCCATGGCGACCGCGGCAAAGGCCAGCACGGCCAGAACCAATTCCGCGTAGAAGATTCTGGCATCCCAGAACCTGCTGAGCAGCGCCATGAGCAGCATCACCGCTACGATGCCATAAAACACGGGTGAGGTAGCCCATATTTTCCGCTTCAATCGAATTTCTCCTTTATCGCAGTTTCACTTGAAAAGCCATTGCATTCTCTCCCCGCCAAAGGCAGGGAGAGAATAAATTTTTCAAATCAATTCACTACAAGAATCAAACTTCCATGATGATCGGCAAAATCATCGGACTGCGTCTGGTCTTATCATACAGCATACGCGACAAATCGTCTTTAATGCGAGTCTTGAGCATTCCCCAGTCGGGAACCTTGCCCTGCGCGCTGCTTTCCAGAACATTATATACTAATTTTCTGGCATCGTCCATCAAACTTTCCGATTCCCGCACATAAACAAATCCGCGGGAGACAATATCCGGCCCGGAAACAACGTGGCCGTCCGCTGCGTCGATGGTGCAGACGACAACGATCAGGCCGTCTTCGCCCAAATGCTTTCTGTCGCGCAGCACGATGCTGCCGACATCGCCCACGCCTAGGCCGTCTACCAAAACGCGGCCTGCGGGCACACTGGGCAGCTGGCGCATGTAGTTCTCGTTGATCTCGAGCACATCGCCAACGCTGCCGATATAGATGTTCGAGCGGCTCATGCCCATGGCCTGCGCCAGCTGGGCGTGCTTCTGCAGATGCTTCTGCTCGCCGTGAACGGGAACAAAATATTTGGGACGCGTTACGCCCTGCATAATCTTCAGCTCTTCCTGGCAGGCGTGGCCGGATACATGTACTTCGTACATGGATTCATACACGACCTCGCAGCCGCGCTTCATCAGCTCGTCGATTACGGTACCCACGGTTTTTTCGTTGCCAGGGATCGGGCGGGCGGAAATGATGATGAAGTCCCCGGGGCCCACCTCTACCTTGCGGTGGTCGGCAAAGGCCATGCGCGTCAGCGCGGACATCGGCTCGCCCTGGCTACCCGTGGTGATCAGCACGATCTGCTCTTTGGGGTAACGACGGATCATATCGATGTCGATCAGAACGCCGTCGGGAATATCGAGGTATCCGAGCTCCTGCGCGATACCCATCACGTTGAGCATGCTGCGGCCGGACAGAGCCACCTTGCGCCCGTATTTCACGGCGCAGTTGATGATCTGCTGCACACGGCTGATATTTGACGCGAACGTCGCAATGATAATGCGGCTTTTTTCCGCACGTAAAAACAGATTTTCAAACGACTGGCTGACCTTGCGCTCCGTCATGGTAAAGCCGGGGCGCTCCGCATTGGTGGAGTCGGCCAGCAGAGCCAGAACGCCCTCCTTGCCCAGCTGGGCAAACCGGCCGAGATCGATCATCTCGCCCTGTGTGGGAGTGCAGTCGATTTTAAAGTCGCCGGTGTGTACCAGGGTACCCGCGGGCGAATGAATCGCAATGCCGACGGAATCGGAAATCGAGTGGTTGACATGGATGAACTCGCAGGCCATGCAGCCCATTTTGACCGTGTCGCCGGGGCGAACCACGTTCATCTTCACTTTACCGGCCAGGCCGTGCTCCTTGAGCTTGCCGCCCACCAGCCCTAAGGTAAGGGCGGTTCCATACAGCGGCAGATTGACCCGTTTCAGCAGGTAGGGCAGCGAACCGATGTGGTCCTCATGCCCGTGGGTGAGCACCACCCCGCGGATTTTATCGATATTGCGCTCAACAAAGGTAAAGTCGGGGATCACCAGGTCGACGCCGAGCATGTCCCCGTCGGGGAACGCCATGCCGCAGTCGATGATCATCATATCGCCTTCGCACTCAAACAGAGTGAAGTTCTTGCCGATCTCATTCAGGCCGCCGAGGAAATAAACCTTAATCGAGGGCTTTTCCTTCTGCGGTTCCTTTTTGGGCCTTTTGCGCGCCTGTTTTTGGGCCTGCTTTTGAACCTGAGCAAGCACTTCCGGCAAGAGGGCGCTTTTTTCTGGCTTACGGGGAGCATTCTTCGGGGCACTCTTGGGCGCATTCTTCGGCGCCTCTTTCGCGCGCGGCTGCCTGCCGCCGCCCTGACCACCCTTCTTCTGTGATCTGGGTGCGCTTTTGGGCGCAGCCTTAACGGCGGCTGCTTTTTCCGTTTTCTCCGCCGTCTTCTCCGCTTTCGCCAGCCTGCTCTCTTCCGCATGCGCGGTCTTCTCCGGCTGCTTGCGGGCCACCACTTTTCCGTACAAGGTGCCCGGCTTCTTCTCAGCGCCGGCAGGCGAATTATTATTCATTTTTTCTGTCACAAAATAACCTCCATTTTAATTTGGGGACACAACCACCACAGCCTGCGCACAAACGGTGTCGCAGACTTTCTATGCAGATGCATATAGGGGAATATCCGATTGTCTATATCCATCGCGGGGCTGCCGCGAAAATGAACGATTCACTGCGGATTTGATCAATTTTCCGAGGGGAAAATATCGTTTTATCCGCTTTATATGATTGGTTTTATTGTAACCTGATTGCCCCATGATGTCAAGCATGGCACAAAGTGGTACCGTAGAGCGCCCGGCGGTTGCGGTACGTAAAAAAGGTTGGTATAATAAGACCATACACCGTACCGTACAGGCGGAATCAATGCTTTTTAGGAGCAGGATTTTCCGCTTTATAACCCGATGCAAATCATCACTTTATCATTTTTATATAATCCATGTCCGCAGCTTCTGCCGCTATGTTGGTGGAATTCCACCATCCAATCACGGCGGCAGAGTACAACATTTCTTGCTTTATTAAAATATAGTATGCCAACATCACAGAGAAAAAAACAAAGAACGGAGACAGCAGACGTGAAACAAGTAGAAATTTTTACAGATGGAGCCTGTCAGGGAAATCCCGGCCCGGGCGGCTGGGGCGCAGTGCTGCGGTATCAGGGCCGCGAAAAAGAAATCAGCGGCGGCGAGGCGCACACCACCAACAACCGCATGGAATTAAGCGCCGTTATCGAAGCGATTTCTCTGCTGAAGGAGCCCTGCGACATCACGCTTTGGAGCGACTCCAAATACGTCTGCGACGCAATCGAAAAAGGATGGGCCAAAGCCTGGCGCAAAAACGGTTGGAAAAAAGCCGATAAAAAGCCGGCTCTCAACAGCGATTTGTGGGAGCGCCTGCTGAATCTGCTGGAGCAGCACCGCGTGACGATCCGCTGGGTAAAAGGCCACGCGGGACACCCGGAAAACGAACGCTGCGACCGGCTGGCGGTGGCGGCGGCGGAACAATTCAAGTTGAAATCATAATGTCCCCGATACGAACCCGACTTGCAGCACATGGAACCGCGCCGAGCATGGCGCACGGAGGAATTTTGATGAACCGATTTGTATATGCAGATAATGCGGCCACTACGCCGATATCTGAGCCCGTACTGCGGGCTATGATGCCCTATCTGACGGAACGCTACGGCAACCCCTCGAGCCTCTATTCCAAGGGGCGCGAGGCCAAGCGCGCACTCGAGCTGGCACGCGAGGACATCGCGGAGTGCATCGGCGCAAGACCCGGTGAACTTTATTTTACCGCCGGCGGCAGCGAATCGGACAACTGGGCAATCAAGGGGATCGTCCATGAACTCGCGCTGCAGGGCAAACGACACCTGATTACCACCCGTTTTGAGCACTATGCTGTGCTGCATACCGCTGGAGCTCTGGAACGCGAGGGCTTTTCCGTCACGTACCTTGATGTCCATGAAAACGGTCTGGTGCGCCCCGAAGAGGTAGCGGCAGCCATCCGGCCCGACACCGCGCTCGTATCCGTGATGTACGCCAACAATGAGATCGGCACGATTCAGCCGATCGCACAGATCGGGGCCATCTGCCGGGAGCGGGGCGTATTGTTCCATACAGACGCGGTGCAGGCGGTGGGAACTCTGTCGATCAATGTAGCGGAGCAAAACATTGACCTGCTTTCTCTTTCCGGCCATAAGCTGCATGCGCCCAAAGGCATTGGAGCTTTGTATGTGCGCCGGGGAATCCTGATTCAGAATCTGATTGATGGCGGAGCGCAGGAGCGCGGGCGGCGCGCGGGAACAGAAAACCTCGCGTCGATTGTGGGGCTGGCCGCGGCGCTGCGTGAGGCCTGCACCGGAATGGAAAAGCGCGCTGAACGCCTGCGCGTTCTGCGTGACCGCCTGATCGACGGCGCGCTGAAAATTCCCGGCAGCTCATTGAATGGTGACCGCGAGCACCGTTTGCCCGGCAATGTAAGCCTTTGCTTTGAGGGAGTCGACGGTGAAGCGATGCTTCTGCTGCTCGACCGCCAAGGCATCTGTGCCTCCTCCGGTTCCGCCTGCACTGCCGGTTCCCTGGATGCCAGCCACGTGCTGCTGGCGCTCGGGATTCCTCCGCAGCTTGCCAAGGGCTCCCTGCGTCTGACGCTGGGTGAGCAGAATACCGAAGAGGATGTGGAGTATATTCTGAGTGTACTCCCGGCGGTCATTGCTCGCCTGCGGACAGATTAAACACGCCTATCAGTTACAGGACAGCCCGGAAAAGGGTTTTACTCCGCCCTCTGCTCCCTCGCGCGTACTCTGGCTGCTTTCATAATGAAAGCAGCCTCTTTTTGGAATCGATGTGATTAACAAATAGTAAAACTGGCTATATTTTCAACCAAAAGTTAATAAATTGTTGAAAACACAATCGATTTTAACAGGGAACAAAACAAATTTCACCATTGACAAAGCCGGTGAAATCCGTTATTCTGAAAGCATTCCGAAGAAAGGTACGGTATTTAAGAGCCATGCGCAATTGCTGATCTGACGAAAACCATCATAAAAGAATGGTAAAACGGGTGAAGTGCGCCCGTTGGTGTCGGATTGGCGTATCAAAAAGAATTCGCGCAGGGGCTTGTTCCGCTCGGAGCAAGCTGTATCTGTGTATTTTTGTTATGATCTTTCCGACACATCCAGAGGATGCAAGGAGAGATTTTTTTGATATTACTGGAAGTTTTCGATTTAAAAAGATATTATGGCGATCGGCTGATTCTCGATCTGCCTCGCCTGACGGTTTACACCGGTGACAAAATCGGCATTGTGGGCGAAAACGGCGCCGGAAAAACAACATTGATGGAACTGCTGGCCGGGGAGACCGAACCGGAAGAAGGTTCCGTGCGGCGCATGTGCCCCATTTCTTACCTGCGGCAGTTTTCGCAGGAGCAGGCTGACCCCGAGGCAATACGCCGGTTCCTGCCGGACGACCGCCTCTCGCATGGGCGCCTGAGCGGCGGCGAACAGACGCGCCTGAAAATCGACAATGCACTGTCGCGTTCCGGCTGCCTGCTGATGGCTGACGAGCCGACCAGCAACCTGGACTATGCGGGAATTCAAATGCTGACAAAGCAGCTGAAATCTGCCGAAACGCTGATCCTCATTAGCCACGACCGCGCTTTGCTGGATTCTGTCTGCAATCGGATTCTCGAAATCCGCGACGGCAGTGTGACAGAATACACGGGCAATTACAGCGCGTATGTCCGGCAAAATCAGGAGACACTTGAGCGCGCGGAATTTGAATACCGGCAGTATGCAGACGAGCGGGCGCGGCTTCAAAAAGCGATCGTCGGCACCCGGGAGCGTGCGAGAGGCATCCGTAAGGCGCCGAAACGCATGGGCAATTCCGAAGCCCGTCTGCACAAGCGGGAGTCCACGGAAATTGCCAAAAAGCTGCATAAGAGCACCCAGGCGATGGAGTCGCGGCTGGAACGGCTGGAAGAGCGGGAAAAACCGCGCGAGTTGCCGCGCATTCAGCTCGATTTTTTGCTGACAGACCCGCCGCAGAACAAAATTGTTTTTTCCTGCCGGGGCCTGACTTTCGGCTACGGAGAAAATCTTCTGTTTCAGAACGCCGGCTTTGAGATCAAAAACCACACGCGCACGGCGGTCGTTGGCGAAAACGGTGCGGGAAAGACAACATTATTTCGCCTGATCGCAGAGGAAAACAGCGCTATTTCGTGCGCGCCCAAGGCCCGTATCGGTTATTTTCGCCAGGAATTTGAAAATCTGGACGAAAATCAAACTGTACTGGAAAATGTGCTGGCACACAGCGTACAGCCCGAAAATACGGTGCGCACCATACTGGCCCGCCTGCTGTTCCGCGGGGATACGGTGCAGAAAAAGGCTGCCGTTCTCAGCGGTGGGGAAAAAATCAAACTGTCGCTCGCGCAACTGCTGGTATCTGACGCCAATGTTCTGCTGCTGGATGAGCCGACGAACTATCTGGATCTGCCGTCCATTGAAGCGGTCCAGCAAATTCTTTCGGATTACCCTGGCGTGCTGCTGTTCATTTCTCACGACCAGTCGTTTGTGGATGCGGTGGCAAACCGCCTGCTGCTGATCGAAAACAAGCGCATCCGCGCGTTCGACGGCAATCTTTCCAATTACCAGCGCCAGATGCAAACCCCACGGCAAAAGCCGGACGCCGCGCAGCGAATGGTACTGGAAACACGTCTGGCCCGCATTGTGTCTGAGCTGTCGATGCCCGGCGTGAACCGCGAGGCATTGGACGAGGAGTACCGTTCTGTTCTGGAAGAGCTAAAAAGCCTCGCGGACTAAGGCAGGCTGAGCCTGAAAAGGTGATTTTTTTAAGTTTCGTTGTGCAGGGTTCGCTCCCTCCTCAAGGCGGGCGAACCTGCCTTTTGGTGCTCTACGCCTTAGCTTAAAAAATGTTTTTTTCTTCGTAGATCACCGCAAAGTTTTCGCTTGCATAGACTTTCTCCCAAGCTAAGTTGACTTTTTATTTTATAAGAGTATTCACGAGAGATTTTTTCCTTTTCATGGTTTTTTTGCAGCCTATCTGCTGGCACAGGGCATGCCCCTCATGCCGGGGCGGGCACTTACTTTCGCTACGAGGCGAAAGTAAGCAAAGGCTCGCCAAAGGGCACCTTTGGAATCCGTTTTGGGAACGGCTCCTGACTTTGCAAACGAAAGCTATCCGTAAGACGCTCCAATGAAAATGCCCACTCTCCTAGCAAAAGCAAATCAAAAACTTAGTGCTTTCGTCCGTCGGCGGGCATTTTCAGAGCGCTCTCGTTGGCTCGCAGTTTTTAGGATGCGGTTTCGCCGCATCCTTTCGTTGGTTTGCAGAGTGCTTTCTGTCCCATTTACAAACGTTAGAGCTTTCCTTACACACTTGCTTCACGTGCAGGCTGTGCCTGTGCGTGGGTAAGAACCAGAGCGGGAGTCTCTCTCGGTTTCCAAAGGCAGAGCCTTTGGTCGTTGAGTGGGGGTTCCAAGGGGGAGAGAATCGAAACTCCCCCCTTGGCGAATCTTTGCTTCCTTTCTTTTCGTCAAGAAAGGAAGGGCCCGCCCCGGCCTGAGGGGCATGCCCTGCGCAAGCAGGCAAGCTGCGCCTGCACGCACATCGCGAGAAACCCCGCAGAGAAAACAACCCGCTCTCTCGCGAACGAAAAACTTCTGTTGAATGGAAGAAGTCCTGCTCCGGCACGAGAGACAAGCCTGCGCCAGCAGAAATGAAATGTGGGAGCACCCACTTAAAAATGCCTCTTTTAAAATCAAATTAGACACAAAAGTAAGTGTCCACCCCAGCACAAAAGGTAAGCTTGTGCAGCAGAAACTCCGCGCGGAAAAAACTGCTAAAATTGCTTCCGTTGTCGCAAACAATTTATCTTTCCGTTTTAAAAGAGGCAAAAGAAAACCCTCCCAAATCAGGAGGGTTTTCTCTATTCATAAAACCGATCGAAATAGTTCGATCAGATCAGCTCAATGATCGCCATTTCGGCTGCGTCGCCGCGGCGCGGCCCGATCTTTGTGATGCGGGTATATCCGCCCTTACGGTCGGCATATTTGGGGGCAATCTCAGAAAACAGCTTGTGGGTCACATCTTCCTTCGTAATAAAGGAAAGTGCCATGCGCTGGTTATGCAGATTGTTCTCCTGCGCCAGGGTAATCATTTTCTCCGTGAGGGAGCGAACCTCTTTGGCGCGGGTTACTGTGGTCTCGATTTTGCCGTTTTCAAGCAAAAAGGTAACCATGCCTCTCAGCATCGCAGTTCTATGAGCAGTATCTCTTCCGAGCTTTCTGGTTCCAGGCATCGAAATATCACTCCTTTTACCTTAGGTTGCAAGTTATTTGCTAATCCGTTATTCGTCGTCCTTGCGCAGGCTAAAGCCGAGGGAAGCCATCTTCCACACAACTTCCTCCAAAGACTTGCGGCCCAGGTTGCGAACCTTCATCATGTCTTCCTCAGACTTGTTGATCAGGTCCTCTACCGTATTGATGCCGGCGCGCTTGAGGCAGTTAAAGGAGCGTACGGAAAGATCCAGCTCTTCGATGGTCATTTCCAGTACCTTTTCCTTGCCCTTCTCGTCCTTTTCCACCATGATCTCGGTGCTGCTGCCCTTATCGGACAGATCCACAAACAGATTCAGGTGTTCGGTCAGCACCTTGGCGGCCAAAGAAACGGCCTCCTGTGCGCTGATCACGCCGTTCGTCCACACATCCATGGTCAGCTTATCGTAATCGATGCTCTGACCTACGCGGGTATTCTCGACATTGTAATTCACTTTTAAAACCGGGGTGTAAATAGAATCGACCGGAAGTTCACCAATCACGCTGCTGTTGCTGCCGCCGCGCATGTTCGCCTTGTTCCGTTCAGCGGGAACATAGCCGCGGCCCTTATCCAGAGTCAGCTCCATATACAGCTTGGCGCCATCGGACAGAGTGGCGATATGCATATCGGGATTCAGGATCTCCACTTCACTGTCGCATTTGATGGAATTCGCTGTCACTTCGCCGGGGCCCTCCGCGCTGATCTCAACGGTTTTGGGGCCGTCGCAGTGCAGCTTGGCAGTCAATCCCTTGATATTCAGTACGATCTCGGTGACATCCTCTTTCACGCCGGGAATTGTGGAAAACTCGTGCAGAACACCGTCTATCTTAATCGAGGTAACAGCTACGCCCGGCAGGCTGGAAAGCAGCACGCGCCGCAGGCTGTTGCCCAGGGTGGTGCCAAAGCCCCTCTCGAGCGGTTCCACAACAAATATGCCGTGGGTTCCGTCACTGGATAACTCTTCTGTTTCGATTTTTGGCTTTTCGATCTCAATCATCAGCGAACCTCCTTCACACATAAGCAAATTGCTTTGCCGTCATGTACACTGGCCTTGCGCAAAGGCATTACTTGGAGTACAACTCAACGATGAGAGTTTCGTCAACTGCCAGCTCAATGTCTTCACGCTCGGGGAATGCCAGAACCTTGGCTTCGAGAGTGTTACGGTTGAGTTCCACCCATTTCGGTACAGGGCGGGAAGCGTTCGCCTCCAGCACAGCCTTGATCTTGTCGCTGCTGCGGCTAGATTCCTTGATTGAAATAACCTCACCCGGTTTTGTCAGGTAAGAGGGGATATCTACACGCTTGCCATTGATGGTGAAGTGACCGTGAACGACCAGCTGGCGAGCTTCCGCGCGGGAACTGCCCCAGCCCAAACGGTACACAACGTTGTCCAGGCGGCTCTCGAGAATTCCGAGCAGCAAATCGCCGGTCTTGCCTTCCATGCGGGTAGCCATGTCATAGTAGCCTCTGAACTGGCTCTCCAGAACGCCGTAAAAGCGCTTGGTCATCTGCTTTGCACGCAGCTGCAGACCGTATTCAGAAGTCTTCTTGCGTCCCTGGCCGTGCTGGCCCGGGGCATATGCTCTGCGGCCAACTCCGCACTTGTCTGTGTAGCAGCGCTCGCCCTTTAAAAAGAGCTTCTGGCCTTCGCGGCGGCACAGCTTGCACACAGCCTCTGTATATCTTGCCATAATAAGGTTGCACCTCCTAAAAAATCGGTTTTGGTACTAAACGCGTCTTCTCTTGGGCGGGCGGCATCCGTTGTGGGGGATGGGGGTCACATCTTTAATCATGCTGACCTCAAGCCCGGCGCCCTGCAGCGCGCGAATCGCGGCTTCACGGCCGGCACCCGGTCCCTTAACGAAAACCTCTACCGATTTCATACCATGCTCCATCGCGATCTTAGCGGCTGTTTCCGCTGCGGACTGCGCGGCAAAGGGAGTGGACTTTCTGGAGCCTCTGAAGCCCAGCTCACCGGAGCTGGCCCAGGAAATTGCATTGCCCTGCACATCGGTAATGGTAACAATTGTATTGTTGAAAGTAGACTGAATGTGAGCAGCACCGCGTTCGATGTTCTTGCGTTCGCGGCGTCTGCGGACTGCGGTAGTTTTCTTACCGCCTTTTTGTGCTGCCATCTGAGTAATCCCTCCTGACTTCGCTTATTTCTTCTTGTTTGCCATGGTTTTTCTGGGGCCCTTGCGAGTGCGGGCATTCGTCTTGGAACGCTGGCCGCGAACGGGCAGGCCCTTGCGATGACGGATTCCGCGGTAGCAGCCGATTTCGATCAATCGTTTGATGTCAAACGCCACGTCGCGACGCAGATCGCCTTCCACGCGGCAGTTGTGGTCGATATACTCTCTCAGCTTTGCAGTGTCGTCTTCAGACAGATCGCGAACGCGGGTGTCCGGACTGACACCGGTTGCCTTCAGAATATCATTGGCAGTCTTGCGGCCAATTCCAAAAATATAGGTAAGCCCAATTTCAATGCGTTTGTCTCTGGGCAAATCGATACCTGATATACGCGCCATACTGGTTGCACCTCCATAAGATCAAATTACGCCATCAGCCCTGGCGCTGTTTATGCTTGGGATTCTCACAAATAACCATGATCTTTCCCTTGCGCTTAATGATTTTGCACTTCTCGCAAATTTTCTTTACAGAAGGTCTGACTTTCATTCTGTGCGCCCTCCTTGATGAAGTCGTTAAACAAATCGGATTTCACGGTTTATTTCGAACGCCAGGTGATACGTCCGCGCGTCAGGTCATAGGGCGAAAGCTCTACGGTAACCTTATCGCCGGGCAGAATGCGGATGAAATTCATACGCAGCTTGCCGGAGATATGCGCCAGTATCGTGTGGCCGTTCGGCAGCTCTACATTAAACATCGCGTTCGGCAGAGCTTCTGTTACGGTACCTTCTATTTCGATCACATCTTGTTTTGACATAAATCAGCATAACCTCCTCTTGCAGAAATCAGCTGTCCTGCGAAAAGCGCCGCAGGGCACAGCGGATTTCACGGTTGGTGTTCATCGAGCTAAGCAAGGTGTTTGTCGCGGCAAGGTGAACCGGGTTCTTGCGTTTGGGTCTTTCGAGCGGGCGGTGTTTTCCGTCGCAGACAACAACCTCGCGGCCGGAAGCCTCCAGCACCACTAAAAATTCACCTTTGTCGCGCCCTCTTAGTGACCGGACAACAAGCCCTCTAACAAAATCCATCCTGATTCCCCTTAATCCGGTAAGGTCAAAATGACAGGACCATCCGCGGTGATGGCAATCGAATGCTCGTAATGAGCGGCCAGCTTGCCGTCTGTTGTAACGGTGGTCCAGCCGTCAGATAATGTTTTGACGGTATGCACTCCGGCATTCACCATTGGCTCAATGGCTATCGTCATGCCAGGTAACAATCGCACGCCCCGGCCGGGCGCGCCAAAATTCGGTACGCTAGGATCTTCGTGCAGCTTCGCGCCTACTCCGTGGCCGACAAAATCGCGTACCACCGAGTAACCGCGTGCTTCGACATACGTTTGCACCGCATGGCCGATATCGCCAACCCGGTTGCCTGCCTTTGCGGCGCGGATGCCCTCGTAAAGGCTCTCTCGGGTCGTGTCCATCAGGCGCTGTGCTTCGGGGGAAACATCGCCGCACGCGAACGTGTAGGCGTTGTCGCCTGTAAAGCCCTCATAAAACGCGCCGATGTCAATGCTGACAATATCACCGTGCCCCAGGATCAAATCCTTGCTGGGTATGCCGTGGATAACCACATTATTCACCGAAATGCAGGCGCTGGCCGGAAACCCGCCGTATCCCAGAAAGGAAGGCTTCGCACCCTCGCTTTCGATATAGCGGCGGGCGATGCGGTCGATCTCCCAGGTGGAAACACCGGGTTCGACCGCCTGGCCTGCCAGTTTTAATGCATTGGCTGAAATTCTTCCCGCTACCCGCATCGCTGCAAGCTCGCGGCTTGTTTTAAGCACAATCATGACTGCGCCTCTTCCAATATAGCAAGAGTCTTGCGGGTCGTATCCGCAATATGCTCTTCCCCTTCCACAATGAACAGTTTGCCCTGCTTCTGGTAATATTCCTTCAGCGGCTCAGTCTGCTCATGGTAAACTTTCAGCCGTTCCTTCACTGTTTCGGGCTGGTCATCCTTACGCTGAGAAAGGGTGCCGCCGCACTTGTCGCAAACGCCTTCCACCTTGCTGGGTTTGTACCGCACATGGTAGATTGCGCCGCAGTTGTCGCAGACACGGCGTCCGGATATTCTGGCGACAATGTCCTCGTCGGCCACCTCGATATCGATGACCTTATCGATCGAAAATCCCATTTTATCCAGAGCCTCGGCCTGAGCGATGGTTCTCGGGAAACCGTCCAGGATAAATCCATTTTCACAGTCGCCCTTTGCCAGTCTTTCCTCGATGATACCGATCACGATCTCATCGGGGACCAGCTGGCCGGCTTCCATATAGGACTTTGCTTTCCGGCCCATTTCAGTACCGCTTTTCAGCGCTTCTCGAATTATCGTTCCCGTAGAAATGGCGGGAATAGACAAACGCTCGCAGATTACTTCAGCCTGCGTGCCTTTGCCGGCGCCCGGAGCGCCAAGAAGTATGATTTTCATAATCCTTTTCCCTCTCTCCCCATGTTGTTTTCAAAAGCCTACCTGTCAATCAAGAAAGCCCTTGTAATGGCGCATCATCATCTGAGACTCCATCTGTTTGACTGTATCCAGAGCGACGCCTACCAAAATGATAAGAGAGGTACCGCCCAAGGACATGTTGTGCATTCCTGTTGCCGCACCGAAAAGAATGGGCAGCAGGGCAATCACAGCCAGGAACAGAGCGCCAATCAGGGTAAGCTTGGAAAGGATTCTAGAAATAAAATCGGAGGTCGGCTTGCCGGGACGGACACCCGGAATCGTACCGTTACTTTGACGAAGATTATTGGCCATTTCAATCGGATTATACTGAATGGTAACATAGAAATACGCAAACATAATAATCAGAAGGAAATACATCAGCGAGTACATCCAGCCGGTAGAGGAGAAGGCATCCAGGAAACCTTTCCAGAAGCCGCTCTTCGGGTTGGTAAACAGCTGGATAGTGCTGGGAATGGCCAGGATCGAGCTTGCGAAGATGATCGGCATAACGCCGGACATCGCAATCTTGATCGGAATATGGCTGGCCTGACCGCCATACATTTTGCGTCCCACCATGCGCTTGGCATACTGGATCGGAATCCGGCGCTCGGAGTTGTTCATCAGAACAATGAACCAGATGACCGCCAGGAACAAAATGACGAAGATCGGAACAAACGCATAATACTTGCCATAGGTGGAAGGATCCTGATTGGCAATCTGCAGGTATTTGCCCAGCGTGTTCATGATATGCGGCATACGCGCCACAATACCGGAGAACAGCAGGATCGAAATACCGTTGCCGATACCGTACTTGTTGACCTGCTCGCCCATCCACATCATCAGCGCCGTACCGGCGGTGAAGGTGAAGATGATAACCACAGCGGAGAAGCCCTGTTCCCAGCCCTTGTTGAACATGGTGATGGGGGTTCCCTCATAGGAGCTGTTGTGCAGATAGAAGTAGTAAGCGGTACCCTGAATCAGGCCCAGCACAACGGTGACGTAACGGGTAATGGCGGCAATCTTCTTGCGGCCCTCTTCGCCCTCTTTGGCCATGCGCTCCAGAGGAGGCAGGGCCACAGTCAACAGCTGCAAAATAATGGAGCTGTTGATGTAGGGTGTAACGCTCATGGCAAACAGGGTAGCGTTTGCGAACGCACCGCCGGAGAGCATATCCAAATACCCCAGCGCGTTGCCCGACTCGCCAACCTGGCCCATTAAACCCTGCAGGGCTTCCACGTTCAGGAAGGGCACCGTAATTACGGCGCCAAACCGGAACACAACGATTATGAACAGTGTAAACAGAATTTTTTTACGCAGATCGGGAATTGCCCAGGCATTCTTCATTGTAGAAAACAACTCAGATCACCTCTGCCTTCCCACCGGCAGCCTCAATCTTCTGCTTTGCCGCTTCAGAGAAGGACGTTGCCTTTACTGTCAAGCTTTTGGTCAGCTTGCCGTTTGAAAGAATCTTCACTCCGTCAAAGGAATTTCTCACGATACCGGCATCCAGCAGCGCCTGAATGTCGACCACCGCGCCGTTCTCAAAGGATTCCAGCGTACCAACGTTGATCGCAACGATGTCCTTCGCAAAAATATTGACAAAGCCTCTTTTGGGAACTCTTCTCTGCAGAGGCATCTGGCCGCCTTCGAAACCTGCACGGAACCCACGGCCAGCTCTGGCCTTCTGGCCCTTATGGCCCTTGCCGGAGGTTTTGCCCCAGCCGGAGCCGTGTCCTCTGCCGATTCTGCGGGCCGTTTGGGTGGACCCGGGTACTGCAGATAAGTCATGCAACTTCATTTACTCGCACCTCCTTGCTTACGCTTTGCTTACCTCGATGAGGTGGATAATCTTTGCCACCTTGCCTTTGGTCTGAGGATTATCGGGCTGCGTAGTGCAGTCGCCGATCTTATGCAAACCAAGGGACTGAGCGGTCGCAATCTGGTCCTTGTGGCTGCCGATCAGGCTTTTTACCAACTTGACGTGAATCTGTGCCATATTGCTGCCCCCCTTGTTACAGAATCTCTTTTGCCGATTTACCGCGGATCGCAGCAACCTCTTCGGCAGTGCGCAGCTCTGCGAGACCTTCGATGGTCGCGCGAACTACGTTGCACGGGTTGTTGGAGCGCAGTGCCTTGGTACGGATGTCTTTGATACCAGCAGATTCTACTACCGCACGAACTGCACCGCCGGCGATAACACCGGTACCGGGAGCAGCGGGCTTCATCAGCACACGGCCTGCGCCGTATGCGCCGATGACTTCGTGGGGAATCGTGCTGCCGCGCAGAGAAACCTTGATCAGGTTCTTCTTAGCGTCCTCAATTCCCTTGCGGATGGAATCCGGAACTTCTCCTGCCTTACCAATACCGAAACCGACTGTTCCGTTGCCGTCACCGACAACTACCAGAGCGGCAAACTTGAAAATGCGTCCGCCCTTTACGGTTTTGGATACGCGGTTGATGGCAACCACGCGCTCTTTCAGATCCAAAGTAGATGCGTCAATTCTAGCCAAAAGTATTCCTCCTTCTCTCAGAACTTGAGGCCGCCCTCGCGGGCGCCTTCGGCCAGCTCTTTGACGCGGCCGTGGAAAATATAACCGCCGCGGTCGAACACGACCTCGGTGATCCCCTTCTCAGCCGCGCGCTTAGCGATCAGTTCGCCAACCTGCTTTGCGGCTTCCTTGTTTCCGCCATTGCCAGTAAACTCTTTGTCCAGCGTGGAAGCTGCCGCGAGAGTAACTCCCGCAACATCGTCGATAATCTGGGCGTAGATGTTCTTGGCGGAGCGGAATACATTCAGGCGCGGGCGCTCTGCAGTGCCCGTAACCTTGCCGCGCACACGACGGTGGCGGTTCAGTCTGGCTTTATTTGTATCAGCCTTGTTCACCATATTGATTCACTCTCCTTCAGTTACTTCTTCGAGCCCTTACCGGCCTTGCCTTCCTTACGGCGGACAAATTCACCAGCATAACGAATTCCCTTGCCCTTATACGGCTCCGGCGGACGTTTCTCGCGGACTTCCGCGGCAAACTGGCCAACCTTCTGCTTGTCGATCCCATGAATGATGATCTTGTTGGGCGTGGGAGCTTCGATCTGGATCTCGTCTGTCTCAGACATAATCACCTGATGGGAATAGCCCAGGTTCATGACCAGGTCCTTACCCTGCTTCTGCACACGGTAACCAACACCCAGAACGTCGAGCTCCTTTTTAAAGCCCTCTGTCACACCGACCACCATGTTGTGCACCAGCGTGCGGGTCAGGCCGTGCAGCGCACGGTTTTCCTTCTCGTCGTTCGGGCGGGTCACGATAAGCTCGCTGCCCTCCTGAGAGATCGTCATGTTCGGGTGGAACTGCTGTGTCAGAGTTCCCTTTGCTCCCTTAACAGTAACAACGTTGCCGTCGATTTTCACTTCGACGCCAGCGGGAATATTTATGGGTTTTCTTCCAATTCGCGACATAATAGCACCCCCTTGTTTACCAAATAAACGCCAGAACTTCGCCGCCTACATTCTCTTTGCGCGCCTGACGATCCGTCATGATGCCCTTAGAGGTAGAAATGACCGCGATGCCGAGGCCCTTGAGAACCTTGGGCAGATCTTCTGCGTTGGAATAAATGCGCAGGCCGGGTTTCGACACTCTGCGCAGGCCTTTGATGACGGGGGTCTTGCCCTCGCCGTACTTCAGATTCACTTTCAGAATCCCCTGTTTGCCGTCCTCGATCACCGTGTAGTTCTTTACATATCCCTCTTCAACCAGAATCTTGATGATAGACTCTTTCATGTTGCTCTTGGGGATCTCAACGGAATCGTGCTTGGCAGCATTCGCGTTGCGAATACGGGTGAGCAAATCAGCGATTGTATCTGTAATCTGCATACCGTTCCCTCCTTTGCTTTACCAGCTGGCTTTTTTCACGCCCGGGATCTCACCCTTATGGGCAAGCTCGCGGAAGCATATGCGGCAAATCCCGAACTTGCGGAGATAAGCATGCGGCCGGCCGCAAATTTTGCAGCGGTTATGCTCCCTGGAGGAAAATTTCGCCGTCCTCAGCTGTTTGATTTTCAATGATGTTTTGGCCACAATAATCCCTCCTTATCTCGCAAACGGAGCGCCCATCAGCGTTAACAGCTCGCGGGCCTCTTCGTCGGTTTTTGCGGTGGTTACGAAGCAGATATCCATTCCGCGCACCTTGTCGATCTTATCGTACTCGATCTCGGGGAAAATCAGCTGCTCCTTGATGCCCATGTTGTAGTTGCCGCGTCCGTCAAAGGAATTCGGATTGATTCCTCTGAAGTCTCTGACGCGGGGCAGCGCGACGTTGAAGAAACGGTCGATAAACTCATACATATTCTCGCCTCTGAGCGTAACCTTCACGCCGATGTTCATGCCTTCACGCAGCTTAAAGTTCGCAACGGATTTCTTCGCCTTGCAAACCTGGGGCTTCTGGCCGGTAATCGCTGCAATGTCAGTCATGATGGCGTCGATCACCTTAGAATTGTCACGGGCTTCGCCGGCGCCTACATTGATGACGATTTTTTCGAGCTTGGGGATCTCCATCACGCTCTTGTAGCTGAATTTCTTCATGAGCGCGGGCGAGACCTCCTGCTTGTAAAACTCCTTCAGTCTGGCCATGTCGTATTCTTCCTCCCTTACAGCGACTCGCCGCATTTTACGCAAACGCGGTCTTTGGTGCCGTCCTCATAGAGCTTATGCGCAACACGAGTGGGCTTTCCGCAGCGAGGGCAAACGATCTGAACCTTGCAGGCGTACAGAGCGCCCTCGGCCTTTACGAGTCCGCCCGGGGCACCCATTTTACGGGGCTTTACATGCTTTGTTACCATGTTGCGGCCCTCGACGATCACTTTGCCCTCTTTGGGGCTGACCGCCAGAACCTTCCCCTGCTTGCCGCGCTCTTTGCCGCTCAAAATGATGACGGTGTCACCAGTTTTTACATGAACTTTGTTATTCATTAGTGAACACCTCCATTACAGTACTTCCGGGGCAAGGCTTAAGATTTTCAGGTAATCTTTGTCGCGCAGCTCTCTGGCAACGGGCCCAAAGATACGCGTGCCCCTGGGGTTTTTATCGTCCTTAATCAGAACCGCCGCGTTTTCGTCGAAGCGGATATACGTTCCGTCGTGGCGGCGAACGCCAAAAGCGGTACGAACAATAACCGCTTTAACAACGTCGCCTTTTTTAACAACGCCGCCGGGTGCTGCTTTTTTGACCGAAGCTACCACAACGTCGCCAATATTGGCATACCTTCTGCCGGTGCCGCCCAGCACGCGAATGCACATAAGCTCTTTCGCGCCGGTGTTGTCGGCAACCTTGAGGTAAGTCTGCTGTTGTATCACAGTGCGTTCCTCCTTCGCTGAAAGCTACTTATTTGGCTTTCTCAATAATCTCGACAAGACGCCATCTTTTTTCTTTGGAAAGGGGACGGGTCTCCATCACACGCACACGGTCACCGATATTGCATTCATTCTTTTCGTCATGAACTTTCAGCTTGACGGTACGCTTGATAATTTTGTTGTAAAGCGGATGCTTCACGCTGTCCTGGATAGCGACAACGGCGGTTTTGTCCATTTTATTGCTGACGACCTTACCGACGTTGGTTTTTCTCATATTTCTGTCACTCACAGCTTAATCCTCCCTTCCCATTACGCTTTCGCGCTGTCCTTAAGCTCATTGCCACGCAGCACGGTCTTGATGCGGGCAATGTCTTTTTTGACAGCGGAAATTCGCATCGGGTTGTCAAGCTGATTAATGGCAAGCTGAAAACGCAGGTTGAAAAGCTCTTCCTTCAGGTCCTTCAGCTTGCTCTGCAGCTCTTCGGTTGTCAACTCTCTAATCTCTGCGGCCTTCATGATTGCTCACCACCCGTTTCTTCCTTCTTGACAAACTTGCATTTAATCGGCAGCTTGTTCGCCGCAAGGCGCATGGCCTCTCTGGCGGTTTCTTCCGAAATGCCGCCGATTTCGAACATGACTCTGCCGGGCTTTACAACGGCCACCCAGTACTCGGGTGCGCCCTTACCGGAACCCATGCGGGTTTCTGCCGGCTTCTTGGTGACAGGCTTATCGGGGAAAATCTTAATCCAGACTTTACCGAATCTCTTTGTGTAACGAGTCATGGCAATACGGGCGGCCTCAATCTGGTTCGAGGTGATCCAGGCGGGCTCAAGGGCCTGAAGGCCGAAATCGCCGTATGCGACCTGACTGCCGCGATATGCCTTACCGGTCATACGACCGCGATGCACTCTGCGGTATTTCACGCGTTTAGGCAGCAACATTATTTATTGCCTCCTTCCCTCTTGGGCTTGCGGTTATCGTGGAGAACCTCGCCTCTGTAGATCCACACCTTCACGCCAATGCGGCCGTAGGTGGTAGCAGCCTCGGCAAAACCGTAGTCGATGTCTGCACGGATGGTCTGCAGCGGGATAGTACCCTCATGGTTGTGCTCGGTACGGGCATTTTCAGCACCGCCCAAACGGCCGGAAACCTGTGTCTTGATGCCCTTCGCGCCGAGCTTCATGGCGCGGCCCATGCACTGTTTCATTGCACGGCGGAACGAAATTCTCTTTTCGAGCTGCTGGGCAATGTTCTCCGCAACGAGCTGTGCGTTCAAATCGGGGGATTTCACCTCGACGATATTGATGGATAC
>JAEXDU010000067.1 GCA_023401495.1 Bacillota bacterium
GGCAAAGCCCGCACAAGCGGAAACCCCACGCGGGGACACTCGCTGAAAACTTGCTCCTTTAACGAAAAAGAAAAATTTCATCCCGGCATAAGGGTAACCCCTGTACCGGCAGAATTTCCATATGAGGCAACTCATACCAAGAGAAAAGAAGAAGCGTTGCCTTATGGCAAACGCTTCTTCTTTTCTTTATCATCAGCCCTAGGGTTCTTCGCTCCCAACAAGACTGTTTATACTTTTTATTCTCACACTGTTGCGGCCGGTACCGCTTCTCCTTCATTCGCGAGCAGTCCCCGGACGATCTCATCGGTTTTCATGCCGCGGGAGCCCTTGACGATAACAACATCCCCAGGCTGTAAATATTCCAGCAGCTTTTTTAATGCCTGCTCATTGGACAGATAAGAGAATACCGGCAGATGAGATTCCGCGGAAAGGGCGCCCCAGCGAATCTCCTGCGCCTGCTCACCGATGACAAACAACGCGTCGATTCCGCGGGACGCAGCGTAAACGCCCGCGTCAAAATGCGCCTGACGGGAGTAATCGCCGAGCTCGAGCATATCTGCGAACACGCCGATGGTCCGGCCGGAACCTTTCAGGTCCATCAGAATGTTGACGCTGCTGCGCATGGAATCGGGGCTTGCATTATAGGAATCATCAATGACCGTAATGCCGCCCACCTGATGAATCTGCTGGCGCATGGCAGGGGGCGAATAGGTCTGCAGCCGCTGTGCCGCTTTCTGCGGCGAAACGCCCAGATACTGCGCCACCGCCAGGGAAGCCAGCGCATTGAGCACATTATGTTCCCCCGGAACCGGCAGAGTCACCGAAACGCGAAATTCTTGCGACACAGCGGTAAAGTCTGTTGTGCCGCCGAAAGAAATGATCTTCTCCGCATGCACATCGCACCACGGCTGCGTGCCGAAAAAGACGATACGACAGGGTAATGTTCCCCGCAGCTGCGCGAGCAGCGGGTCGTCACCATTGAGGAACAGAACGGAATTTTCTGTAAAGGCATCCGTAATATGCAGCTTTTCCGCACGGATATTTTCCTGCGTTTTCAGGTTTTCAATATGGGAAATCCCGATATTGGTCATGACGGCGCAGGTTGGCCTTGCCACCTGGGCCAGGCGGGCCATTTCGCCGAACTCGCTCATTCCCATCTCGATCACCGCGGCCTCGTGCTTCGGCAAAAGGCGGAACACCGTGAGCGGCACGCCGAGCTGACTGTTGAAATTGCCCTCGGTTTTCATTACGTTCCGCTCCGCCGAAAGAGCCAGCGCAAGCATCTCTTTGGTCGTGGTCTTCCCCACGCTGCCGGTCACGCCGACCACTGGAATCGAAAAGCGGGAACGGTATACCCCCGCGATCTGTTGCAGCGCCGCTCTGGTATCCGGTACGGCAATCCACGCGCAGGCGCCCTCAGGACGCTGTTCCTCCGGCTGCTGGGTCAGAACTGCCGCCGCCCCGGCCTCGGCCGCCCCGGGAAGAAAGCGATGCGCGTCTATCCGCTCGCCTACAATCGGCACAAACAGCGCGCCCGGCCCCACCTTTCGGCTGTCCGTCGTTACAAAAGTCACTTCCCGCTCCGGGTCGCCTCCGATTATCCTGCCGCCGCACGCCTGAGCGATCTCTCTGGCCAGCATCTTCATGGTTCCACTCACGCTTTCTCTATTTCTTTCAGCAGCTCCGCCACCACGACCCGTTCATCAAACGGATACTTGACGCCGCGAATTTCCTGATAATCTTCGTGTCCTTTTCCTGCCAGCACGATCACGTCCCCCCGCTGAGCGTTCTCGAGGCAATAACGAATCGCCTCGCGCCGATCGGGAATCACCACATATTCTCCATCGGTTTTGGCCATGCCGATCTTAATATCGGCAATGATGTCCATCACATCCTCAAACCGGGAATTGTCGGCGGTGATGACGGAAAGATCGGCCAGATGGCCGCAGACCTCGCCCATCTCGTAGCGCCGGGATTTCGCGCGATTCCCTCCCGCGCCGAACAGGCAAACGAGCCGCTGGGGATGATACTCCCGCAGGGTTTCGAGGATATTTTCCATACTGACCGCGTTATGCGCGTAATCGATCAGGAGCGTGTATTCGCCGGTCACCGGCACCGGCTCCACGCGGCCTTTGACCTTAACAGTGCTCAGCCCCTGCTGAATCTGCTCCTGCGTCACGTCAAAGTGGCGGCACACCGCAATGGCGGCAAGAGCGTTATACGCGCTGAACTTCCCGGGAATATCCACCGTTACGGGGAAATTCAAAAAGCCGCTCAGATCAAACCGCGCGCCCAAATAGCCGGGACGGGACACAAGGCCCTCGTTTTCCGCCCGGAGCTGCGCCTCGGGAGAAAAGCCGTAGGTTTCCAGCTCGCAGGTATGATCCTTTACAACGCCCTCCCAGTTCTGATCGTCAATATTCACAATCCCCAGCCGGCACTGGCGGAACAGCATGCTCTTGCACGCCAGATATTCCTCCAGAGAGGCATGCTCGTCGCCGCCGATATGATCGGGAGAAAAGTTCGTGAACAGGCCGATGTCAAACGTAAAGCCCGCGGTGCGGTACGCCTTCAGGCCGATGGAGGAGGCCTCCATCACGACGCACTGGCAGCCCTCATCCGCCATTTGTTTGAGGAAGGACTGTACTTCGTAGGATTCCGGCGTTGTGTTCTCCGTCGGGATCACCCGGTCGCCGACCACCGCGCCGATGGTGCCGATCAGCCCGGTCTTGATGCCCGCCTGCTCCAAAATCGCGCGGATCATATAGGTGGTGGTCGTCTTCCCTTTTGTGCCGGTCACACCGACGGTTTTCATCCGCTTTGCGGGATGCCCGAAGAGCGCCGCAGACATCACCGCCAGCGCCAGGCGAGTGTCCGGCACAACGACGACCGGAACCTGTACCGGAAGCTCCAGCGGGTGATCTGCAATAATTGCGCTGGCGCCGCTCTTCGCGGCCTGCTCCGCATACTGATGACCGTCCGCATGAGAGCCCCGCAGGCACACAAACGCACAGCCCGCCTTGACTTTTCTGGAATCATAAATCAAATCCTCTACCGGTACCTGAAGGTCACCGACAGCGGAATACTGCATTCCCTGCAGCAAATCGATTAAACGCATGATACAACCCCCTGATTCTGCCATTGAAAAAGCGCCGGTTTTCCCAGGCGCACTTCATCCAAAACAGCGCATTGGCCCTGCTATATTAGTATTGATTCAGTTATATCAATATTACGCAGTCAACCAAATTTTTCACCATATTTTTTATTGTTTTCCAAAATTCGGAACATGTATCCATCATAGGCGATTCTTCCCGCGCTGTCAACAAAAAAGCCCGGCGCTTCCCTTAGAAAAATCCCCCGCTTTTTG
>JAEXDU010000111.1 GCA_023401495.1 Bacillota bacterium
CCCGATCCCTTCGTACCGTTCAGATGGCGCTGCTCTCGGCAGCGGCGGCGTTCGGCTTGTTTTACGCGTATGCTCAGACAGTGGTGCTGCCCGCTCAGCAGATGAACGGGCGCGACGCTGTGCTGACGGGTACGGTCTGCGAGTTGCCCGTCAGCGCCTATGGACGGTATTATTATGTCATCCGGGTGCAGAGCATCTCCGCAGACGGCGCGCCGTATGTGGAAAAAATCCGCCTTTCTACCCAGAACGCATTGAACGTGGAGCCCTATGACACCATCGAGGGCAAAGCGCACTTTTATACGCCGAGGGGCGGGGAAGGGTTCGATTCTCCATCCTACTACGCCTCAAAGGGCATCACACTGTTTGCGTATTTGTACGAGTACGAGCCGGTCAAAGTCACTTCCACACAGCACAGGCCGCCGTACTTTGCGGCGCTTTCGCTGCGTCGCAGTATGACCGGCGCGCTGTACCGCCTGCTGCCCGCGCGGCAAGCCGGGCTTTCCGCAGGGGTGCTGCTGGGCGATACTTCCGGCATCGACGAGCAGGTGAAGTCTGATTTTCAGACGACCGGGGTGACGCATATCCTGTCGGTTTCGGGCCTGCATATGACGACCATGGCGCAGTTTTTTCTGTTGTTGCTTGGGCTTCTGCGGCTCCCGCGCAGGGCCGGCGCCGCGGCCGCGATGGCCGGAGTGTTCGGCTTTATGGCGGTGACGGGCTTTGTGCCCTCGGTTTTGCGCAGCGGCATTATGAGCTTGATTTACCTGTTTGGCATCGTGGCGCGCCGCAGGGCAGATTCCTTGAATTCGCTGGGGATCGCCGCGCTGCTGATCTGTACGGCAAACCCTTACGCCGCGGCGGATCTTGGGCTGTTGCTGTCCTTTTCCGCCACGCTCGGCATGATTTTATGCGCCGGGCCGCTCAGTACCCGCCTGCGCGCCTTGTATGAAACGGTGCCCGTCGGGCGCGCTCTGCTCGACGGCGTCAATTCCGCCGTGTGCACCACCGTTACGGCCACAGTGTTCACTCTGCCGATTCTGATTTTGTCCTTCGGCACGGTGTCGCTGATTTCGCCGCTGTCGAATGTGCTGCAGATTCTGCCGTCCACACTGCTGATGGTGTGTGCGGCGCTGGGCGCAGGAATCTATGTGATGGGCCTGCCGTTTCTGGCGATGCCCTTCGTGTTTGGTACGGGTCTGCTTTCCAATTACATGATCGGCTGCGCGCGCCTTCTGGCGCAAATTCCTTATGCGAGCATTTCGGCGTCTTACGGTTTTGTGCATCTGTGGCTTGCGGGTTCTCTGCTGCTTGCGGCGATCGTGATCGTCCGGCCGCCCTCCGGTGCAGCAAAGCGGTCGGCGGCGCTGCTCAGCATGATCTTGCTGCTGTGCGGCGTGTTTTCTTACCAGCTTTCCATGCGGTCGGTCACGCGGGTCGCAGTGCTTCAGGAGGGCGATGGACTTTGCGTCGTGCTCACTCATCAGGGGCATGGCGCGGTGATCGGCTGCGGTGGATTTACATCGTCTACCGCGCGGAATTACCTGCGTGGGCAGGGCGTACGGCAGCTCGATTATCTGCAGCTGGTGAGGGATTCCAAGGAAGAAGCCCTGCTTGCGTCGGAGCTGATTTCGTCTTTTCAACCGAAACAGGTGCTGTTGTGGAAAAACGGACAGGACAACGAGTTCCTGCAAAAACAGCTGAAAAACGCGGAGAAGGTCCATTGTTTTGATACCAGAGCACAGACCGAGCTGTGGGACATGGTTCAGGTGGAGCAGTATGCCGACGGTCTGCAGGGTTATACGGGCATTTCGGTCAATGATGTCACATTTCTGCTCGCATCCGCAGAGTGCCGCGCCGATGCCTTGCCTGCTAAGTGGCGGCAGACCGATTTTGTGATCGCCGACGATCTGCCGCGCCGGATGGAAGCGCTGTCGCCGTTTGTCACGGTGCTGTCGATGTCGGAGGAAACCGCGCAGGCTAGTGTTATTCGGCTCGGCGACGTCGGACTTGTGTCGGCGTCTACCGGGGATGCGGGCCATGTGCTGATCGATACCCGACCAGGAGGAAAGATTGTATTAAGGAGGAACGTCTGATGCCGGAACTTACGGAAGCCCAGTGGAAAAAAGCCGCCGATCGTCTGGAGCTGGACGGCCTGTGCTTTCTATATGGGGAAGAAAAATATCTGATTGCAGCCTATCTGAAACGGCTGCTGAAGAAAGCTTCAGAACAGCCCTTTGCGGATTTTAACGTGCAGCGCTTTTCGGGCGACGGCCTTTTGGCCGACAAGGTGGCCGACGCGGCGGAGGCTCTGCCGATGATGGCGGAAAAGAAGTACGTTGTCATCACCGATCTGGACGTGGAAAAGCTGCCCGCGCGCGAGCTGAGTAAGCTGTACGAGCTGGTGGAAAATCTTCCCGAAACCACGGTGCTGCTCGTGTTTCAGCCGACGCTTGAGATGGATGTGAAAAAATCCGCCGCGTGGAAAAAATGGCTCACCGTGGTCAAAAAGCAGGGCACGGTGGTCGAGGTGCGCCCGCGCGAGGGGGCCGAGCTCGAGCGCCTGCTGTGCGCCTACGCGGAAAAACGCGGCTGCGAGCTTTCGCGGCAGGACGCGGCCTTTTTGATCTCTCAGTGCGGCAAAGAGCTGCAAACGCTGTTTCACGAGCTGGACAAGCTCTGCGCCTACATAGGCAAGGGTGCGATTACCCGCGCGGCGATCGACCGCGTTGCGGTGAAAAATCTGGAAACGACGGTGTTCCTGCTCTCGAAAGCACTGGTGTCCGCGCAGTACGATAAGGCATATTCCCTGCTCGATCTGCTGTACCAGCAGCGGGAAGAGCCGGTGGCGGTGCTGGCGGTGCTGTCGTCGGCCTATGTGGATTTGTACCGCGTGCGCGCGTGCGTGCAGGGCGGCCACAGCCCGGCGGAGCTTGCAAACTATTTTCCGTATAAGGGAAAGGAATTCCGCCTGAAAAACGCGGAGCGTGACATGAAAGGCCTTTCTTTGGAAAAACTGAGAGAGAGCCTTGAAGTATTGCTGGAAACCGACATCGGGCTGAAAAGCTCGCGCACCGGGGACCGTATTTTAATGGAGAAGCTGATTGCCCGGCTGCTGCTGATTGCCGAGAAGGAGCGAATAACTTGATCAAAATCAAAGAAGCGGTCATCGTGGAGGGAAAGTATGACAAAATCAAGCTTTCCTCGATCATCGACGGTCTGATTATCGAAACGCGCGGCTTTCGCATTTTTAAAGATGAGCGTCAGATGGCGCTGATTCGCCGCATGGCGGAAACGCGCGGCCTGTTGATTCTGACCGACAGCGATTCCGCGGGATTTCTCATCCGCCACCACCTGATGAGCGCAATCCCGGAAAAGTACATTAAGCATGCCTATATTCCGGATGTTCTGGGCAAAGAGCGCCGTAAGGTAAAAGGCTCTAAAGAGGGCAAGCTGGGGGTGGAAGGGGTCTCGAAGCAGCAGATTTTAGAGGCGCTCGACCGCGCGGGCGTGCTTTGTGAAGAAGACTCTGTTCCAGAGTGGGAGGCTCCCGCGGCGGTGCGAAAGATCGAAAAAGCAGACCTGTTCCGCGACGGCCTGACCGGCGGGGAGAACAGCGCGCAGAACCGCAGGCTGCTGCTCGAGCACCTGAGTCTGCCGGAGCATCTTGCGACGAACGCACTGCTGAAAGTGCTCAACAGCATGATGACTTACGAGGAATACAGTGCCCTTGTCGAAAAACTTTTGAAATAAAGCGAATTTTAGTTGACAAGTCTTTCTCTGGAATGATATAATACTGTTCGTCGAGTCGGCTCCGCGCCTGCTCGGTACTATCATTTTGCAGAAATGCGGCTGTGCTGGAACTGGCAGACAGGCACGTTTGAGGGGCGTGTGAGTTATCTCGTATGGGTTCAAGTCCCATTAGCCGCACCAAAAACAAGGACAGGGCTTTTGCCTTGTCCTTGTTTTTCGTCTGTCACGAGGCGAAAACCCCGGTGCAGGTTGGGTAGAACGGAAAAGAATCCGTGCGCCGTGAAAAGAAAAAAAGGCCGCAGAACGCGGGTAGAGCGTGCCAACACCCGAATCCCTCAGGGCGGGCCAAGGGTATCAGGTAAAACGAATACTGAATTATGTCCGTTTTAGCCTGAGTTTTTTTATGCTACACTTGCAAATTTTATTTGACCTTCAGATTGATATTCGCTCCATATAAAAATGTTAAGAAAAAGTGCAAAATTTCAAGGTTAAAGTGGTAGATAAAGCACCTTATAAGAATTATAGTATTAACAAATAAACGGAGGTGCATTTTATGAATTTAGGAGAGAATTTATTTAAAGCAAGAAAACAGAGCGGCCTATCACAAGAAGAAGTTGCGGAAAAATTGGGCGTAAGCAGACAAACCATTTCCAAATGGGAACTGGATGAAACACTTCCAGATATTCATCAATCGAAAAAGTTAGCTTCATTATATCATTTGTCTCTAGATGAGTTGATTGAGTTTGATGTTGATTTGAAAGAAATCGAGCGTGTTATTGAAAATACTACTCAAGAAAAACAAGATAAAATAAACTGGACAAATGTGTGGGGTAAGAAATATCCCATCCTTACAACTTATCAAAATGAAGTTGATACCACTGAATATGCGGAAACAATAACGAAACTTTTAAAGCGACTAAGCAATGATTATGGGTATAATGACATAGACTCATTATTAGTATTAAAGGATATTTTAGCGCAAGTGTGGAAGCAGAAAAAGTAATGTGATTGAATAAAATATGCATTATGAGAACGAAATGTCTGCATCTATTTTGACCTAATGACACAAAGAGGAAAACCCACGTAGTTACCGGATGATTCCGGTGATTGCGCGGGTTTTCTTTTTTGCGTTTTTCAGTCTGAATTTATGCTCACACGACACTTGTACGACACCTGTACCGTTTTCCTTGTTTTATATCTCCCAATTCTAAATAGTATGTTTTTATTATCATATCAGTTTTTTCTGCCCTATTGTACTATACTAATTTTGTAATATAATCATAATTACAGGCTGAGAAAGTGAGGGAAAATTTATGTTGGATCTGTTGCTTACAAGAAGAAGCTGCCGAAAATTTGAAGACAGGGCTGTGGAAGCGGAGAAAAAAGAAAAGCTTCTTCAGGCAGCACAGCTGGGGCCCACCGGGAAGAATACCCGCCCATGGGAGTTTGTAGTGGTCGAAAAGAAAGAGACACTTCAAAAGCTTGGTGACTGCCGCCAGCCGAATCAGCCGTTTTTACCGAAGACGCCCCTTGCGATCGTGGTATTGGGCAATACACAGAAAACCGATACCTGGATAGAAGACGCCTCTATCTCCGCTGTCTTGATGCAGCTGGAAGCAGAGAAATTGGGGCTTGGCTCCTGCTGGGTGCAGATTCGGTTAAGAGAATCCAATCAGGGAATGAGCAGTGAAGAGTATGTGCGTAAACTCCTTGGGATTCCAGAGCATATGGCAGTGCTTTCTATTATTGCAGTGGGATATCCGAGTGGGACAATGCCTGCACATCAATTAGACGAAGTAGATCAGGCAAAGATTCATACAGAAACGTATTAAGCACGGCCAAATCAGGCACAGAGATCGGATTGCCGAACAGCGTTATCGAACGGCAAGCGGAACAGGAAACGCCGGGGACTCGCCAGACGTCGCATAAAACGAAGATCGGCAGGCAACGAAATCTCGCTGCCTGCAAAACTATATCGTCCCGCTTCACCACGGTTTCAAAAATGCCCCTATCGCACTGTGGAAAAAGGCAAGACCTGTCTTTTTTTATCTAAAACAACGTGATATGATGGATGCAGCGGCACTTGTATTCATCGGTAAGCAAAAATTTGAGGATTCATTTGAAGGGAGATTTTATTATGCCTTACATTGCAATCAAGTCGTTCCCCAAGGATCAGGAAACGAAAGAAGCGGTTGTCGAGAAAATCAATCAGGTTCTTTTGGAACTCTGGGGCTGCCCGCAGGAAGCAATCACCATTTCAATTGAAGAGGTTGCACCGGCGGATTGGGAGGAGAAGGTCATTAAACCTGAGATCAATCCCAAGAAGGAAAGTATGATGATCCTGTCCGGGAAAAAGTGCTACAAATAAGATGATGTGATTTCACGCGTTCGTTTTGCGACAAATTGAAAAAGAGAAGCGAATCGATTTTAAAATCGATTCGCTTCTCTTTTTGTGTTACAATTCTGAACTGGGGATTACCATTTAACGTGAATTACCGGCTTGATCAAATCACTCGGTTTCTCGGCCATCAGCTTGAATGCATCCTCAATCTTCTCAAAGCCTTCAAAGGTATGAGTGATCAATAAAGAGGTATCCACTCTGCCGTACTGAATCATCTTGAGCAGTTTTTCAATGCGAAGCGCACCGCCGGGGCAAAATCCGCCGCGGATGTCCACATTCTTCATGCCAAGTCCCCACAAATAAGCCGGGAACGCCAAAACGTCGGTGACGTCGTAGTAATTGACATTCGATACGGTTCCGCCCGCTTTTACCATGGCGATTGCCTGCGCAAGGCTGTCTTTGTTTCCGCCGGCAATGATGACGGAATCCACATCGCCGTTTGTCAGCGCCACAATTTGCTCCACAATGTCACCTTTTTTGTAGCTGATGATATCGGTAGCTCCGTATTTTTTCGCGATTTCAACGCAGTTTGGCCGCGTTCCTACCGCAAGGATTCTTCCTGCCCCGGCAAGCTTCGCCCCGGCGATTGCCATCAGCCCAACCGGGCCGATTCCAATGACGACAACGGTGTCGCCAAAGGTCACTCTTGCGTTTTCAACGCTGTGGAAGCCTGTGGACATCATATCCACTACCATGACCGCCTGGTCTTCCGTCACACCTTCCGGCAGCAGTGCCATGTTCGCGTCGGCGTGATTCACATGGAAGAACTCCGCAAACGAGCCGTCCTTTGTTGTTGTGTATTTGAAGCTATGCAAAGGGCCTGTGTCGTGCTGATGGTATCTGCCTTGTGTTGCCGGCTGCATCCAGTCCGGTGTTGTTGTCGCGACAACGACCTTGTCGCCCGGCTTGAAACGCGTTACCAGTTCACCAACCTCGACAATTTCGCCTACAGCCTCATGGCCGAGAATCATGCCGTCCTTGCCCTCGGTTCCCGCGCCGCCATGAGAAGTGTGTACATCCGACGTGCAGGGCGCCAGTGTGGTTGGCCGGACAATTGCGTCCAGAGGGCCGCAAACCGGCCTTTCTTTTTCGATCCAGCCCACTTCGTTAATCTTTAAAACACCAAAACCCTTCATCTTATAACCTCCTTATCCGAATCAAGAAATTCTGTTGATGGCCTATTGTGTCCATTTTTATCACCGGGCCTGTCGGCAGGTGACGCAATGAACGCTCTGGTACGGCAGAGCCGTATCTGATGATTGTGTTGATTATATCATGACATTTCTTTGAATACAAATACAAATAAAAATATAATTAGAATCATTATCATTTATATCCCGCAATAGGATCACATCATTTTTTACCTGACTTTGTATCTCTGCTGGAATAATAAAAAATGTTCAGGCCAAGCCGTTGCGTGCGGGCCGCCTTGTCAATAGGACAGTCAATGGTGCAGAATATGCGGGCTGCTTATGGAGGACTTGACATTTTCTTCTGTTCGTCATACTATTCATATTAGTATGTATTATATGATGAGGTGATAGGAATGGAAATCCCAAAAGGCCACTATATTTTTGGTACCGTAAAGGTGGGGGAACGCGGGCAGATCATTATCCCGAAGGACGCGCGCGAGGTGTTCGGGATTCAGGCGGGCGATACCCTGATCGTTCTGGGCGACGAAAAGTGGGGGATCGCCGTGACGAAAGCGGATGTACTGCAAAAGCACGCCGGTGAAATATTTGAGAAGATAGAGGAGACCTCGAATGATGAAAGCGTTTGAGTCAACGAATCTTCCGTTTTTGCGGGAAGATTGTGAGAAGGAATTCGCCGATCCCATGGGAACCCGTATTTATGGCAGGGCAGAGGAGCTGTATCACGAGCTGGTGGCGCAGGCGGACGACAAAGGGAATCCCGCGATCGCGGAGCACCTGCGCGGCAAGCTGTTCCCGGCAATGGCTTATTACAAGGCGCTGCTGGCGGAGGGCATCCCCCAGAGCGACGCGCTGGCCGCCGTCCGGCGCGAAACGCAGAAAGCCGCGCTGATCAAGAAAGAGAGCAGCGCCCAGATGGCGCGCATCCCGTTTGCGTTTCTTCTGTACCGCATGGGCGTAAAATCGCACATGAGCAAAAATTTCCCGGCGCAGGGCTGGGAAACGGAGTGGGTGAGCAACAGCGGAAGAGAAATCCACTTTAATCTGCACCGATGTCTGTATTGGGATTCCTGTCGGCAGCACGGCTGCCCTGAGCTTTGCACGGTTTACTGCGAGAACGACACCACGGCTTTCGCGGGGCTGCTGCCGAAAATCCGGTTTGAGCGCAGCGGAACGCTGGGGGAGGGCGCGAGCTGCTGCGACTTTCATTTCATCAACGGAACATACGCCGCACGCGATTGACCGGCCGAATCCGCCGATCGGCGCCGTGTTCCCTGTCTTTGCGTGCCGTTCTTAACTTTTTGAATCACAGCACATACCATATGGTAGAGGAGGGCGATCAAAACTAAATAAAAAGGTGATAGTGATGGCCAGTACAGTATTGCAGCTCCAAAAAAACAGCGGCACCAATATTTTAGATAGCGGCAATTTTATCTTTGATCAAATCATCAGTTCGGTCGGGAATCTCGGTTATGATCCGGTGACAGGCGTTGTCACGATTCCTGAAAACGGCCTGTATATCGTCGACTGGTGGGTGTCGATCCAGTCAACCTCCGGCTCGCCGGGCACGGCTGTTCAGCTGATCTCGGACAAAGGCCAGGTGTTTGAGAGCAACTCGCCCAATAAAACAGGCAATATGGGCGGGATCGCCGTTCTGAATATCGACGACGCTCCGGTTACTTTTTCACTGGTCAATATGTCGAATGCAACGCTCTTTTTCTCCGGCACGATTTCATCGAAAGCCAACCTGCGGATTTCTGCCGTCGACAGCGGCGGCGGCGCGGCGGATAACAGCCGATGCTTCGCGCTGGATCAGTTCGCCCATGTTCTGGAACAGATCGTAACGCTCTACCCGGGCGCGACAATGAGCCTTTTCTCCAACCGGCTTGCGACGATCACCGGGCCGATCAATTCCCTGTACCGATCGCCTGACGCCGGGAGCATCCCCATGCTGCTGCTGGGGGACGAACCGGTCGCTTTCAGCATCGATAAAATAACGGTTCTCTATTTCCCGGACAGCGTTTACGACAGCTCCATTACCTATTTGACTCCTCCCGATCCGTTCCCGCAGAACTGCGACACGGATCAGATCAAAAACATTCATGATTATGTTGCGGTGGGCGACAGCATATCGTTTACGACCGGCCCCACCACAAGCGCTTCCGGCGATATCACGATCAACGAGTACGGCATTCTTGTTTTTGCGGACGCGACCTCTATGATGCTTGTCGTGACCCCGCAGATTTTCTCGATCCAGAAGGTAACCGGCGCGGCGCGCGCAGATCATTCGATCTCCATTTCGGTACAATGAGCGTCAGCAAAAAGAATCGTATCAGGTGTTTTTATGCGTATTTGTTTTAGTAAGCGAAGTCTTGGGCTTCGCTTATTTTTCTGTTTCGCACCGATCACAGCAGGCACAAAATGAGAGGATACCCTGATGTAGGGTATCCTCTCGTTTTATGTTTGGAAATTGTTGACAACTTGGAACACAAGATATATAATTATCTTGCGTTCCAAGTTAGGAGGTGGTCATTTGGGGGAACGTAAGAAGCCGGGGCCTCATCCAGAGAAGCCTTTGGAGCATGACCTGAAAGTCAGGGTTGATAATGAAACTTTGGATAAAGTGGAATTTTGTATGAAAGAACTGAAGATGACCCGTTCAGAGGTTTTGCGAAAAGGCATTGATACTTTGTATGACCAGCTCCAGAAAAAATGAAAGGAAGCGGCGCTCACTCTCCAAAGCAATCGCCACTTCCCCAAAACCGACAGATGCCATAAGGCAAATGCAGCGTAAATAGTATAACATGCGCTGTAATTCCTTTCAAGCACTGTCGGGAACATCATGAAAGGAAGCGATGCAAATTTATTTGACTTTTGTATATCAAAAGGAGGTGAACATTTGGCAAACCCGAAAATGGGGCGTCCCACGGATAATCCGAAAGACAAAACGCTCTTTATCCGTTTAGATAACGAAAGCAGCGAAGCGTTAGAAGCCTATTGCGAACAAGAGCGGGTGACAAAAGCGGAAGCTGCCCGGCGTGGGATTAAGAAGTTAAGGGATGACCTCAAAAAATGAAAGGAAGCGGCGCGCACTCGTCAAAGCAATCGCCACTTCCCACATAACCTATCATAGCATTGTCGCTACAAAAGGAGGTGAGCCTATCAGCGAACCCAAAAAGATGGGGCGGCCAACGGATAACCCAAAAGATACGATGTTCCGGGTTCGGCTGGATGATAAGAGTGTACAACTACTGGAAGAATCCGCCGAATCGCTGGAAATCAGCAAATCGGATGTCGTGCGAAAAGGGATTGAACTTGTGCATGAAAGCCTCAAAAAATGAAAGGAAGCGGCATAAATTCACTTGACTTTTCGTTGCTACAGGAATATAATTGTTGTAGCTACAGGAAGGAGGTGCGTATGTCGCAAAAGAAAATCGGACGTCCGGTATCGCCCGATTCCAAGCATACAATGTTCCGCGTTCGCCTTGATAATACATCAATGGCAAAACTTGAAGAATGTGCGAAAGAGTTGAAAATAACACGGTCAGATGTTGTACGCAAAGGAATTGAAAAGATACATGACGACCTCAAAAAATGAAAGGAAGCGGCGCTCACCCATCAAAGCAATCGCCACTTCCCACCCAACCGACAGATGCCATAAGGCAAATGCAGCGTAAATAGTATAGCACGCGCCGCACTTCCTTTCAAGCACTGTCGGAAAACATCATAAAAAGGAGCATGTTTATGATCATTCGGCAGCTGAAAGAAAATCAATATGAAACCCTCCGCAACTCCTTGCTGAAAACTGCGCAGGCCGAACCACTCAGCGCAAGCTATGTTGTCAATTTGACGGTCGATGGTGTAGAATATGCGGTAAAGCTGCAGTCGGAGCGGCATCACAAAATAGCGGTTCTGCAGGCCCTGCGGATTGTGCGGCGGGAAAACGGCCCGGTCTTTGAGCTGATCACCAAAGGCAGTCTGCTGTCGTCCCTGATGGAACTTCTGATTCACCAAAGAGCGGGGGAAAGCCCGCCGGCCCTTGTGGAAAACATTCACATGTTGTGAAACTGAAATTGGGAAAGGAGCACAGGCGATATGCTGAGCATGAAAGAGCGGATGATTCGGGGAATGCCATACCGCGGCGATGAAGAGCTGTGGGAAGACATGCGCAAAATCAGAAAATTGCTGCGGACATACAACAACACCGGGGAGGATGAATTCGAGTACCGCACGCAGCTTTTGAAAGAAATGCTTGGGTCGATTGGGGAACATATTTACATCGAACCGAACTTTCGCTGTGATTACGGCAGCAATATTACCATCGGGAACCACTTTTACGCCAACTTCGACTGCGTGATTCTGGACGTTTGCCCCGTGACGATCGGCAATCACGTTTTGCTCGGGCCGCAGGTCGGCATCTATACTGCTTCGCACCCCATCGACGCAAGGGTAAGGGCAGACATGCTGGAATACGGCAGCCCCGTCACCATCGGGGACGATGTGTGGATCGGCGGTCACGCGGTGATCAACGGCGGCGTCGAGATCGGCGGCGGCAGTATTATCGGGTCGGGCTCCGTGGTCACAAAATCGATCCCCGCCGGGGTGATCGCCGCCGGGAACCCCTGCCGGGTGATCCGCGAAATCACACAAGAGGATGCGGCCTATTGGCAGAAACAAAGAGCAGAACTCGAGCAGGCGGCAGGTCTGGCGCGTTAACACCATACAGGCAAGCCCCCGTCACGGCCGGAGAAATCCGGCGGCGACGGGGGCTTTTTTGATCCTCTTTTCGGTCGAAGCGGAGTACCTTGCGGCAGGGCGTTTCGCGCCGCCTTTGTCCTTTCAGAAACGCATCAGGGTGATATATTTTCACGCTGTTTACAAGGAAATATTTTCCAAAAAGATTGAAAGAAAAACGCTTTGATAATAATGACTACTATTCTTTTATTTTGCGTGTTTAAGTTTGGTTCTTTTTGCGCCTGCTTCTAATTGACACCGGAAATATGCTCCCTGTATAATAAAGCTGTTAATATTTGGAATGTCGATTTTTGTCGAAGAAGAAATTTCAGCTTTGCCGAAAAAGGATTTTTTAACGGCTTGCTGCACACCCGGCGGTGAAACTGTCTGCCTTACTGTCTTAATAAAAAACACCTTTGAAAGGGAAGATTTGTATGATCAAATCAATGAAAACGTCAAGACACATGCCGCAAAGCTCCGGTAGTTCCGGTAAGCTGCCGATGATTCGCAAAATCGGGTTCCAGCTGGCTTTGTTTGCGACCTGTGCCATTCTTATCGTGGGCAGTGTGTCGGTGCTCTACATGTCGGCCAGCAATCGAAGCGTCATCAATCAGATCGATACCGAAAGAAGCCAGATGGCGCTTACCACCATGAATTCCATTGTAAAGGACGACGAAACACAGTCCGCCACGGCCGCCGAACATCTTGCCGCCAACGCTCAGGTGATCCAGGCAGTGCAGCTTGGCGACGCCGCCGCTGTGAAAGCGGCGGTGAATCAGTCCATAAAAGAAATGGTCATAAACGTGGACTTTGTAACGGTTGTCAACAGTCAGGGGGTCGTGATCGCGCGCACCCTCGACGATAAAACGGGCGATTCGGTCACAGGCCAGGCCAACGTTGCAAGGGCGCTCAAGGGGGAAACCGCGACGGTCACCGAGACCGGCGCCGATATTCGGCTCGCCATTCGCACCGGCGTGCCCGTCAAGGATTCTTCGGGTAAAATTATCGGCGCGATTTCAGCCGGATATTCTATGGTGAATGTCGAGTTCGTGGACAAAATGAAAAGTATGACCGGCAGTGAGTTCACCATTTTTGTGGGGGATGAGCGTGCCAATACCACGATCGTCAGCAACGGCCAGCGCGCTCTTGGCACAAAGCTGGATCAGAAGATCGCCAAAACCGTGCTGGAGGAGAAGACGCAGTATTTTGGTCTGGCCGATGTTCTGGGCGTTCCCCACGCGACCGCCTATCAGCCGATTTTGGATTCCAACAATCAGGCGGTCGGCATTTATTCTTCCGCTCTTTCACTGGAGGAATCCAACGCGGCAATGCGAAACGCCCAGATCATTTCCGTTGTGCTGGTGCTTCTGCTGATATTGCTGGCGATTGCGCTTCTGCTGCTGTTCGTCCGGCGCACCATCTCGCGTCCGCTGGATGAAATGGCACAGGTCGCGACCAAGCTCGCGCAGGGGAACCTGGACATTGCGCTGGAATACCGCGCGAAGAATGAGCTGGGGATTCTGGCGGACGCTCTGCGGTCGACCGTTTCGTCTCTGCAAAGCTATATTCGGGATATTTCGGAAAAGCTCCATCAGATGGCGCAGCGGGATATGCGCGTGCAGATGGATTTGGAATATGTGGGTGATTTCGCGCCGATCCGGACCGCACTGGTTCAGATTTCCAGTTCGCTGAATCAAACGCTTTCCCTGATTGACGTCGCGTCGCAGCAGGTCAATACCGGGGCCGAACAGGTGTCTGCGGCGGCGCAGGCTTTGGCTGCGGGCGCGTCTGAGCAGGCGGCCACCGTGCAGGAGCTGACGGCCTCGATCGCGACCGTCGATCAGCAGGCGGAGGCCAACGTGCAGAACGTGCGTCAGGCTACGGAATATGTGACGCAGGCCGCCGCGGGGATTCTGCAGAGCAATGAAGAGATGCAGAAGCTGACCCGCGCGATGGATGAGATCCGCGAGTCATCGGAGCAGATTTCAAGCATCACCAAGGTGATTGAAGATATCGCGCTCCAGACGAATATCCTCGCCCTGAACGCGGCGATTGAGGCCGCGCGGGCCGGTACGGCGGGCAAGGGCTTTGCCGTGGTGGCGGATGAGGTGCGCAACCTCGCTGCCAAATCGGCGGAAGCCGCCAAGCAGACGGCCGTTCTGCTCCAGACGGCCGAGAACACCGTCAAAGAGGGCGGCGAGATCGCGGCGAATACCTCGCGCGTGCTTTCTCAGGCGGGCGAGCAGGCGAAAATGATCAGCGTTTCGATCGAGCAGGTCGAGCGCGGCTCTGTGGAGCAGGCCGGCGCGATCGAACAGATCACGCTGGGGCTGTCGCAGGTATCCTCCGTGGTTCAGAACAACGCGGCCACGGCGGAAGAAAGCTCCGCTTCCAGCGAAGAGCTGGCGGCGCAGGCCCAGGCCCTGCAGCAGGAGGTTTCCAAGTTCCTTCTGGAAAAACCGTCGGCGGCGTCCGATCCAAGCCGTTTGGATGAAACGGAAGAACGCTTTTTCTAAACAGAGCTCCCGGCCGCGGCACCGCAAGGTGGATGCGGCCGGGTTCGTTTTTACAGCAGTTTTTCAGGATACGGTAACTTGTCGGGATCGCTTTCAATCCGTGCATATTTATCATAATAGATCGCTCCCGTTTTACTCTGAGCCGGAGGATGAAGTATTTTGTGTGCCTCTATTGACTTAGAGCGCACTATCAGTGCTATACTGTTCACAGAAGAAAGAAAGGAGCGAGAGATGATGAAAGTCATAGCGATCAACGGCAGTCCCAATCAAGACGGAAATACAGGTCACGCCCTGCAAATCATGAAAAAAGAGCTGGAGCGGCAGGGGATAGAGGTTGAAGTGATCTGGGTCGGGCGTCTGGACATTCATGGCTGTATTGCCTGCGGCTACTGTTCCACTTCCGAACAGAACCGGTGTGTTTTTCAGAACGACATCGTGAATGAAACCGCCGCGAAAATGCGTGAGGCGGATGGCTTTATTCTGGCATCTCCCACCTATTACGCCGGAATTGCGGGAACCATGAAGGCCTTTCTGGACAGGGTGTTTTTCACAAGCTCGGAATATTTCAAATACAAAGTGGCAACCTCTGTCGCGGTCGTGCGGCGTGCCGGCGGGGTAGATGTGGTACATCAGCTGAATAACTATCTGAATCTGGCAGAGACGGTCACGCCGCCGTCTCAATACTGGACAGTAGGATACGGAATGGAGCCGAAAGAGGTGCTCCGGGATGAAGAGGGGATACAGACCATCCGCAAAAATGCCCGATGTATGGCGTGGCTGCTCAAGATCATTGAAGCAGGCAAAGAGCATGTGCCTTTCCCGGAGGGGGAAGATCGTGCAATGACCAATTTCATCCGGTGACAGCGGCAAAAACGGAACCGTGCACCTGTGTATGAAATGACTGCAAAAGAAGAGCTCCGATCGAAATTGTTTCGATCGGAGCTCTTCTTTTTTTATCAGCAGGCGGGCTGAAATTCCGGGCTGAGCATCAGCTCGTCGATCAACAGCGAGCGAAATTCGGGAATAAACCTGCTTGCGGGGTACAGCGGCGAAGTGCAAAGGCAGAGCTCAATGGCGCAGCCGGGGAGAGGGATGATAACGGAATCCTGGTTCCGCTGGGATGGGGCCCGCGACACGCCCAGCGCAAAAGCGTCCGTGCTGAGAAGAATACCGTCTTTTTGATCGCGGTCGCCAACCAGAATCATATTGATCGCGCTGTTTGGTAGAAACGTGCGGGTTTCCTGCATGACGATGGTCAGAAGATTTGTGCCGAGCTGGTTTTTTACATAATCCACACAGGGATAGTTCGCCAATGCCTGAAAATCAAAGTCCTTTCCCGGGTCGTCCGGGTCGCAATGCACCAATAAGGGATGCCCTCTGCGCAGAAGGACGTTGACGGGCAGGGTGCCTAAAACATCCAGTTGAATCTTTTTTTGGTCGCAAAGCTCGTGGAGATGATATTTGACCGAGAAGTTTGCCATCATCACCTCAAGATCAATCTGACCGGTGCGGAGCAAATCGACGGAGTGGTCAAGGTCACAGTTTTGCATGGTCATGTGCAGATTTTTTCGATCGTAATAGCGGCTGCAAAGCTTGGCAAAGGCATTGGTGCAAAAGGAAGAAGAGGAGATCATCCCGATGTGGAAGTGCTCTTTCTCCTTCGGGGCGTTCAGCTGCATCAGTTCATCATAGCTGTTCAGAATGCTTCGGGCGTGCACCATAAACATTTCCCCCTGATCGGTCAGCTGAATGCCGTCCTGGGTTCGAAGAAACAGTTTGATCCCCAGCTCTTTTTCAAGGGAAAGGATGGTACTGCTCAGATTGGATTGGGTCAGGAACAGGAGCCGGGCCGCTTTGGAAATCGAACCGATTTTAGCCGCTTCCACCACATAACGCAACTGGTTGAACGTCATATAACCACCCCCGTAATTCGCCGAATTTGACTTTAACGCATTATATCATAAAAGCACCTATAAGTAAAATCAAATCCCCAGATATGCGTTTTCAGAGCTGCAAAGTCCGGCGTTTCTATGGTAAACCTGATACAGGAAAAGGGGATTTTCCCTTCTCTTTTTGCGCATTTTGCGTGCAAGGACAATGCAACCTGAAAAAGGAGGTCATTTTGTGGAAAAAAAGCAAGTGTATGAATTCCTTGAGGAAAACCGGGCGGTGTTCAGCGATGTGAGCGACCATGTCTGGGACTACGCCGAGACCGCTTTCCAGGAATTCCAGTCGATGGACTGCATCTGCGAAGTGCTGGAACGTTTCGGTTTCCGCGTTGAAAAAGGTGTGGCGGAGGTTCCGACCGCGTTCATCGGCACTTGGGGGTCGGGTCACCCGGTGATCGGCTTCCTCGGTGAGTTCGACGCTCTTTCGGGAATGAGCCAGGAGGCCGGCGCCGCCGAACCGAAGCCCGTTTGCGAGGGGGGCAACGGCCACGGCTGCGGTCACAATCTTCTTGGCGCGGGCTCTTTGGGGGCCGCTGTCGCCCTGAAGGAGTATCTGGAGAAAAACGGGAAGCAGGGTACCGTCAAATATTTCGGCTGCCCGGGGGAAGAGGGCGGCTCGGGGAAAGCCTTTATGGCCCGCGGCGGCGTCTTTGACGGCGTGGATGCCGCTCTTACCTGGCACCCTGGCAATTTCAACGGTGTTGCGGACATCAATTTTCTTGCCAATTACCAGATTCTTTACAAATTCAAGGGCCGCGCGTCCCACGCTGCGGCCGCGCCGCAGAATGGCCGCAGCGCGCTGGATGCGTTGGAGCTGATGAATGTGGGTGTGCAGTTCCTGCGCGAGCACGTCCCGCAGGAAACCCGCATCCACTACGCCATTACAAATGCCGGCGGATTCTCCCCCAATGTGGTGCAGCCCAGGGCCGAGGTGCTCTATCTGATTCGTGCGCCGAAACTGGAACAGGTAGAAGAAATCTACCAGCGCATCAATAAGATTGCCGAAGGCATGGCTATGGCCACGGAGACCGAGGTGGAAATCGAATTCATCAAGTCCTGCGCCAATCTGGTTCCCAATAAGGCTCTGAACTCGGTGCTTTACCAAAACCTTCTCTCTGTGCCGCCCATTGTTTACAGCGACGAAGATCTGGCTCTGGGCAAAGCGCTGGACGCCACACTGACCAACATGCCCAATCTATCCGGCGTTGGTGTGACGGAAGCGGAGGCAGAGACCTTTGAGGAAAAAATGGCCGGGCAGGCACTTTTTACAGAGGTGCTTCCTTTTGATGCCCGGCGGGAAATCAAGGTGGCCCCCGGTTCCAGCGATGTGGGCGACGTCAGCTGGAATGTGCCCACGGCGCAAATCTCCGCCACATGCTGGACCTTGAAATCGCCGGCGCACACATGGCAGACGGTAGCGATCGGCCGCAGCGAGGCTGCTCACAAGGGACTTATCTATGCCGCTCAGGTGCTGGCCGGAGCCGCCATCGACCTCATTGAGGACGACAGTCTGCTCGAAGCCGCTCAGAAGGAATTTGCCCGCCGGATGAAAGGGAAGAAATATATCTCGCCCATCCCCGCCGACGTGAAACCCCGTGCCATCAGCGAGCTGTAAGCTTTTCCGCCGTCAGAATATTCCTAAACCAGATTTCTTTTCTGGCGGCGGGTTTTGCGGTATGCGTGTAGCCGGATACAATCGTTTAGAGCTTGAGGTTTTTTACGGAAAAATGGAAAGCGGTATTCGCTTTTCAAAATAAAAGGAGGGTCAGCCATGGAAGTTATGGAAACTGTTGATCGAGGCGCCGATTTGACGCTGGATCAGCGAAAACAGCGCAATTTCAAGAACTATTATTTTTATGTTGAACTGCTTTTCTATGTGTTACAGGGTATTTATGTCGCGGGTCTTCAGGTCTATATCGTTTATTACACTACGAATGTGTTCAAGCTGGATTATGCGGCGATTGCCACCGTTACCGCGCTCTCCGGACTCCCTACCTATTTGAAGATGTTCACCGGCCTTTTGTCCGACAGAGTGCCCGTAGGGAAATTCGGCAGAAGAAAACCATATTTAATTATGGGCGGTGTCCTGTTCATTCCCGCCTTTATCGTTCTCTCTACCATCACTACATATTCTGTGATCTGGCTTGGCGCCATCATTCTCTGCAATATCTGTTTTGTGATTGTCGACGGTACGGCGGACGCTTTGACCGTAGACATTACGCCGGATGAGCATACCAGCAAAATGCAGGGTTTTGCCAACGGCGGCAGATATGTGGGAATGGCGATCGGCGTTGCGCTTGCCAGTGCGCTGCCGGGTATTGTCGGCTGGCGTGTCGTCGCTATTTTCCTGGGTGTTGCCGCGGCGGGTCAGGCGTTTGCCACTCTCCTGTTCAAAGAGCTCCCCGAAGCCAAGGAGAAAGAAAAGCTGATCCCCATCAAATCCGCTATTAAAATAGGGTTTGGAAACAGGGGCGCATGGCTGGGCTTGCTGTTTGCGGTCTTTTTTATGGGCGCTATGGGAATGGCGATCATGGTCGGCCCTGTGGTGATGAAGAATACCAATTCGGCGGTTTATGGGATGGCCACGATGACGCAATACATCGCGGTTGCGGCTGGCGCTTTTGTTGTAGGGCAGCTTGTAGAGAAAATCGGCGGCCTCACCACCAGGAATATTGCCATTCTGTTTGTTGCTATCTGGGTTTTGATGTGTCCCTGGCTGCTGGTGAATGGGCATTGGGACAACACCTTTATGGTTATTTTTGCCCATGCGACGATGGGATTCGCCAGAGGAGCCGTTTCTGTTATTACCTACGCTGTCCTGATGCGGCTTTGCTCCGAATCGATCGAAGGCTTTATGTTCTCGATCTTTACCAGTGTCATGAACCTCGGCCTGCAAATGGTTTCGCCCAAGATCATCGCTTACTTTGGCGAAACGCTGGGGATGGGCATGGTACCCGCCATGTTTACCATGATGCCGATGATGCTGATCGGCATGCTGTTGATTCCGGCCATCAACAAGAGTGTGGAGGAAAGAAGAGCCAAAGAGGCGGCAGTCTCTCAAGCGATTTAAATCCTGCCGCGCGGGTGCCTCACCTGTTCTCTCGAGCGGGAAAGAGCACTTTTTGATAGATTTGTTTTGTGTGGTTTGATCAGCGTGGATTGATCGTGTGGGAAACCCGGCAGATGAGCCATTGGCTCATCTGCCGGGTTTCGTCTGCGTTTTATGATGTGCCTGGTCTATATGGCAATTGCCTTGGATTGCTCTTTTGTACAACGCCAGGAATATGTCTGAAAGCAAGTTAAGAAGATGAATTTACAGCAATTTTAACAAAAAATAAATAATTACCAAATTTGTTTGATAAATATTTACCGAAAAATCATTTACACTCCTATGGAATTATATTATAATTGTTGCAGTTTCGTATTTTTTCCGAGTTGGGAGTGGTGAGAAAGATGAGCAGACTTGAAATTATCACGCCGAATAGAGCACAAACCACTGTTGAAAAGCTTTACCGCGATCTGGAACGCCGGATCATTGCCAGCCCTCCAAACCTGTGTCCCGTCGATCTGGCGGCATCCTTTTTGAAAATATGCAGGGCGCAGACGTGCGGAAAATGCGTACCGTGCCGCATTGGACTTGCACAGCTGGAACACCTGCTGGAGGATGTGCTGGATCAGAAGGCCACGATGGAAACCATAGATTTGATTGAGCGGACGGCCTCTATCATCGTGCAGTCGGCGGACTGCGCCATCGGTTACGAGGCGGCCGACATGGTGCTCAAAGGGGTCCGGGGCTTCCGCGAGGATTACGTGGAGCACGTTGTAACGGGCCGATGCACATGCAGTCTGAATCAGCCGGTTCCCTGCGTCGCGCTGTGTCCTGCCGGGGTGGACATCCCCGGATATATTGCCTTGGTGCACGCGGGCAGGTATGCCGACGCGGTCCAGCTGATCCGAAAGGACAATCCGTTCCCGACGGCCTGCGCGTTTGTCTGCGAGCACCCCTGCGAGGCGCGCTGCAGAAGAAACATGATCGATGCTTCCATCAATATTCGCGGGATCAAGCGCTACGCCGTCGACCACGCGGGCAAGGTTTCCGCGCCGGTTTGTGCGCCCGTGACCGGCAAACAGGTGGCGGTCATCGGGGCCGGGCCGGGTGGATTGAGCACCGCCTATTATCTCTCCCTGATGGGCCATAGCGTCACTGTTTACGAAAAGCAGCCGCATCTGGGCGGAATGCTGCGGTATGGCATCCCGAGCTACCGCCTGCCGCGTGAGCGGCTCTGGGACGATATTGAGGCGATTCTTTCTACCGGAGTCCAGGTGAAAACCGGAGTCAACGTCGGCAAGGATATTGAAATTTCCGACCTGACGGGAACATACGATGCGGTCTATATCGCGATCGGCGCGCATTCAGACAGAAAGATTGGCATTCCGGGCGAAAACAGCCGCGGGGTTCTCTCCGCGGTGGATATGCTGCGCGCGATCGGCAACAATGTGAAATCCGGCTTTGCCGGGAAAACCGTGGTGGTGATCGGCGGAGGGAACGTCGCGATGGACGCGGCCCGCTCTGCGGTGCGTCTCGGCGCGGAGAAGGTCGCGATCGTTTATCGCCGCCGTGAAGAGGACATGACCGCCCTGCCGGAAGAGGTGCAGGGAGCCGCAAATGAGGGCTGCCGGATTTTGTGTCTGCAGGCGCCCTCCCGGATCGAAGCCACCGAAGACGGCGATGTCGCCGCGCTGTGGGTCCGCCCCCAGATCATCGGCAACATGGATTCCGCCGGACGCCCGAAACCGGTGGATGCGGATATGGAGGAATGTCGGATTCCCTGCGATCTGATCGTGTCGGCCATCGGCCAGAGCGTAGAGTATGGGCCGTTTGCGGAATATGGCGTGCCGGTCAGCAGAGGGAGCATTATCGCGCAAAGCTGCGCCCGGGTAGACAATATCCCGAACCTGTTTGCCGGCGGCGACTGCGTCAGCGGGCCCGCGACGGTCATCAAGGCCGTGGCCGCGGGTAAAGTGGCTGCCGCCAATATCGATAACTTTTTGGGGTATCATCACGAGATCACGACGGATGTGGTCATTCCCCCCGCCAATATGGACGACAGAACCCCCTGCGGCAGGGTAAACCTGACGGAGCGGGAATCTGACGAGCGAAAGAACGATTTTGACCTGATGGAAAGCGGCATGACCGATCAGGAGGCCGCGCAGGAATCCTCGCGGTGCCTGCGCTGTGATCACTTCGGCTATGGTGTGTTCAAAGGGGGGAGGGCTTACAGATGGTAACGGTTACAATCAATCACAAGGCGTATGAGGTGGAGGAAGGCTCCACGATTCTGGATGCGGCGGCCTCCGTCGGCATCCATATTCCCACGCTCTGCTACCTGAAAGGCATCAACGAAATCGGGGCCTGCCGGGTGTGCGTGGTCGAGCTGGCCGGAAAGGATAAGCTTGTGGCCTCGTGCAATAACCGGGTGGAAGAGGGAATGGTGGTGTACACCAACAGCCCTCGCGTCCGTGAAGCCCGCCGGGGGATTGTTGAGCTGATTCTCTCGCAGCACGACTGCTACTGTTCCACCTGCGTGCGCAGCGGCAACTGCGGCCTGCAGCGGATCGCAAACGATCTCGGCATTCTCGACCTGCCGTACCAACGCGAGCTGCCGGTTTCAGAGTGGAACAAGCGCTTCCCGCTGATCCGCGATTTTTCCAAGTGCATCAAGTGTATGCGCTGTATTCAGGTCTGCGATGAGATTCAGGGAATGCACATTTGGGATGTGGCGAATACCGGCTCCCGCACGACTGTAGACGTTACCTGGAACCGGAAGATCGAGGATTCCGACTGCGCGCTCTGCGGTCAGTGCATTACACACTGTCCGGTGGGGGCGCTGCGCGAGCGCGACGATACCGAAAAGGCGTTTGCCGCACTGGCGGACCCGGATAAAATCACGGTGGTTCAGATTGCACCGTCCGTGCGTGCGGCGTGGGGAGAGCCGTTCGGCCTGCCGCGTGAGCAGGCGACAGTGAAGCGCCTCGTTGCGGCGCTGCGCAAAATGGGGTTCCGCTACATTTTCGATACGAATTTTGCCGCCGACCTCACCATTATGGAGGAGGGCAGCGAGCTGCTGGAAAAGCTGGGCCACCCCGAAGCCGCGCGGTTCCCAATGTTTACCTCGTGCTGTCCCGGGTGGGTGCGGTTTATCAAATCCCAGTATCCCGACATGGTCGGCAACCTGTCCAGCGCCAAATCGCCCCAGCAGATGTTCGGCGCCGTGGCCAAGAGCTATTATGCGGAGCTATTAAAGGTGGACCCAAAACAGATTTATTCCATTTCTGTGATGCCGTGCCTTGCCAAAAAGGACGAATGTGCGCAAAAGGTGCTCAGTGATGCCGGAGCGGGGCAGGACGTTGATCTGGTGCTGACGACCCGCGAGATCGACCGCATGATCCGCGCGGAGCATATCCTGGTGTCTGAACTGGAGGAAGAGGAGTTCGATATGCCGCTTGGCGTCGGTACCGGCGCGGCCGTGATTTTCGGCACCACCGGCGGCGTGATGCAGGCGGCCCTGCGCTCCGCGTATTACCTGGCGACAGGGGAAAATCCCGACCCCGACGCGTTCCTCGAGGTTGGCGGCATGCAGGGCTGGAAGGAAGCAAACTTCCGGATTGCCGACCGCACTCTGCGGGTGGCCGTGGTCAACGGGCTCGGGAACGCGAGAAAGCTGATGGAGTCGATCCGCACCGGGAGAACCACGTATGATTTTGTAGAGGTGATGGCCTGCCCGGGCGGCTGCGCCGGTGGCGGCGGCCAGCCGATTACAGACGGCATGGAATTCGCGCAGGTTCGCGGCGAACAGCTCTACGAGCTGGATAAAGGGAATACGCTGCGCTTCTCTCATGAAAATCCGGCGGTACTTGGGGCCTATCGCGATTATTTTGAAAAGCCGCTGTCGGAGCGTTCCCACAAGCTGCTTCATACCAAGCATAAAAAGTGGGAGTGCCCGCTTTCTCCGTATCTTGACCAGGATCGGTCAAATGAGGTCTATTGATCTTAAAAAGAATGATACTATCGTTGTAAGGCGGGATCGACCGGGAGCTTTGTTCCCGGCCGATCCCGCCTGCGAAAAGCACCTTCACGGCGAGATTGTTTCCTTCGGCGTACTCTGTCTTTTGACGTATGACAATCAGACGGAAGAGCGGGACAGAATTCTGGACTTTAACTGCAGCATCGGGCTTCCCGTTACCATAGAGCAGATCGGCCTGACCGAAGCCGATCTGCCGGTGGCCGCCCAAAAAGCTTCCTCTGTGGTGGAGTGGGAATACGCCCCCGGCAACCTTACGGAAAAAAGTTCATTCGGGCAATTCTCGATGCCGATAGGGCCGGGCGCAAAGCGCTTGCCCGCGGCAGTATCTGAGCCCGGTCTGACAGGGAGCAATCCATAAAATTCGTTTTTACAAATAAAAATCGGCAGTGGGCGGTCGGCTGCAGCCGGATGTACCCGTGTCCGGAAGCACCGGAAAGATCAGTACCATAAAAAACAGGTGTCGGCTTTTTCCTGACACCTGTTTTTTTATGCTTATTCCTAAAACAAAAGCAGAATTTTTGCGGGTAAAGGCTTGTTTTTATAAATAATATTTATTTTTAACTTTCACTCTCTTCATTCCTGGGCGATTGAACCGATTAAATAATAAAACAAGTTTCTTTATTGTTTTTATCGATAGAATGACAGACCATCCTGTTGTTGGAGGAAAAAAGGTGGAACTCTTTTTGCTGTTACCAGTGTTGCTCATGGCGAGCGGCGGAGCTTCGATTGCATGTGTGCTGTACACGGTTCAGGGCAATTACCGGCCTGTCATCAACAGAATATTTGCAGCCATGGGGGTTTCCGTTTTCCTATGGTCGCTTGGTTTGGCGATTCAGACCGCCGGTTCTTTGCCGGCCATCCGTTTTTGGGGGAGCCGCCTTGCACCCGTCGGTTATGTAACGATATTTGCATTTCTGCTGCATTACATCCTGATTCTGACCGAACCTCCCTCCTTTGTGAAAAGGCCATGGATTCCCGTGCTGATCTACCTGCCGGGCGCGGTTCTCCTGTATGGCCTGGCACTGCGGCCGCTGCTTGGGGCGGGACGGGACCATATGGTCCAAACAGCGTTTGGCTGGACAACTATTCCCTTAAGCGGCTGGTATACCGCGTTTTGCTGTTATTATATCGTGTACTTCATCATCATTGCGCTGCTGCTGAAAAACTGGGGCTCCAAAACGGCGTCGGCACAAGTGCGAAATCAGGCGCGTCTGCTTCTGATTTCCCTGTGGGTCTGCATTGCGCTCGGCACGGTGACGGAAGTGATTCTGCCCCTGCTGAGGATCTATACTCCGAGCGTTGCGCCGGTTTTTTCCCTGCTGCCTGTTCTGGCGGTGAGCCATTGCGTCAGGCGGTATGGTTTTATGCAGCCCGCGACGGCGAATCCCAATGAAACCATTTTGGACCGCGCGAACCGCACCATGCTGTATCAGATTTTAGGCTTCTTTTTTCTCTTTGGGAGCCTGATGAATCTGTTCAGCCAGCACTTTTTTTACCGCGAGACCATGCTGTCCTCATCCTTTTTGTTCAGTGGGCTGCTGATGCTGACCGGCGGTTTGATTTTGTTCCTCGGCAGGCTTGTGCTCAACGAGCTGTTCAAAGAGCTCCTTTTTGCGGTGCTATTCTCTTTGCTGATCCCCTTTGTCACGCTGCGATTCGCAGTTTACGGCAGTATTACGATCTGGACGTTCTTTTTCCTGCTGCTGATGGTCGGCCTGCTGTTCAATAAACGGATTCTGCTCATTACCATTCTGCTTTCTGCCGGGCAGACTCAGCTGCTGGTTTACTGCGTTACACCGTTTGCGGTGGTAAGGCTCGATTCCGCGGATTATATGGTCCGGCTGGGCCTGATCGCGCTGGCCGGTATCATGAGTTTTTATATCAGCCGGGTATACCGAAACAGGCTTCGGGAAAATGCCGGCCACGCGTACCGGCAGACGCTGATCGCCGAGATTGCGTACAGCATGATTTCGGTTGATGAGAAAAGCTTCGACGAGAAGATTGAGAGCCTGCTTTCCAAATGCGGCCCGTTTGTTCAGTGTGACTGGGCGTATTTGGCCCTTTGGAATCCCCAAAACAGAGTGATTCAGTATTGCCGTGAATGGCGCGCGGGCACAGCCGTTTCTATTCCCACCATCAGCGAAAACGGTGCCCCGTTTTTGTGCAGGGAGCTTCTCGATCGAATTCCCGATAGCCGGGTGCTTGCAGTGCCGGACGTCGAACAGCTGCCGCCGGAGGCGGAAATGGTGAAGGCCCAGCTGCGGCAGATGGGAATCTGCGGATTTGTCCTGACCTCCATTGTCAGGAACAAGGAAGAGTTTGGCTTCATAAGCTTTGCGTCGTCTTCGGTGCATCCGGATTGGGCAAAGGATCCGCCGCTGTTTTTGTCCATTGTGGCCGATACGATCACCGATGCGGCCATTAAGCTCGACGATCGCAGGAGGATCGAATGGTCTGCGTTTCACGATACGCTCACCGGGCTGCCGAACCGCTTGTCCTTCAAGCATCAGTTGAATCTGGAAATGGAACGTGCTCAGAAAGAAAATATCAAAATCGCGGTGGCTTTTATCGATCTGGATTCCTTTAAATCGATCAACGATACCCTGGGGCACGATACGGGCGATCTGCTTCTTCGGGAGGTTTCAAAGGCGATTGCCGGCAGCATCGGGGCAGGCGACGTGGTGGCGCGGATCGGCGGGGATGAATTTGTACTGATGCTGAGCCGGGTGGCGGACGAGGAAGAGATGGTTCAGGCAATCCGCAGGGTTCTGGAGGCCATTCAAAGGCCGATCGTTCTGCGCGGCCAGGATTTCTATGTGACCGCAAGCATCGGCGTGTCGTTGTATCCGTACGATGGAACAGATGCCGAAACCCTGATGAAAAATGCCGACATTGCCATGTACGAGGCGAAAGCGCACGGCAAAAACCAATACGCCCTGTGTCTGCAGGCCTATAAGGACAAAGCGATGGAAAACGCGCGGCTGAGCAACCTGCTTTACCGCGCGATGGAGAAAAAGCAGCTCAGGGTTCACTATCAGCCGCAGATCGATCTGCAAACCGGAAAAATTGTTGGGATCGAGGCTCTTCTGCGGTGGGAGCTGCCGGACCGTGGATTTGTCAGTCCAACCGTTTTTATTCCTTTGGCGGAACAGACGGGGCTGATCCAGTCTATCGGCGCGTGGGTGCTCGAAACCGCCTGCGCCAAGTGTAAGGCGTGGCTGGACATGGGGTTTCCTCCGGTACGCATAGCGGTAAATATCTCCGTACATCAGCTGGAAAACAGAGGGTTTGTGCGGCAGGTAGCACAGGTGCTCGAGAAAACGGGGCTTCCCCCAAAGTGTCTGGAGCTGGAGGTGACCGAGAGCGGGGCCAACAGCGGCAATATCGATATGGTCGTTTTGATGAACCAGCTCAAGCGGCTGGGGGTCTGCATCTCGATCGATGATTTCGGAACGGAGTATTCTTCTCTGGAGCGGTTAAAGCTGCTGCCGATCGACCGGATCAAGATGGACATGCAGTTTGTCAGGGGGATCGAGCGAAGCGATAAAGACCGGGCGATCGCTCAGGCCATCATCAGCCTTGGGAAAAGCCTTGAGATGAAGGTGATCGCCGAGGGGGTGGAAACCGAAGAGCAGCTTCGTTTTTTAAGCCGCAGAATGTGCGACGAGGTGCAGGGCTTTTATTATTACAGGCCGATGCCCCCGGAAGAGCTGGAGGAGGTTTTCCGCCGCTGTCCGGATTTTGGCCGCAGAGTGATCCGGCAGGCGGATGAAAAGAAATTGTCCGTGAAGGAGCAGACTGACCGCAGCGGCAATGAGGAGTGATGATTTGATCACAGAAACGTACAGCGTATTGCTTTTAACAACCTGCGGTGCCGCAGTGGCCTGCGGGCTTTACGCCGTTCATGGCAGTGTAACGCGCCTGAACCGGTTGTTTTTGGCGATCTGCGCGACGCTTGCGGTATGGGCGTTTGGCCTTGCGCTCACCGGTGCGGCCCGGACGGAAGAAATCTGTTCTGTCGGCCGCCGCATTGCACCGCTGGGCTGGGGGATCATCGGCAGCCTGACGATGCATGCCGTTCTGCTGCTGACGGGACGGGAAGGGCTGCTGAAAAAACGGTGGCTGTTTTTCCTGATGTATCTGCCTGCCGCTGTGACGGTCTGCGCCTACACCGTTCTGCCGCTTTTTGGCCGGAATCCCGATACGCTGGTTCATACGCAACACGGCTGGGTGAATATCTCAAAGACGGACGGATGGGACTGGTTCTATTATATTTATATCGTCCTTTACGCTGCGGTGGCCGTGGTGCTGCTGCTGCAGTGGGGGCGGCACTCCACTTCAAACGATGAGAAAAAGCAGGCCAAAATTATCTCCTTTTCGTTTCTCTTTGCCGCTGTGCTGGGGTACATCACAGACGTTCTGCCCGTCTTTTTTCACATCCGTTTTCCGCAGGTAGCGGCTATTTTTGCGCTGGTGATGATTTTTGCGGTTGGCTATTGCATCAACCGGTATCATTTTCTGCAGCCGGTCACCATCAGCCAGAACGAGATGATCCTTTCCAAATCGGCCCGCACGAACGTTTACCTCTATTTGGGGCTGATGCTGTTTGTCGGTGCGTGTCTGCTGCTGGCAAACCGGTCTTTTTATGCCGGGCACCAGAATGTCATCCCCGTGCAGGTGGTGAGCGGGCTGCTGGTGCTTCTTGGCGTCTTTCTGGCTTCGATTGAGCATTTGCGGCTTGAGGACAATGCGAAAGAAATGCTGGTGTCTTTGTCCTTTGCGCTGATGATTCCGTTCTACACGCTTTGGTTTGCCGACGAGGGAATTTTTATCGCCTGGTCATTTGTTTTTTTGTTCATGATCATCTGTCTGCTCTTCAACCGGCTCATTATCCTTTCCACCGTGATCGTTACTGCGTTTTTAACGCAGCTGTTTGCGTGGGGCTACACGCCGCCTGAAGTGATTGTGCTGTCCGGAAGATATTATCTGGACCGGATCGGAGTGATTGCCTTTGCCGCCATTTTCGCAATGTACGTCAACAAAATTTATACGACCAGACTTCAGGAAAACATCAACCATGTTACCATGCAGTCCATCGCGTCGGATATTTCGCACAGCTTCGTATCCTCCGGAGAAGTGAATATCGATCAAAAGCTGTATGCGGCTCTGGAGCAGTGTGGGCGCTTTATCGAATGTGACCGGGCCTGTCTGGTGCTGATGAACATGCAGGCAAATACCGTGCGCTATGCGGTGGAGTGGATGTCGGAAGCGGCTGACCCGTCCCGCGGCACATTAAGCGACGCCATACAAAATATCCGCTCAGAAATGCTCCGGCGGTTCCAAGGCAACGAGGCTCTTGTGCTGAAAGATACTCTCTTCCTGCCTCCGGAGGCCGCAGAGGTACGCGCCCAATTGCTTGCGCAGGGCATCCGCGCCCTTGTTGCCGTGCCGATCCGGAACAAAGGCGAGCTCATGGGATTCGTCGGATTTCATGCGGGACGCCCGTTTTCCATGTGGAATCTGGATTCCATCGCGTTTGTTGAGGTGGTCGGGCTCATCCTTTCCGATGCTGTCATTAAAGCGGATGATGAGAAAGAGCTCAATTATTTGGCGTTTCACGATCAGCTGACCGGTCTGCCGAACCGTACCCTGTTTAAGGAAAGGCTCAGCGAATGGATTCCCCGGGCGAAAAGGGTCCGCAAAATGATCGGCGTCGTGTTCCTGGATCTGGATGCGTTCAAATCGGTGAACGATACGTTAGGGCACGGCCAGGGGGACCGGCTTTTGATTGAGGTCGCCAAGGCGCTGAGCAGCTCGATCCGGGATGGGGATACAGTAGCCCGCTTTGGCGGCGATGAGTTCATTTTGATGCTCGGTCAGATTACCTCACAGGAGGAGCTGACCGCGATTATGGATCGGCTGATGAAGGTGGTGCAGAAGCCTATCCTATTGGCGGAGCAGGAGTTCTTTATTTCGGTGAGCGCCGGTGTAGCCGTTTACCCGCAGGACGGGGATGACCCGGAGGTGCTCCTCAAAAATGCGGACACAGCCATGTACCGCGCCAAAAGCGAGGGGAAGGGCCGTTATGTGTTTTGCTCTCAGGAAATCAAGGATGAAATACAGGCCAAAACGCAGCTTGTGAACCAGCTTTACCATGCGCTGGAAAAAAATCAGCTTTTGCTGCATTATCAGCCGCAGATCGACGTGGCCACGCGCCGGATCGTGGGGATGGAGGCTTTGGTCCGCTGGAATCTGCCGGGGCGGGGGATCGTCAGCCCGACGGAATTTATTCCGCTGGCAGAGCAGACCGGGCTGATTTATGCGGTCGGCGAATGGGTGATGCGCGAGGCCTGCCGGCAGAATCGGCGCTGGCTGGAGATGGGCTGCGCGAATCTGCGTATGGCGGTCAACGTTTCGGTACAGCAGCTCAGGAACCCGAAGTTTATTCCGCTGATCAAGGAAATCTTGCAGACGACAGAGCTTCCGCCGAACTGTCTGGAGCTGGAGGTTACCGAGAGCGTGGCAAATGGCAATACAGATCACATCATCACGGTGCTCCATCGGTTAAAGGCACTGGGCGTATCGATCTCCATCGATGATTTCGGCACGGAGTATTCCTCTCTCAGCCGGTTAAAGCTTCTGCCGGTTGATCGGATCAAAATGGATATGCAGTTTGTTCACGGCATTGAGAAGAACAATAAGGACCGGGCAATCTCAAAGGTGATTATCAATCTTGCCAAGAACCTGAAAATGAAGGTGACTGCCGAGGGAGTGGAAACGGAGCCGCAGCTGGATTTTCTCAGCCAGCGGATGTGCGATGAGGTTCAGGGCTTCTATTGTTACCGCCCAATGCCCGCAGACGAGGCGGAGACTCTGCTGCGGGAGACTCTATGCACACAGAAAGAGAATACATACAGCACGAAATTATGAAAACAATCCCCGGAAGAGCCTGCCGTAACGGCGGAGTCTTCCGGGGATTGTTTTCTGGCTTTCACGAAAAAGAATCATCGGTTATGCCGTGCAGATCAAAATTCAGAGCAGTTTGATACCTTTTAACAAAGATCAAATGGGAAAGCCCGGCCTATGCCGATTTTTCCGCGCTCATGCGGTACCATTCGATCCCCCATAGTCCGCGTTCCTGCGAAATCAGCAGCCGACCGCCGACTGAGGACTCGTGATAAGTTCGAGGATCCACAATGACAACTCCGCCGTCAGGGGCTGTTCCCCAGGCGGATAAGATCAGGTAGTAAGTGGAGGAGCGGCGCGAAGATTTGATGTATTTCCGCTCCACCGTTGGCTGATATTGTGCAAGAATCTGTCTTGTGACTATGCTGTTGGTCATCAGCACCCCGGAGTAGAGATATGCAAACAGTGTCATCGTCAGTAAAAATGCGGTCAATATTTTGCGAAGAGGCAAAAAATGATGCAGCAGGACAGCAGTGCAGCAAAGCACAGTCAGCGTCAAAATCAATAATAACGGTCCGATGTGAACGGCATGGATCGTCGCCGCTCTTGCCATCAGTATCATCGATGGAAAGAAAACGGGAGTGAATGCAAAGCTGATATCCCTTCCGTGGCTTTTCCCTGAATATTTCCAGGCTGCCAAAAGGGCGACCGGGGGTAAAACAAAACTGTAAACAATTCCGACGATCTTCGGAATGGGAGGGATTATAAGACATAAGAGCCCTATCGCGGTCAATATGTAAAAAAGATGGTTCAGTTGTTTTGGGGTTTTTTGATTCAGCCGGCTGCCGGTTTTCTTGGGTTCTTTCCCGGTACGGTTTGTTTTCGTGCCGCCCAAACTGCCGGCCGGCTTTTTTCTTTTCCAGAAAGGCAAGGGAATCTTCTCCATCATTCAGTATTTTTTTTATTATATAGCAGGAAAAGCGCTCAGAGCAAATTCCTTATTCTGGCAAAACGAATCGACGCCGTGTGCCGTGGATGTCGAACTAAATTTGCAGGTGACATAATTTTAAGGGGACAACCCCTGAAAATCCGCGCGGAATGGGGGCTTTTGTTGCTTTTGGAAAATTATTCCTGTTATTTTCTACAAATCGCTCTCCAAAAAAATCAAAATAATAGAATTTTAACTTGAAATCTTCCAAGGATTATGTTAAACTGTAACCAATTTGTTACAGTTGTAATATTTTGTAATGCGGGATGTCTTTCCCAAATGATTTGAAAACAGGAGGATTTCAGGAATGCAGAAATTATTGGCGGCAGCCGCTGCGTTTGCTTTTTGTCTGTTAACCGTTACCGGTCTGTGTGCACCCGCACAGGCGGCAGAAGTCAAAACCGGCGTCGGCTTGTCCGAGCATGTTCTGAAAGCCTATACCGAAAAGTGGAAATATAATTACGGTTCCTACGGCCAGTTGAGAAACGGAGCACGCTATACAGATTGCTCCGGCCTGATCAAATCCTATTTATGGTGGACGGGCGATAAGACGAATCCGAATCCCAGCCTGTTATCTGTTTCCGGTACCGGCAGCGGAATGCTGAAGGACGCCAAGTCAAAGGGCACCATCAATTACAGCGACTGGTCCTCTTTGCCCAGAACCCACGGCTTGATTCTGTACCAGCCGGGCCATGTCGGCGTGTATGTGGGCAACAATGTCGGCGTCGATAACCGCGATGTCGGTTATGACATGAAAAAGGAACCCGTTTTCGGGCGCGCCAGAAATAAATGGACAACATGGTTCAAGCTGACTCAGCTGAGCTACCCCACAACGGGCTTTGTTACATATGACGGAAACGAATATTACTACGAGAACGGCGAGTACGCCATCAAAACGACCCGCACCATCGGGGATAAGATCTACACCATCGGCGCCGACGGAATTATTGCCGCAAGCACTTTGACGCCTGAGGCTCAGGCGCGGCAGGCCGCGGCTTTGGCCGACGCGGCTGCAAAGACGGCGGCCCAAAGCGCGCAGCAAACAGCAGTGAGCGAGCCGGTGCCTGTCGACGTGATGCAGGCTGCTCAAACACTTCTGACTCCGGTTTCCTGATTTCGTCAGGTCTATTTAAAAAAGCTGCGGCCGATTTGACCCGGCGGTACATCGGTGCTATACTGGTGACAGTAAACGCCGATCAAATCTTTTGCAACCATACTGGACATCGTTATTTATTCCGGCAGGGCGGGCTTTCCCCCCTGCCGCTTTTTTTATATCGATGGAAAACAAAAAGCGTGAAAATCAAAGGATATGGAAGAAAAATCAATCAAAACCCGTATGATCTGTGTGATATATTCATAAAATATCAAAATTCGGTAAAAAATCAAATCATATCTTGACAAATCGCGTTTTTCACTCTATTATTTTACATGTTGCGTTTGCATCTAAGAAATATCGGCTTCGCTCTGTTGCCGCAGTCAGCAGTGATTGTGAAAAATCCTTTGCGGGGGGGCAACGAATACGGCGGGGCTGGGCTTGCGTTAGGGCCGGAATTTTGGTTTAGCGCAACTTTGACTATTACCGCAAAGGGGATGCACAAATGGAGAATAACACCATTATTTCATTACAGAACATTGATGTGTCGTTTGGCAAAGAGAATGTGCTGAAAAGCTTCAATCTCAATATCCGCGACGGCGAGTTCGTTACGCTGCTGGGGCCCTCGGGCTGCGGCAAAACGACGACTCTGCGTATTATCGGCGGATTTGTAACGCCCGACACAGGCGATGTTTTTTTTAATGGCAAAAAAATCAACGACCTGCCGCCGCATAAACGGGAGGTCAACACCATTTTTCAAAAATACGCCTTGTTCCCGCACCTGAACGTGTTTGAAAATGTTGCGTTCGGCATGCGCGTCCACAAAAAGCCGGAAGCACAGATTCGCGAAACGGTTGACCGCATGCTCGAGATGGTGAACCTCGGCGGTTTTGCCCGCCGCAGTGTCAACTCGCTTTCGGGAGGACAGCAGCAGCGCGTGGCCATTGCGCGGGCGCTGGC
>JAEXDU010000164.1 GCA_023401495.1 Bacillota bacterium
TTACTTTTACTACTCTTATTGATTGTTTCACAAGTGTAATGTGCGAAAGGCACACGGTTTTAAGTAACCAACTTATAAAATTTGAGCAACGGCTCAATCAATAAGGCAACGAAAGTTGCCGACCGGCATTTTGACCCAGCTGTCCGTATGGCGTTTGATTTCTCCCGCAAAGTGCGAAAGAAATGGTCAAAAAAAGTTGTTGCCGCGAGGGTGAAAGCTCACCTTCGCTCAAAATAGGCTTTGATCCTACTCTTCTTTCGAGATGCATTGTACTATAAACAATCGCAAAATGCAAGAAAAATTTTATTTTATTTTTTTAAACTTTGCGTTATATGAAGAATAATTCATCGAAAAATCAGGAACTTTTTCCCATGAACCCATTTACATTTCAGCAAGTTCAGCAAATTCGCCGGAGCAGGGACTGCTGTCCTCTGCTGGAGTACATATGTATTACGCAAGCGGTCTGATGGAAATTGATATTTATGAATTATTTTGAATAAAAATGTATGAAAATTGAAAGAAAGGCTGCCCGATATTTCAGAAAACCCACATGGAATCACAGAAAAAACCAAAGAATCCTGTGCGGTTCACGGGATATATCATTTCGGTTTTTTTTCTGTTTTTTTGCAGATCATTTTTATTTCTCTCTTGTTATTATACAGTTGAAATGTTATAATAATCACAAAGATAACATGAAACTGTTTCCGCAACCCTTTCTGAAAGCTGCGGAACGTTTTTCATGCTTTTAATTGTACGCAATAAAAATACAATGATAAAAGTAGGGTGGATTTTAGCATGAAGTATGACAATGACGCAAAGCAGCTCAAGTATAGAGTGCTGTCTTCGGTGGCACGCCTGAGTTATGACAATCAGTTGTCAGAGCATCTGGGGGATATTCCCTATGAAATCATCCCCGGCCCGCAGCCCGCATTTCGCTGCTGCATTTACCGCGAGCGCGAAATCATCCGTGAACGCGTTTCGGCGGCCTGCGGCGAAGATCTCCCCCGTCAGGAGGACAAGGCCGTAATGGGCGTGCTTCCGGCCGCGTGCGAGGGGTGTCCGATCAACCGCTTTAATGTAACGGATAACTGTCAGAAATGTCTGGCGAAGAAATGCGTGGCGGCCTGTCCCTTTGGGGCGGTCAGCGTTACCGGACGCGGCGCGTATATCGACCCGGCAAAATGTAAGGAGTGCGGCCGCTGTGCCGCTGCCTGCCCGTACAACGCAATTTCAGACACCATGCGCCCCTGTCTGCGGTCCTGCCCGGTCAACGCCATCACCATGGACGAGTACCGTCTGGCCGCGATCGATTACAGCCGCTGCATCAGCTGCGGCGCGTGCATGGCGGGCTGCCCGTTCGGCGCGATCACAGACCGTTCCAGCATGGTGAACGTCATCCGTGAGATTCAGTCCGGCGAAAAGGTATACGCCGTGTTTGCCCCCGCCATTGAGGGCCATTTCGGAACCGCGAATGTCGGTCAGCTCAAAGAGGGCCTGCGCCGGCTTGGCTTTGCGGATGCGGTAGAGGTTTCTCTGGGCGCGGATGCCACCGCCTACCACGAGGCGCAGGAACTCAAGGAAGTGGTTGAGGAAGGCAGAAAGATGACCACCTCCTGCTGCCCGGCGTTTGTGGATATGATCGAAAAGCATTTCCCGAAGCTCGAGCCCAACATTTCTCATACGGCGTCTCCCATGACGCTGACTGTGCGGTACTTAAAGGAAAATGAGCCGGACATAAAGGTTGTCTTTTTTGGCCCCTGTGTGGCGAAGAAGCTCGAAATTCAGAAGGCGGAGAATACCGCTGATTATGTGATGACCTTTGAAGAGCTGGCCGCCATGTTCAGCGCCAAAGAGATCGAGGTAGAGACTCTTGAGGTGGAGAACGTGCAGGACGGCAGCATCAAGGGCAAAAACTTTGCCGTCAGCGGCGGTGTTACCGCGGCGGTGGAAGCTGCTCTGGCCGAGGACGGCTTTGACAAGCCGGTTTCCTGCGTAAAGTGCAGCGGCGCCAAGGAATGCAAGAAGCAGCTGATGGTGATGAACGCCGGCCGTATGCAGGAGGACCTGATCGAAGGCATGGCCTGCGAGGGTGGCTGCGTCGCCGGACCTGGCGGTGTAGAGTCGGTGCAGAAGCTGATGAAGAACCGTCAGAAACTGCTGGCCGCTGCCGACAAACGCGGCATTAAAGAAAATTTGGAGCAAATTCACGATTTGACGCACATTCACATGGAGCAGAGAGCATAATAGATTCATGCACTTTCAAACGCTTTGATACAAATATACGGTTTCTTCCTCCGCGCAGGCAGGGGAAGAAACCGGCAGCTTTATCCTGCGGCATTACTGATCGTATCAAAAAGGAGGCGGATGCCCCAATGAACGCCATAGCTGCGCAGGGCCTGGGAAAATCGTATGACGGGAAGACCGCTGCACTCTCGGAGCTGACTCTTCGGGTGCCGCAGGGGGGTGTGTGCGGTTTTCTCGGCCCCAACGGCGCGGGCAAAACGACGACCGTCAAGCTTTTGACCGGGCTGCTGCGTCCCACCGCCGGCGAATGCTCCGTGATGGGCCTTTCGCCGCAGAATGAGCCGGAGCGGGTCCACGCCCTGTGTGGGGTCATGACGGAAACCGCCCATCTATACGGCAATATGACCGGCCAGCAGAATCTGGAGTTTTTCGGCCAGACGGCCGGGCTCGTCCGGGCCCAGGCCAAAGAGAGAGCCGAGCTGCTGCTGCGCGAGCTGGAGCTCTGGGAGGCTCGGGATCAGAAGGCGGGCCAGTATTCCACCGGAATGATGCAGCGCCTGTCTTTGGCCCGCGCTCTGATGCACGAGCCGCAGGTTCTGTTTCTGGACGAGCCCACCAGCGGCCTTGACCCCGAATCGGCCCAGGCGGTGAATGAAATGATCTCCACCCTGGCGAAAAAGAGCGGCGTCACCGTCTTTTTGTGTACACATCAGCTGCGCTATGCGCAGGATTTGTGTACCACCTACGGAATTCTGTATCGCGGCCAGATGATTCTGCAGGGGGATTTTGCCGCCCTGTGCGAAGGCGCCGGGTGCCATATCAAAGCGGGCATCCGCACAGAGCCGGAGCAGACCCTGCACGGCTTTGTCAAAAACGGGGAGTACTGGGAAACAGAGATCGCGTCCGAGGCCGAAATGCCCGCGATCCTGCGTGATCTGGTCGCGCAGGACATTCCTGTATATGAGGCGCGGCTGATCCGGCCCACACTCGAGGATGTTTATTTTTCCTGCCTGCAAAGTCAGGAGGTGGCAAAATGAAGCTGCTGTCCGAGCCCGAGCTCGCTGTTTTCAAGAAGGATTTTAACGAGGTTTGGCATATCCGCAGTGTGCGCGGCACGCTGATTGGCGTGCCGATCTGCATGGTGGTGCTTCTGCCGCTTTTGTACCTGTTTCTGGTGCTGTACGCTCCGTCCGATCAGCTCAACGGGGTGGACAACATGATGAAGCTGATGCCGCCGGAGCTTTTGAACGATTTTGATCTGAAGCAGTCCATGTTCTATTTGATGGTGAACTTGGTTTGTCCCATGTTCTTCCTGATGATCCCGCTGATGTCTTCCACCACGTCGGCCGCGGCCAGCTTTGTGGGGGAGAAGGAACGGGGAACGATGGAGACGCTGCTGCTGACTCCGCTTTCGGCCCGCAGTCTGTTCAAGGCAAAGGTGGCGGGGTGCGCGGCGCTGTCGTTTCTGATTTCGACCATTTCCTTTGTCCTATTTTCCATTGTGGTCGGGGCCGGCAACCTGATTCTGAACATGCCGTTCTTTCTCAACTGGAACTGGCTGGCGCTGGTGTTTGTGCTTTCGCCCGCCGCAACGGTGTTCGGCGTCATTTTCATGGTGCTGCTTTCCGGCCGGTCGAAAAGCTATCTGGAATCCATGCAGCTTTCGGGTTATATCGTACTGCCGCTGGTGCTGGTGCTGATCGGCCAGTTTACGGGGCTGATTTACCTCGATGCGTTCTGGACTCTGCTGGCCGGCCTTGTGCTGATTCTGGCAGATGCGCTCCTGTTGTTTTTGTCCGCGAGAAAATTCAATTCAGAGTTGCTTCTGAAAAAATAGAATTCTATCTGCATAGCCAATTTATTTCAAAATAACGTTCTGTGAAAATAGTAATTTTCCCTTGCCAAAGGCTGGGGAGCATCCAATGGCTCTTTTGAAAGTAAAATTACTGTATGATTGCGCAGGGACAAGCCGGGCTTGTAAAAGCTTTGGCTTGTTCCCTTTTTCCTGTGTCCTCATCTGATGATAACGGATTAGAAACAATATAACTTTAAAATGACTGCGGTTTCTTCCCCGCTTTCGGCAGGGAAGAAACCGCCATTTTCAGGGAAGCCCGCTTCGATCCGTTGATGATACACTAAGAAATAGCTTACATTTTATTTTTTGATTTGATATACTAATATGAAGGATTGATGGGGGGATTATGATATGGCAGCGGATTTGCATTGTCATACAAGAATGTCGGACGGCGCGGTTTCTATTGATGAACTGGTGATGCTGGCAAAAATAAAGGAGATCGGTACGATTGCGGTAACCGATCACGATACCTTCGCGGGCGCGATCCGCGCGAAGATTTTTGGGGATCGCCAGGGGGTAGAGGTCATTCCCGGAATCGAAATCTCTGCTTACGATAACGCACGGGGCAGAAAAGTACATATTCTGGGGTATGACTGTGAAAGCCCCGACCGACTGGAGGGTCTGTGCAAGCGCATCGGTGAATCGCGCAAACGGGCAGCCAATATTATGATGCAGAAAGTGATGCGGCTGTATCCGATTCCGGCAGAAATGATACTGCGCCGCGCGCAGGGCTGTACGAATATTTACAAGCAGCACATCATGCATGCGCTGATCGACGCGGGCTATACCACCGAAATGTTCGGTTCGGTGTTTCATAAGCTGTTCAGCCCGCGCGGCGGCCTTGCTTACTGCGCGATCGAATATCCCGATGTGCACGATGTGATCCGGCAGATTCACGAGGCAGGCGGTGTCGCCGTGATGGCCCATCCCGGCCAGTATGACGGCCACGACCTGATGCTGGAGCTGGCCGATCGGGGAGAGGTTGATGGGATTGAGGTATGGCACCCTCTTCACAAAGAAGAGGATGTTCCCCAGTACATCGCGCTGGCGCGTCTGCGGGGCCTGATCATGACCGGCGGCTCTGACTTTCACGGAATGTACACCTCACATTCCTGCGCGCTGGGGGCCTTTACCGCCCCCGACGAGCAGCTCGAGGCGCTCAAAAAAAGAAGCCGCAAGATCAAATCCGGCGGCTGATGGATATCTGACCTAAAAAAAGGATGATTTCTTCCCCGGCGAAAGCAGAGGGAAGAAATCACCGGTTTGAGCATTCTGAAAAACAGAAAAGGGGGCAAAGCAATGCAGTATGAATTTCGTCCCAGCGGTGTATGTTCTTCAAAGATCGTTCTCGATGTAGACGGAGATACCGTCCAGCAGGTGCAGTTTGTCGGCGGCTGCAGCGGCAACAGCCAAGGGATCGGTGTTCTGGTGCAGGGGATGAAGATCGACGATGTGATCGGTCGGCTGCGGGGAATCCGCTGCGGGCGCAGAAATACGTCGTGTCCCGATCAGCTGGCGCAGGCGCTGCTGTTATACCAATCCAAAAACGAAACAAAAAATTAGGCCTTGTTTATCAAAGAAGAATCGGCGGATTTTCGGGACAAAAGGATGCCAGCAAGGAATCAGTACAGGAATACTTGTTATATTCCTGGCATGGTTCACGTTGCCGGACGCAATTTTAGCCGAAACAGACGAGACTCTTGATTTGATAAACAAAGCCGAAAGCTTGCTTGCGAAAAGGGAGCTGTGGGGTTTCCACAGCTCCCTTTTCGTGTGCGGGTTAGACGGTAGTTTGCTGATTGTAGAATTAGCAGCCGCAGCCGCCGCAATTATTGTTGCAGCCACAATCGCCGCATCCGCCGCATCCGCTATTGCCCCAGCCGCCGCAGCAAAACAGAATGAGGATTAAAATGATGATCCACCAGCAGCCACCAAAGCCATTATTATTGTTACACATTATTGTATTCCTCCTTTCGGTTTACACTATAGTATATTGCATGCGGAGAAATGGTGTTACAATAATTTTGCTGCGTCATTTCCAGCGGGAATTTCTCCGCAAATGCTTTTTTCGGCGCTTGAAATCCGCCCAAATGAATACAATAGGAGAGGGCGGGGCAGCAAAAACGCAAGAAATAATTTATAATCGTTAGAAAATAATATGCTGAGCGAGTTAAATTGCTACTGTTTGGCAAAATAAGTGGAAATTGACTTTAACTGACTTTGACTATCGAGCGGCCACTCTTTATAATAAGATTTACAAAGTCAAAGAAAGTCAAAATCAAACTTCGACTGGAAGGGTGATTATGAAAATCAGTGATCATGTTGCCAATTATATATTGGCACTGTTGGAAGAAGAAAACGGAAGAGCAGAAATTCAAAGAAACGAGCTGGCCGAATCGCTGGGGTGCGTTCCCAGTCAGATCAGTTATGTGATTACCTCCCGCTTTACGCCCGAACAGGGCTACCTGGTAGAAAGCCGGCGCGGCGGCGGCGGGTATATCCGCATCACACAGATTCAGATGGACGCAAGCAGCGCGATCATGCACACGGTCAACTCCGTTGGGGATTCGCTCGACAGCGCGACGGCGCGCATTATGCTCTCAAATTTGCTTCAGCGCGATATTATTTCGGAAAAAGCGGCAAACATTATGGCAGCGGCCCTGAACGACCGATGTTATCAGAATGTGCCGAAAGAAAACCGGGATGTGCTTCGCGCGGCGATTTTTAAGCATATGCTGATGACACAGATTTGAGCTTTTAGGAGGGATTGTCATGAAATGTCAGATGTGCGGGAAAAACCCGGCGACTACGTATGTAAAAATCATTGTAAACGGCGAATTGACCGAATACGCTCTGTGCGGCGAATGCGCGCAGAAAGCGGGGTACGGTAATTTTTTGTACCCCTTTGCGCTGGATTTTAACAGCCTGCTTGGCAGTTTCTTCGGGAACCCCGTTCCCGAAATGACAGATACCGTCCGCTGCCCGGGGTGCGGCTCTTCTTTTGGGGAGATCGCCCAGAGCGGTAAGGTCGGGTGTGCCGAATGCTACAATACCTTCCGCGACCGCATGATGCCGTCGATCCAGAGGATACACGGCAACACCAAGCACTTTGGTAAGCGCCCGAGCAGCCGGGCCCTGCGGGTAAAGCCCGAGGCAAAGCTGAGCGTGGCCCCGCAGGAGGATACGGAGCTCAGCCGCAAAAGGAAAGAGCTTCGCGAGGCGGTCGAAAGCCAGGATTTTGAGCGTGCGGCGGTGCTGCGCGACGAGATCAAAGCGCTGGAGGGGAGCGGCAAAGCATGAAGAAATGGTATGAAAAAAGCGGGCAGGAGGCCGATGTGGTCATCAGTACCCGCGTGCGGCTGGCCCGCAACCTGAGCGATTATCCGTTCCCGGTGAAGATGACCGCCGAGCAGCGTGAAAAGGTGGAGCAGGCGGTACGCGATGCCGTAATGCGCGGCAACAGCTCCATTTCCAATGATTTTCGATTTATCAGTCTCGACGACATCAGTCAGAATGAGGCGGTTTCTCTGGTGGAACGCCATCTGGTCAGTCCGGAGTTTATCTCGGCGCCGAACGGCCGCGGCCTTCTGCTGACGCAGGACGAAACCGTCTCTGTCATGATCAACGAAGAGGATCACCTGCGGATTCAGGTCATGCGTGAGGGCCTTGATCTGGAGGGAGCCTACGAGATGGTGGACCGTGTGGACGCTCTGCTGAACGAGAGCCTGCATTTCGCGTTCGACGAGGATTTGGGTTACCTGACCCAGTGCCCCACCAATCTGGGCACCGGCATGCGGGCGTCTTTGATGCTGCACCTGCCCGCGCTTCAGGAAAGCGGCGCGATGCGCCGGGTAGCGTCCAGCCTGTCGAAGCTGGGGCTTGTGATCCGCGGCATTTACGGCGAGGGCAGCGAGCCGGTGGGGGCGATCTATCAGCTTTCCAATCAGGTGACGCTGGGCCTGAGCGAGCAGTCCGCGATCGCGAACCTGAAAAGCATCGCGGGCCAGCTGATTGCGCAGGAGCGCGCAGCACGGGCCGAGCTGGTGAAAACGGTGGAAACGCAGGACCAGATCTTCCGCTCCATCGGGATTCTGAAAAGCGCCCGCGTTCTCAGCAGCGACGAATTCATGCGGCTGATCTCCTACGTGAGAATGGGAGTCGCCACCGAACTTCTCACCGGAATTTCGTACGACACCATCAACAGTTTGATCGTGCAGGTACAGCCTGCTACCATGATGCTGACAAAGAAAATGACCACAGCCGAGCGGGATGCGCTTCGCGCAAGCATCGTATCTCAGCGGCTGAATGTAACATAAAAAAGGGGGGACGATCTATGTATCGTTTTAACGGATTTACAGAAAAAGCAAACACTGCGCTGAACCTTGCCATTGAATCGGCGGAAAATCTGGGGCATACCTATATCGGCAGCGAGCATATTGTGCTGGGCCTGCTGAAAGAGGGTACGGGCGTGGCCGCCACAGTGTTGAATAAACTGCAGGTGACAGCCGGGCAGCTGGAACAGCTGATGTCCGAAAAGATCGGAACCGGCACAAAAACCAGCCTTTCTGCAGATGATTTTACGCCCCGCAGCAAGCGGATTCTTCAGATCGCCGTCATGGAGGCTGCACGGCTCGGCCATAATTATGTAGGAACCGAGCATCTGCTCATCGCGATTTTGTCGGAGGGCGACAGCTACGGCGTGCGCTTCCTTCAGTCGCTAGGCGCGAAGTCCGGCGACATTCTGAACGAGATCAGCTCCGCTCTGAGCAGCGGAGAGGATTCCGCTTCCGCTCCCGGCATGCCCCCGGCTTCGTCCGGCAAGGGCGGGAAAAGCGCCACCAAAACGCTCGATCAATTCGGGCGTGACCTCACCGCGCTGGCTGCCAAGGGCGGCATCGATCCCGTGATCGGCCGCCAGACGGAAATTGAGCGCGTGATTCAGATTCTGTCCCGCCGCACCAAGAACAATCCCTGCCTGATCGGCGAGCCCGGCGTCGGCAAAACAGCCGTCGCGGAAGGTCTTGCCCTGAAGATTGCGGAAGGTCAGGTGCCGGAGCTTCTGAAAAACAAGCGCGTGATTACATTAGACCTCACCGGCATGGTTGCCGGCACCAAGTACCGCGGCGATTTTGAAGAGAGAATCAAGGCTGCGATGGACGAGGTGCGCAGCGCCGGGAACATTATTCTGTTCATCGACGAGCTGCATACCATCATCGGCGCCGGCTCCGCGGAGGGCTCCACAGACGCTGCGAACATTTTAAAGCCTGCGCTGGCCCGCGGTGATTTTCAGGTGATCGGCGCGACCACCATCAACGAATACCGCAAATATATCGAAAAGGACGCCGCTCTCGAGCGCCGGTTCCAGCCTGTCATGGTCGGCGAGCCGAGCGAAGAGGAAGCGGTCGAGATTCTGAAGGGTCTGCGCGACCGGTACGAGGCGCACCATAAGGTCAAGATCACCGATGAGGCGATCGACGCCGCCGTGAAGCTTTCTTCCCGCTATATCGCGGATCGTTTCCTGCCGGATAAGGCTATCGACCTGATGGATGAAGCGTCCTCCCGTGTACGCCTGCGTGCCTTTACCGCTCCCACCGATTTGCAGGAGCTGGAAAAGAGCGTCAAGGAACTGGAGCAGGAGAAAGCCGCCGCGATCAACGCGCAGGAATTCGAGCGGGCCGCCAAGGTGCGCGATGAAGAGAAAAAGGCCAAGGAGGAGCTGGAAAGGCAGAAGAACCTGTGGACCGAGAAGCGCTCGCATGAGGGCGGAGAGGTTACTCCCGAGGACATTGCAAACGTGGTGTCTGTGTGGACAGGAATCCCCGTCGTCCAGCTGACCGAAGAGGAAAGCGAGCGCCTGCTGCATCTGGAGGAAACCCTGCATCAGCGTCTGGTAGGGCAGGAAGAGGCCGTCAGCGCTGTGTCCAGAGCCATTCGCCGCGGCCGCGTCGGCCTGAAAGACCCGAAACGCCCCGTAGGCTCGTTCATCTTCCTCGGGCCGACCGGCGTTGGTAAAACCGAGCTGACCAAGGCTTTGGCCGAAGCGATGTTCGGAGACGAAAACGCGATGATCCGTCTGGATATGTCGGAATATATGGAGAAGCATACTGTGTCCCGTCTGGTTGGCTCGCCTCCCGGATATGTGGGCTACGATGAGGGCGGCCAGCTGACCGAGGCCGTGCGCCGCAAGCCGTATTCGGTGGTGCTGTTCGACGAAATCGAAAAGGCGCACCCGGATGTGTTCAACATCCTGCTGCAGATTCTGGAGGATGGCCGTCTGACCGACGCGCAGGGCCGGAAGGTGGATTTCAAGAACACCGTGATCATCATGACCTCGAACGTCGGCGCGCGCCTGATCACCGAGAAAAAGGGCAGCCTGGGCTTTGCGTCGGAGGATAACCAGAAGCTGGACAGCGAGAAGGTCAAGGAGCTGGTGCTCGGCGAACTGAAAAGCACGTTCCGCCCCGAATTCCTGAACCGTGTGGACGACATTATTGTGTTCCATAAGCTCACCGATGAGGATATCCGCGAAATCGCAGGGCGTATGCTCAAGACCTTGCAGAAACGTCTGGGTGAAATCGGCGTCTCCGCAGAGTTTACCGAGACCGCCGTGGCCGAAATCGCCAAAGAGGGCTTTGACCCGATCTACGGGGCTCGTCCGCTGCGCCGTGCGATTCAGACAAAGCTTGAGGATCGTCTTTCGGAGCTGATGCTGGAGGGAAAAGTGCACGCGGGGAACCAGGTTGTATGCGATTTCGAAAATGGTGAATTTATTTTTGTAGAATCCCCTCTTGAGAAATAACCGGACTGCGGATATAATAACCTCACGGCGCAAGCCGAAGCAAAGCTTCGGGCGCCTGAGAGAGCATTGAATCATCCGTTTTGTGATTCCGCGAAACAGGGCGAATCTTTTGCTGGCTTGTATCGGAATTTATGATATAATAGAGGCATTCATAGAAGTGAAAGTGGGTGTTGTCAATGGAATCCGCAGCCAATAGCCGCCCGGATTTAGCGGCAGCTTTATTCCGATTAATCGGGGCCTCGATCCCTGTCAATTATACAGACGAGGAAGAAGCGCAGCGTTTGTATGCAAAGCTCCAAAATGATCATGAACGTCTGAGCAAGGTGATTTCTCTTTGTGGCACTCCCAAAACGCCGCAGCAGCTTTATATTGCCGCCACCGCGTGCAGTTGGCTGGGTGGAAATGACGAGCTGACGGCCAAATATGCCCAGCAGTATCTGGAAACTTCGGGATGGGACCGCCTCTCTTACGGGACGATAATCCAGGACGGTGTCACCATCAGCCGGTGGGCCAAAAGCCGCGCGGAAATGTATGTGATTCTGGCGCAGGCACAGGAAAATCTGGGGAAGCACGAGGCCGCTCTCACCAATTTTGCCGAAGCCTACCGTCTGGAGCCGTATGACGCGATGTATGCTGTAAAAATGGCGGGTGTGATCGAACACGCGCGAAGCCGTAAGGAAGCTCTGCAGTTTTTAAAGCAGCAGACGCTGACCCCGCATTACCGCCCGCTGCATTACAAGGATGAGCATGGCAATCGCGGCAGCAACCAGACCTTCCGCCAGATTATCGATTCTCATATTCTAAAGCTCGAGTCAAAAGAAGATTAAATAAAAGCCCACGGAGCAGTTTATCATCACTGCTCTGCGGGCTTTTTCCGTCAGGTAAACTCCGTTATGATTTGCTTATCGCTGCATTCCGGCGAATAGACGAAGCGATCCATGCGATCTCCCTTGAAAAAGTATTTTGGAGGAATCGGGCGGTAAGAATAATCAAAGGTATCGATGATGACAAGTTTGATTTTCATGCGGGAGGGCAAAATGCTTTTAATGTAAACGCTGGCCTGCTGCCCCGGCAGTACGCCCTCTTTGATTTCGGCCAGCCCGGCCAGATTTGGCGCCAGCTCGACGAAGATTCCGTAGGGTTCGGTGGAGCGGATGATCCCCGCCACGGTTTCGCCGGTGTGGAACAGGGCGACGTTTTCTTCCCAGGTGCCGAGCAGCTCCTTTTGGGTAAGGGTAATGCGATCCCCCTCAATCGATTTGATGATGGTGCGAACATCCATCCCCACGGTAAATCGCTCTCTGGGATGGTCGATGCGCGAAACGGAAATCGCGTCGATCGGCAGCAGCGAGATGATCCCGCAGCCGATATCCGCAAAAGCGCCGAACGTTTCCAGGTGCGTGATCCGGGCGTCCGTCACGTCGCCGGGGTGCAGCTTCTCTATGTACTCTCTCCGGCATTTTTCCTGCGCCGCCCTGCGCGAGAGCACAGCAATCGGATTGCCCGCATCATCCTTCTGAAATCCGGTTATGATAAAGCAGACAGGCCGGTTCACACGGGAAATGATGGCAATATCCCGGGTGGTGCCCTCCCGAATGCCCAGAGCGCCCTCTTCCCGGGGAATCAATCCTTTCATGCAGCCCAAATCCACCAGCAAATTGTGGAAGCTGTCACAAACCAGCGCCCGGCCCTCCAGTATTTTTTCATCCCGGCATGCGTCCATCAGGGCGGTCATGCTTGCCATGGCAGCCCGGTTCTCCGGCGTATCAATCTTCCAGCCCTCGGGCTTATAAGTATTCAGGCCCATTCTTTTACCTCCTTTTTCCGGTCAGAACATCTATATGCAAAAAACCGCGCGCCTAATACAGAAATCAAAATGTTCCGCCGATTCAGGCCCCCCGGCGTGCATCATATGGCATCGATTTCTGCTGGGAAAGCTTGCATATTTTCATGAAATAGACTAAAATATTACCAAATTGATCGAAAAAGGGATGGTGGTTTGATGCGCAAAAGAATCCGCGCGGCGCTGGTTGGTTTTTCCCTGCTGCTGCTTTTGACGGCCTGTGGCGGCCAGCAAAAGAAAGAGCCCGGTTATCAGCTGGACAAGCCCGCGGCCGGCGAGGAAATCGCTGTGATGGAAACCAGCATGGGTGAGATGAAGCTTCGTTTCTTCCCGGAGGCTGCACCAAAGGCAGTAGACAACTTTAAGCAGCTGGCACAGAAAGGGTATTATAACGGAATTACCTTTCACCGGGTGATGAATAATTTTATGATTCAGGGCGGTGATCCCACCGCGACAGGCTCCGGCGGCGAAAGCGTGTATGGCAAGGCGTTTGAGGATGAATTCAGCGAATCGTTGATCAATCTCCGCGGCGCGGTATCGATGGCGAATTCTGGTCCAAACACCAACGGTAGCCAGTTCTTTATCAATCAGGCTCCCGCCTCAGTGTTTTCCGGCTGGGAGTATTACCAGCAGGGCTACGACGTGTACAAACAGAGCCCCGACGCGTTTACCGCGCAATACGGCAGCTGGGTAGACATGAGCAAAATTTCGGATACCTACAAAAAGCTGTATACGGAAAACGGCGGCAATCCGACACTCGACGGCGCTTACAGCACTACAAAGAAAGGGCACACCGTGTTCGCTCAGGTGTTTGAGGGCATGGATGTGGTGGACAAGATCGCAGCGGTAGAGGTTGGCGAAAAAAGCAAGCCCGTCACTGACGTGACAATTACAAAGATCACTCTGGAAAAATACCAGGGCTAATTTCTGAAACATGTGTGCAGGCCAGAAATAAACCGTTCTGGTGTTTGCTGACATGCTTTTAGGATCACAGAAAAGGAGATAATACAATGGAACTGATTCATGCAACCGAAGAAAATTTTGATCAGCTGATCACTGAACATCCGCTGGTGCTCGTCGACTTCTGGGCCAGCTGGTGCGGCCCCTGCCGTATGGTAGCCCCGATTGTGGAAGAGCTCGCGAAAATCTTTGAAGACAATCTGACCGTTCTCAAGGTAGATGTTGACGATAACCAGGAGCTGGCCCGCCGCTACGGCATCATGAGCATCCCCACCATCATTCTGTTCAAGGACGGCCAGAAGCAGTGGACAGAGGTTGGAGTAAAGCCGCAGAAGCATTTCGAAGAGCAGATCCAGCAGTCGCTTTCATCACAATAACCCTGTTTCTTCCAGTGGTGGATTCCCTTTTAGAAAACCAAAATCATTCGCGGCTTATCGTCTTCTTGTGATTTTGAAAAAGATTTTTCGTGCGCCGTTCCATCTGTTTTTGCAAATTGTGATGTAAACAATCCACTTTGCAGCACAATGGATTGATTGTTCCGGGAAAAAAGCGTTGTTTTTTCTCTTATCTTTGGAACTCCTTACGAATCCGACAAAATATCGCCTATCCCGATTGACACCCGCTGGGATAGGCGATATAATAAAATGCGGTAATTTGTGTTCCCCAGCAGTTTGGTGGGGAATTTATTTTTTAAAAGGGCAATTGCTGGTAGGAGGAAATTATGGCAGCGAAATTTGTATTTGTGACCGGCGGTGTAGTGTCTGGCCTGGGAAAAGGAATTACTGCAGCATCTTTGGGGCGTTTGCTGAAGTCGCGCGGACTGCGTGTGACGATGCAGAAGTTTGACCCGTATTTGAATGTTGACCCAGGTACGATGAACCCGTTTCAGCACGGCGAGGTATTTGTAACCGATGACGGTGCAGAGACCGATTTGGATCTGGGACATTATGAGCGTTTTATCGATGAAAACCTGACGCAGAACAGCAACGTGACCTCGGGCCGTGTGTACTGGAATGTTCTTCAGAAAGAGCGCAACGGCGATTACGGCGGAGCAACCGTGCAGGTGATCCCGCATATTACAAATGAAATCAAGAGCCGCATCACGGCCGGCAAAGAGAATGTGGATGTCGCGATCATTGAGGTCGGCGGCACGGTGGGCGATATTGAGAGCCAGCCGTTTTTAGAGGCGATCCGTCAGTTTGCGACAGAGATCGGCCGCAATAACTGCCTGTTTATCCACGTGACGCTGGTGCCGTATCTGGCTGCGTCTCACGAGCAGAAAACAAAGCCTACTCAGCACAGCGTAAAAGAGCTGCTTTCCATCGGAATTCAGCCCGATATTATTGTTCTCCGTTCCGAACTGCCGGTCGGTGAGGATCAGAAGAAGAAGATTGCCCTGTTCTGTAATGTGAAAGAAAACTGCGTGATCCAGAATCTGGATCTGCCGCTGTTGTATTCCGTGCCGCTGGCCCTGAAAGAAGAGCGGCTGGATGATATTGTTTGCAAGCACTTTTGCCTGGATACCCACGGCGCGGATTTGACGGAATGGATCAAAATGGTCAACACCGCCATGGCGCTGACCGAAACCGTCACGATTGCCATGGTGGGCAAATATGTGGACCTGCACGACGCCTACCTGAGCGTGGCCGAAGCGCTGACCCACGGCGGCATCGGCAACCACGTCAAAGTGGACATCCGCTGGGTCGATTCCGAGCTGATCACATCCGAAAACGTGGCGGAGGTTCTCGAGGGAGTGCAGGGCATTCTGGTACCCGGCGGCTTTGGCCAGCGCGGGATCGAGGGCAAGATCACCGCGGTTCGGTATGCGCGTGAGCGCAAGGTGCCGTTTTTGGGCATTTGTCTTGGCATGCAGATGGCGATTGTGGAATACAGCCGCCATGTCCTTGGCCTGGAGGACGCGAATTCAGCGGAATTCGATCCCCAGACCAGCAATCCGGTTATCGATCTGATGCCCGAGCAGAAGGACGTGGTTCAGCTGGGCGGAACCATGCGCCTTGGTAAATATCCCTGCAAGCTGCTGTCCGGCAGCAAGGCCTTTGAGCTGTACGATGAGCAGCCGCTGATTTCGGAGCGCCACCGCCATCGTTATGAGGTGAACAACGATTACCGCGATCGCCTGGAGGCGGCCGGTGTCGTATTCTGCGGCAGATCCCCCGACAACCGGATTGTTGAAATGATGGAGCTTCCGAATCACCCGTGGTTTATGGGCGCGCAGTTCCATCCGGAGTTTAAGTCCCGCCCGAACCGCCCGCATCCGTTGTTCCGCGGTTTTGTCGGCGCTGCCAAGGAATATAAAAGAGAAACTTCGGTTGAATAGTATCACTTGAGACAATGGACGACTTCTTCCCCCGCCGCAGGCGGGGGAAGAAGTCGTTGAACTCACATGAGGTCATATTGTAAAGTGAATTGATGATAATACGAAAGGGTTAGAATTTCATGGAGCATAAAATCAAGGTATCTGCTCCCGTATATCAACAGATTGCGGCGGATATTGCCGCAAAGATCGTTGAGCGCAGGTACCAGGTGGGCGACAGGCTGTATGCCCGGTCAGCACTGGCCAGCCAGTACAGTGTTTCGCCCGAAACGGCTCGCCGTGCAATTGCCGTTTTGTCTGATCTCGAGATCGTTTCGGTGGTAAAAGGGAGCGGAGTCGTGATTCTCTCTTACGATAACGCGGTCCGTTTCGTTCAGCAGTTTATGGATATTAAGTCCATGTACGACCTGAAAAAGAATATTATGGACAGCCTGGATCGGCAGCGTAAAGAGGCCGAGCACATGGCGGAGTCCATTTCTGAAATATTGGACAGAACAGAACGCTTTCAGGCATTCAATCCCTTTATCCCGTTTGAAATTGAAATCACATCCAAAACACCGTATTTGAATCTTTCGATTTCCGATCTTAATTTCTGGCATTATACGACCGCAACGATTCTGGGAATCCGCAGGGGAGAGATGATGATGGTTTCTCCCGGGCCTTACGCGGTTCTCTGCGAGGGCGACATCCTCTATTACTGTGGTGATACGGACTGCCAGCAGCGCGTTCGCAACTTTCTGTACCCGGAGCATCCGCCGGAAAAGGCGATTCTTGATAAATTACGTGCTTCCCACCGAGACGGGAAGGAATAAAAACAGCATCCTTTCTTTGACCTTGATCAGGCAAAGGAAGGATGCTGTTTTTTATATGGAGTTTCTCCGTGCATATCGGTCTTACAAAATCCAGCGATTCCGTCTGATTACAGAGAGTTCCCCGGTCTGTTGCAGAAAATCAGAACCTGCTTTACGACGGCGGTTTGCTGTGCTAAAATATCCGCAGCAGCATGTTCGCGGTGATAAAAATGAAAATATAAATCGTGCTTCTCATGAGGATACAAAATGAATCTATGTGATGTGTATCAAAACTATTATCAGTATATTTTCAACTATGCTCTCAAATTGACCTGTCATCCTGAGGATGCCCTTGATGTAACGCAGGACACTTTTTTGAAAGCAATGCAAAAGCTGGATACCCTGGAAAATGAACGGGCATTGGCAAGCTGGTTAAGGACAATCTGTTTCCATGAATTCGTTAACAGGGCCAAAAAGGACCCGAAGAAATATCTGGCGGAGCCGGTCGAATGGGAAAAGCTGGAGACGGATGGAGTTCTGCTGACCAATGCAACACCGCAGCCGGAGGATGAGGTGATCGTCGAGGAAGAAATCAGGAGTTTGCAAAACGGGTGTTTTCTGGCGATGGTAAGAAAGCTGACATTACACCAGCGTATCGCATTTTCTTTAGTGGATATGTATGGGCTTCCGATCGAGCATGTCGCCGGAATACTGGATATCTCCAAGGGTGCTGCAAAAGGACTGTTATACCGGGCCAGAATGAATATCGATTCTTTTTTTGCCGATCACTGCAGTATCATTTATGAAAAGAACCCTTGTTCCTGTAAAGCATGGATCGCGTTTTCTCTGAACCGTTCCAACCTGCAGGGCAAGGCCAAAAAACTGATTGACAGATTGGATTTTGAACAGAAAAACTATACTTATGATGAAAGTATCAGAAAAAGAGTTATGTACCTGTATCGTCATATGCCGGAACAAAAGCCGCCCGATGAATGGTATCAAAGTGTTTTGACGATGCTGATTTGAAGTAATCCTAAGAATTTATTATTTTTTATTCAAACCGTATCTTTTGCATTTCGATTTTGTCCTTATAGATAGTTGTTTTAAAACAATGTATAACAGAAAGGATGAAATTATCATGGAAAAAGTAACAAACGGTTTTGAATTGTTGATGACAGAAACAAACGGCGTGGGTCAGGCATTTATGGACGCTATCTTTCAACTGTCGGAGAAAAGCGCTCTTGATCAAAAGACGCATGAATTAGCGTATATTGCTGTTCTGGTATCGACAAAGATGTATGGAGGACTGCCGTTTCATATTCACCGCGCAACAGAGCTAGGCGCAAGTAAAGATGAGATCAAAAGCGCCATGTTGGTATCTATGCCAATTGTCGGCATACAGGTTGCAGATGCTTTGCCCTATTTGACTGAGATGATGGAAAAATAGATATCACGTAAAATTCAGCGAAACGGGTCTTCCGGAAAATTCACCCATTGTCAAAAAACGATACGGAAAAACAGCCTCCTTTCTTCGACCATTATCAGGCAAAGAAAGGATGCTGTTTTTGTATAAAAAATTATCTGCGTTCCGATTTGCTCTGCAAAAAGAAAAACGCCGTGTCAGGAGC
>JAEXDU010000185.1 GCA_023401495.1 Bacillota bacterium
ATGCAGGCCAGGCGCTCAAGACCCATGCCGGTATCGATGTTCGGGTGATCCAGAGGGGTGTAGGTGCCCTTTCCGTCACTGTCGAACTGGGTGAACACCAGGTTCCAGAACTCCACATAGCGGTCGCAGTCGCAGCCTGGGCCGCAGGTGGGCGAACCGCAGCCGTACTGCTCGCCGCGGTCAAAATGAAGCTCGGAGCAGGGGCCGCAGGGGCCGGAGCCGTGCTCCCAGAAATTATCCTCTTTGCCAAGGCGCACAATGCGGTCGGGAGAAACGCCGACCTCTTTCGTCCAGATTTCGAACGCTTCGTCGTCGTCCTGATAAATTGTGACCCATACGAGGTCCTCGGGCAGGGCCATCACCTTGGTACAGAACTCCCACGCCCAGGCCGTTGCCTCGTGCTTAAAGTAATCGCCGAACGAGAAATTGCCGAGCATCTCAAAATAGGTGCCGTGGCGCGCGGTAATGCCGACGCGCTCAATATCCGGCGTGCGGATGCACTTCTGGCAGGTGGTCACGCGTTTTCTGGGGGGCGTCACCTCACCCGTAAAATACTTTTTCATGGGCGCCATGCCGGAGTTGATCAGCAAAAGGCTGTTGTCTCCGCTCGGTACCAAAGAAAAGCTCTTCAGCCGCAAACGTCCTTTCGATTCAAAAAAAGACAGATACTTTTCGCGAATCTCGTTCAATCCTGTCCACTGCATGATTCTTAACTCTCCTGTCTGATCGTAATTCCACTTGAAAAAAGCCGTTGATTTCTTCCCTCACCTAGGCGGGAAAGAAATTTCTGTTTCTTCAATAAAGTCACTTTTCAAGTGAATTGACTGCAATTGAAATGGGTGCGCGGCAAACCATGGAAGCACAAAAAAACAGACCTCCACCGCCCGAAATGGGACGGAGAAAGCCCGTGGTACCACCCAAATTGCGCAAACCGCGCCACTCAAGCCCCTTAACGCGGGGAACGTCCGGATTCTTCACCCGGCAGCTGCGGGAGGGGCCTGCTGCCCGCCGCTCGCAAGGGTCTTTCAGCCAAACCGGCACTGTGCCGGCGGAACCCTCTCTCTGCTGCGAAACACGAAAACAGCTTCTTTCCCATATACGCCTTTTTTCTATCAAAATCGCTTTTATTATACTCCCGAATTCCAGCCGTTGTCAATTGGTTTTTGAGATCAGAGCATTCGCAATTTCCTGAAAAACCGGGGCCCCGTCGCTGGCGCCCTGCGCGTTCTCGGAAAGCACCACAATGCTGTAGCGCGGGCTTTCGAGCGGGAAGAATCCCGTGTACCAGCCCTGCACAATCTCTTTGTCGCCTTCAAACTGCCCGGTCTGAGCCGTTCCCGTTTTCACCCCGGCCCCGCCGAGCACCGGCTTGCCCTTTTTCGCCGTGCCATCCTCTACCGCCACGCCCATAAACTGCCGCAGCTGCGCCGCCGTATCCTGCGACATCACCCGCACGGATTCCGCCTGTTTCGCCGCCTCTACATACTGCAGATTTTCATCCACCAGCCCCTGCACAAGGCTGGGTGGCGTATACAGTCCGCCAGAGGCCACCGCGTTCATCAGCCCGGCAATCTGCACCGGCGTCGCGGTCAGAACGCCCTGTCCAAACGAAAAGTTCGCCAGCGCGCGCGGCACCAGAAGCTCATCTTTCTCCGGCAGATTCCCCGCCGCAGAGGCATACCCCGGCGCCAAGGTCAGGCTCTGACCAAAACCGAGAGACTTTGCCATACTGAGAAAGGTCTCGTTCGGCACCTGCTGCATCAGCTTTACAAAGTAGGTATTGCACGACTGCGCGATCGCGCCCTGCATATCCAGCGTGCCGTGCGCCTTGCCGTTATAACAGTGGTACACGCCCCCGCCCACTTCAATTCCGCCGGTACAGGTAAAGGTGGTACTCGGCGAAACGCCGCTCTCGAGCGCCGCGGCCGCGGAAACCACCTTAAATACCGAGCCGACGCTGTAAGCAGAAATCGCGCGGTTCAAAAGCGGGGAATCCGGATTATCCAGCGCCGACTGCAGATCGTTCGGCGAAAAATCCGGCAGGCTGACCATCGCGCGGATTTTCCCGCTCGGCACCTCGGTAACGACGACGGCTCCCTTTTTCAGGTATTTTTTTGCCGACTGCTCTGCCAGCGCCTGAATCTCGGCATCCAGCGTCAGCACGACACCCTTTTTATTTTTATTTGAGGTATCGGTTATCTCTTTATTCTCTCCCGGCAGGATCCGGTTGACCGCATCCACCCGGTAGCTGACTGCGACCTCTCCCGGATCGCCGGATAAAAATTCCTGATACGCCTTTTCAATTCCCGCTACGCCCGTGCCGCTCCCGTCCAGATAGCCGATCACGTTGGCGGCGATCTGTTCGCTCGTGCCATAGCGGCGGTTCGTTTCAAAGGTGTCGATCCCATCCGCCGAAACGGCCTTCGGCAGCCCCAGCAGGAACGGCTTTCCTTTTGTCAAAAGCGTATACACTTCTTCCATCCGCGCGCGGGGAAGAACATCCGCCAGCGCGGAGGCTGACTCCGGCGTAGGGTTGATCACAGCCGTATATCCCTTCTCAGTTCCCGTAAGCGGATTGAGTTTTGTATCGTAAATGGTGCCGCGGCCCGAGGCTACCGTCAAACGGTAGCTGCTCTGGCGGTCGGCGGTTTCGGCAAGCTGACTGCCCGTAGCAATGTGATACAGGTTCATCAGAAGCAGAAACATGCAGACCATAAAAATGGAAAAAAACGCTGCAACGCGCTTGCTCATCCCGAATCCCTCCCGTTTCTTAGCATATCCAGAAACAGGAAGCTTTAATCAGCACAAAGCGGTACGAAAAACACCATATCCCGCTCAAAACCCCATTTTTCGAGCTTGATCTGTTTCAGTTACTGCGAATCTACTGGGGGATCAGATCCCGCTGTTTTCCGGAATAGAAAAACATCCGAAATTGCAGAAAAAGAAAAATAAAATTTATTTTTGTTATTTAAGCTTTCTATGCAATTCACCACTTTACATCATCAATTGATTGATATATATTCATAGTAAAAGAAACTGAATGGCAGTTTCAGAACCTCGCATAAAGCGTGGAAACCCCACCCTGCGTGCAGATCAGGATTTCGGACCAAAGCGGAACAAACTCCGCCAATTTTCGGAATGCTGATGCAGATCCAGCCAACGCCTTCAGGATTCGAAGGAGGAAAAACAAGATGGGATTTCAAATCAATGAAGATCATTATCGGCTTATTTTCGAAAACAGTCAGGACGCGATTCTGATCACAAGCCCAAGGGGAAAAATCTACCGGGCCAATCCGGCGGCCTGCCGCCTGTTTTTAAGAACAGAGGAAGAGCTGTGCCGCGCGGGACGAGCCGGGATCATTGACCTGGGCGACCCCAAGCTGGCGCTCGCGATGCAGGAGCGCGAAAGGCTGGGAAAAACCCGAAAAGAGCTGACCTTTATCAAAGGTGACGGCAGCAAATTCGTTGCCGACTACATCTCCTCACTTTTTCAGGACAAGGACGGTGTGCGGCTCGCCGTGCTTTCCATCCGCGACATGACAACCTACAAGCAGGCTGAGGCCAACCTGCGCAGAAGCCAGGAGGAAAACGAGTTTCTGGCGATGCACGATTTTCTGACCGGGGCGCTCAACCGCAGAAGCTTTGTGGAACTGCTGAACGCCGAAATGAACAGAGCCCGGTGGGAAAACCTGCCGCTGACCCTTGTGATTGCGGATATCGACTATTTTAAAAACATCAACGACACCTATGGCCACATCGGCGGCGATGTGGTACTCAAGCGGTTCACGGAGTGCCTTTCATCGAATCTGCGCCCGCATGACTTTCTGGGGCGGTTCGGCGGCGATGAGTTTGTCATCTGCCTGCCAAATACAGACCTTGAGGATGCTCTGGCGCATTTGGAGCATCTTCGCCAGCAGGTGGAATATCTAGAGGTTTACCACAACTCGCAGCGGATCGAGCTGACCGCAAGCTTTGGAGCGGCGGTGTATTACAGAGAATTTGGGGTGGATACGGACGCCTACCTTGCCAGGGCAGATGACTTTCTGTACCGGGCAAAGCTGGTCCGGAACTGCGTGTGCAGCGAAGATTCGGAGAAGATTGGGTGATCCGGCTTTAAAAAGCCCGGTGCAATATATAGTCTGATACGATTCCAGTCAATAAAAAGAGGCAGGACGGATTGCCGTCCTGCCTCTTTTCAATTATTCATAATGCTTGATTAAAGCCTGCGTGCCCAAATCACCATATCCGGCATCTTCCAGCTCTTTCGAATTGGAAAGAGTCTGCCGCAGAACAGCAAGGTCAAGGCCCACGGCATCAGCTTCTTCCAAAGCAAGCTTTATATCCTTGACAAAATGCTTTAAAAAGAACCCGGGAGCATAATCACCGTCCATCATTTTAGGGGCGAGGGAGCTAAGCTGCCTGCTTGCGGCAGACCCGGTAGAAACAGAATCAAACACCGTCTGCAAATCAAGCCCCTGTGCCTTAGCATAGGCCAGCGCTTCGCAGATACCAGAAAGCGTACCCGCAATGATAATTTGATTCGCCAGCTTGGCGTGCTGGCCGCATCCGGCCTTTCCGTGGTAGCGGATGTTTTCGCCCATCGCCTGAAACAGCGGCAAGCACGCTTCGTAATCTTTCTGTTCGCCGCCAACCATAATAGAAAGGGTTCCGCTGCGGGCGCCGCGGTCACCGCCGGTGACCGGAGCGTCTATCATATGATATCCCCTTGCGGTACCCGCTTCACTCAGTCTTTTTGCCAAAGCAGGGCTGGTAGTCGTCATATCAATCAGATATGCACCAGCGCCGGCACTGCTTAAAATATTGTTTTCCGCAAAGTAGACTTCCTCAACATCCTTGGGAAACCCCACCATGGTGATAACCGCCTCGCATCCCTCGACACAGTCCCGTATGGTTTCGTGAAAGATGGCTCCCTCATGAATAACATCCTCCACTTTGGCTTTTGTACGGGCATAGATATGCAGTTCAAAGCCCGCCTTCATCAAATTGCGGACCATGGA
>JAEXDU010000237.1 GCA_023401495.1 Bacillota bacterium
GCCGAGTATATCGCGGCCCGCAGAACCGGCGAGCCGGAGGAGGAGCAGGCGTTTTTGGCCTGCGCTCTCGAAGCTGCCGGGCAGATGAATGCCCTTGCGGACGTAGCGGTACAGAATACCGCCGGTACGCCCGTGCAGCAGCTGTGGGACGCCGCCGCCGTGCGGATGAGCCGCTTTGGCGCAGCCATTCGCAGCGGCGAAGGAATTGACGCCGCCTTAGAGGAAACGCGCCGGGAGCTTTCCGGATTTTCTGATCTGGTTTCCGTCGCTTCCCCCGCGGAGCTTTCAAAGCTGTTCCGCCTGCGCGACGTTCTGATCTGCCAGCAGGTGTATCTCTCCGCCATGCGCGATTATCTCGAGCGGGGCGGCAAAAGCAGGGGAAGCGCCCTGTACACCGATCCGGACGGAGAAAAACCGTATGCCGTTCTGCCGGATACCTTTACCTTCCGGCTCGATAACGGAGCGGGAGGCGGCGTGATTCAGGAGGCCGTTTATCACGATGGCGCCTGCGAAATCAGCTGGCGGCCCGTACGCCCGATTCCGGAGGACGACGACTTTTTTGAAAACGTCTGGCGTTCCTACCGCGAAAACGGGAACATTGACGAATAAGTAAATTCCGCACCCAGTTTGGAATAAGCCGCAGCCTCGCGCGGCCGGTGCTTTTGTGCAGCCCAAAGCGGGCCCACCCTCCCGCTTTGGAACTGCGTTTGATTCATCCCCTTGAATATGACTTTGCCGGGTGTACGCTCCACCGTGCATCCAAATAGGCTTCCTGTGGAAAAGCAAGAGAAAAGCCGAAAGCCTCCATGTGTAACGCGCGCATGGAGGCTTTCGGCTTTTTATACTGATTTTTCACTGGGCAGCAGAAACAAGGTTGCGGTTCCTCCCTCACCGTTGGAGGGGGAGAAACGTCCTTTTACGCCTGTTGCATGGTTATACGGTCATCAAGAAATCTTCTTCCCAAATTTTGCCCTTGAGCTGGTCGGATTCCTCAACCGCGGTGAACAGCTCCGGGTATTTGCGCTTCATGCGGGTTTCTTCATCCTGCTTATCCACAATGTGAAGGTCAATCAGCGTTCTGATTTTTGAAACGTCCCGTTCCTGGATCAGCCGCAGGATTTCTTCATGCTGTTCATAGGTTTGCTGACGGATGTCCGACTCCGAGAGGGACAGCAGGCGAATCCGGTAATAATGGCTCGACATGTTCAGAACGTTTTCCAGACAGAACGGGTGGTTGGTCGCCTGAAAGAAAACCGTGTGAAAGGCGTCGTCCGTACGCAGAAAATCACGGGCATCCTTGTTTTCCAGGGCCTTCTTTTGCTGCCGCAGCAGATCCCTTAAAGCCTCAATGTCAGATTCCTGGTAGCTTTCTAAAAACTCCCCCAGAACCCTTTCCTCAATGCAGGATCGCATAAAACGTTCGTCTCTCACTCGCTGGATGTCGATTTTAGAAACGATTGTGCCCTTTTGCGGCGTGGTCGTCACCAGTCCGTCCTTTGCAAGCTGAATCAGAGCGTCCCGGATGGGGGAGCGGCTCACCTTTAAAAAGTCACTCAATTCGTTGATGTTGATGGTCTGGCCGGGTTTCACCTGCAGCCCAATGATGCCGCTGCGAAGGTACTGATATACATTTTCTCCCGCTGTCTGCGAGTCCTTGGGTTGCTTCTGATTGGTCACAAATGCCCCTCCTAAAATGAAAGTGGACGACGGAATAGGAAGAAATACTCTCTAACATATTGATCTAATATATTGTAGTGCAATACTTGCTGTAATACAAGAGGGGATGAAAAATATTGTGCGGCTAAGCACTGTATTTATGTTAAAAAAATGACTTTTTGACCAAATTCATAAACGAATGAGTGCCGTTTTGTAGAATATACTCATAGACTGATGCGTTTGACTATGCTATATTTAACATGACAGACAGTTATATTAGGTTAATATATTAACGTAATATTTATCATGGTATATATCGATTGGAAATGTGCATTTTGAAGGGTGGTCACAATCTTGAAAGAAGTAGTCATTACCGGGCCCCGGCAGTTTGAAGTACGGGAGGCGCCCGTACCGAAACCCGGCGACGGAGAAGTGTTGATTCAAATGAAGGCAGCCGGCGTGTGCGGTTCCGATTTTCATTTGTTTTTAGGAGAAAACCCCAATGCGGTGTATCCCCGCATTCCCGGCCATGAAAATGCCGGCGTTGTGGTAGAGGTAGGGAAGAACGTAACCTCCGTCCAGTCCGGCGATGCCGTGGTGGTCGATCTGGTGGTTGCCTGCGGACACTGCCCGCAGTGCCTGAGCGGTCGGCGGAACATCTGCCAGACGGTAAAGGCGCGCGGCGCTGCGATCGACGGCGGGTGGAGAGAATATTTTGCCGTGCCGGAACACGAGGTTTATGTTCTGCCCAAGGGAATTACATATCGTGAAGCGGCGCTGATCGAGCCCTTTGCCATCGGCGGCCACTGCACCAAGCGGGCCGGAATCCAGGGCGGCGAATCCGTACTGGTACTGGGCAGCGGAACCATCGGCGCGGTGATTCTGCAGACCTTAAAGCAGAAGGGCTGCCGGGTGATTTGTGCCGATATCAATGAAAGCTCTCTGGAGCGCGCGAAAGAATACGGTGCCGATTCTGTTGTCAATACAAAGGTACAGAATCTGAAGGAATGCGTACAGGAATTTACAAACGGAGCCGGGGTCGATGTAATTTTCGATTCCGCGTGCTATCCGGGTTCGCTTACCGCGGTGCTGGAACAGGGCATTCCCACAAATGGGGCGACCATTGTTCCTCTGGGCTTCTGCACAGAGCCGGAAGGAATCACTCAGGCGATGATCAACGCGCGGGAGCTTTCCATCATTGGCACCAGAATGTCCAGCGGTCAGTTTGAGCCCACCATCCAGAACTTTGCACAGGGGAAATTCCAGCTCGACGGCATGGTCAGCCATTACATCCCCTTCGATCAGGTGGATCAGGTGTTCCAGAACATGCTGCACCCGGTCAAGGATATGAAGAAGATGGTCATCGTGTTTGGGGAGCAGGAGTAAGCTTTTTTCAGAACAGGAATTTAGCGGCGGGGAAATTTCGGAGCCGCTAAAGATAGAATGTGAGAAAAAAACAGGAGGAGTTCAAGAATGAAAAAGTTTTTTGAAAATTCGGGAGGAAAACCGACGGTGAAGAGGTTGTTTTCCAGCATCCTGGCGGTTGCGATGATCGCTTCCGTTGCGACGGCGTGCGGCGGCAGCACCGGAACCACTGCAAGCACAGGCGGCAGCGCCGAGGAAAAAGAGTTCAGCCTGAAAATCGGCGACAACTGGGGAGTCACACACCCCATGGCGGCGGCTCTTGACGACGTCTTTAAGAAGCAGATCGAAGAAAAATCCGGCGGCAAGATTAAGGTGGATGTCTACCATGATGGTCTGCTGGGCGACGAAGCCGCTCTCTGGCAGGCTGTCCGCGACGGTTCCGTAGACTTTACGGTTGTCGGTACCCCGATGAATCAGGAGTTCCCGATGATGCTGATTTCCGACTGGCCGTTCCTGTATCGTGATCTCGACCACGCACAAAAGGTCTGGACGGGTCCGATTGCAGACGAAGTAAGCACAAAGTTCCATGAAAAATTCCCCGAGGTCGAGCTGCTCGGCTGGGGCCCCAACTCTGCGCGTACCTTTACCTCAAACAAGAAGCTGACGAGCGTTGAGGATTTTGCGGGTCAAAAATTCCGTATGCCCAACAACCCGATTCACGTCGGCATCACCCAGAATCTTGGAGCTTCCGCGACTGTTATCCCGCTCGGCGAGTTGTTCACCGCGCTGGAAACCGGCACCGTAGACGGACAGGACAACGGCATGGTGACAGTGCTTGCCCAGAACTTCCAGGAAGTTCAGAAATATCTCTATGAAACCAACCACATCGTCGCCACCCTTGAGATCGTTGCGAATACGGATAAGCTTGAGGAAATGTCCGAGAATCAGCGCCAGATCATCCGCGACGCGGCCAAAGCCACCGCCAATCAGGCGTGGGAAGACTACATAGCCTCTGTTGATAAAGACCGCCAGACGCTGATAGACGCCGGCGTGACCGTAACTGCCTGCTCCGACGAAGACCGGGCGAAAATTATCGAGAAAATCCAGCCCACTATTGACAAACTTCTCGCTGAGAATGATTGGGCAAAAGATTTGACCGAAAAAATCAAGGCTGTTCAGTGATTTAATTTGGGTAAGACCGTGCCCTTTCATCGGGGTACGGTCTTGTGTATCAAAGAGGAGGGGGATTTATGTCCGACAGCAGTCATAAGTCGCGAGGGATCGGGAAGGTCGTAGACAAACTGTTTCAGGTCATAGAGATTGTCATCGCAATCTTTCTGGGTGTCATGATTTTTTTCACCTTTTTAAATGTAATATTGCGTCAGTTCAATTTGGGCTTTGCGTGGACGGAAGAAGTAGCGCGCATCTGCTTTATTTATTTGGTATATTTGGGCTCGATCATAGCCGCACGCGAAAACCGCCATCTGATGATCGACACGCTGATCAACAAGATTCCTCCCATGTCTCAGAAAGTTCTGTACGTGGTGATTCAGGGCACGATCATTTGGCTGATGGGAGTATTGGCGACGGGCGCGTTTCAAAACGCGTGGAAGAACCGCAACGACTTTTGGGTTGCGACACACTTCCCGGTCTTTATGGTGCATTTTGCCGGCGTCCTGCTGGGCGTTTCGGTTATCATTATCTCACTGGTAAACCTGTACCGTATGTTCTTCCTGAAAGAATCCGTATTGGAGCTGTTCGGGGATCATGGTGAGGACGACGCGCTGTCCAATGACGGAGAATTAGGGGAAGGAGCCGGTCTGCAATGATTATTGCCATCTTTATTATCTCTATGCTCGTAGGGATCGTCATCGGACTGCCGATCGCCGTGGCGTTGCTGCTGTGCGCTGTGGCGACAGCGCTGTCGCTTGGCGGCGGCGACGCAAATCCGACGATCATCGCACGTACGCTGATGCAGGGCTCGGATTCCGTTACCATGATGGCGCTGCCGTTCTTCGTGCTGGCGGGCGAAATCATGAATCGCGGCGGATTGACGAAGCGCATCATTGCGTTCTGCAATATCTTTATCGGGCGCGTGCGCGGCGGATTGGGATATGTGACGATCCTCGCGTGTCTGATGTTCGCTTCGCTGGTTGGCTCCGCCGTCGCGGCCTGTGCCGCGCTGGGTGCGATTCTGATCCCCATGATGGCGAACTCCGGCTATAACCGCGAGAAAGCCGCCGCGCTTACTGCAAGCGCGAACCTGGTCGCGCCGATCATGCCGCCGTCGGTACCGATGATCGTGTACGGCATTGCGGCGGGCGTATCAATCAAGTCCCTGTTCATGGGCGGCATCGCGCCGGCTATTTACCTTACGATCATCGCCAGCGTGGTGTGGTTTTTTGTTTCCCGCAAGAAAGGTGTTGTGCCGGATACGGAAACAGTATCAAAACCGACGCCGAAAGAAGCGGTTAAAATCATCCTTGCCGGTATGTGGGCGCTGTTCCTCCCGGTAATTATCCTCGTCGGTTTGCGTTCCGGCTATTTCACCGCGACGGAAGCGGGCGTGATCGCCTGCGTCTACGCGATCCTGATCGGACTGTTCGTCTACCGCGAGCTGAAAATCAAGGATTTGATGAAAGCGTTCGTCTCGTCGGCGAAGATGTCCGCCGTGGTGATGTTCCTTGCGGCGGCCGCCAACTGTGCCGCCTACTTTATGACGATCTCACGCATTCCGCAGATGATGACGTCCGGTCTCGAGGGCCTGGTGGAAAGACCGACGCTTCTGATGTTCGTACTGATGTGCATTGTCGTCATTGTAGGTCTTGCCATGGACGTGGTGCCGAGCATTCTGATCCTCACGCCCATCATGCTCCCGCTGGTGAAGGCCGCGGGGATCGACCCGGTGTATTTCGGAATCGTGTTTGTACTGATGAACGTGCTGGGTTTGACATCTCCTCCTGTCGGACCTGTTTTGAATGTGGCGTGCGCTACCGGCAAGGTGAAGATGGATAAAATCATCCTGCCGACCATGCCGTATTTTATAGCGCAGACGATCCTGTGTTTCCTGCTGGCGCTTGTGCCGGCACTCGTGGAAGTTCCCTTAAGGTGGTTTGGGGGATGATCCTGTGAAAGCAGGGCTGATCGAAAAAACTGGCGCGCTGAAATTCGCAGGCTGTTAGAAGCCAAAAGGAGAGATTAGAATGAAGCTAAACAGAGAGGAAATTCGTCAGCAGGGAGAATGGGAGAGGGCCGGTATCCACCTTCCACGGTTTGACATCGACGCGATGCGCGCGCAGACCGAAACGCAGCCGCAATGGGTGCATTTCGGCGCGGGCAATATTTTCCGCGGCTTTATTGCCGAGCTCCAGCAGCGCCTGCTGGAAAGCGGCTCCGCCAGCAC
>JAEXDU010000044.1 GCA_023401495.1 Bacillota bacterium
CCATATCCCCATGACGGAAAATAAGCCCCTGGCTCAGGCACTGTACCGAGAGGTAGAGGTCGACCGGCCCATCCCGGCGGAATATTATGTGGTTCTGGCAGAAATTATGGCTTGGGTGTATTCCATGAAAAGAGGTTCAGCAGATATTGAAGGTTCTAAATAACGTTATAACAGTTTTTGTTATCATTATTATCGCTTTTATCATCATACCTCTTCCCACATTCTTTTTGGATATGATGTTCATTCTGAACATTACCTTGTCGATTCTGATTTTGCTGATGACCATGTACGTGAAAAACTCGCTGCAATTTTCGGTTTTTCCGTCCATGCTGCTCATTACGACGCTGTTCCGGCTTTCGCTGAACATTTCGTCCACGCGTCTGATTCTGACGCAGTCCGGCCATGCCGGGCAGGTGATTTCCACGTTCGGTACCTTTGTTCTGGCCGGCAATATCGTCGTTGGTTTTATTATCTTTCTGATCATCGTTCTGGTCAATTTCCTCGTCATCACGAAGGGCGCGGAACGCGTTTCCGAAGTTTCGGCCCGTTTTAAATTGGACGCGATGCCCGGCAAGCAGATGGCGATCGACGCGGATTTAAGCTCCGGCCTGATTTCGGAAGAGGTCGCCCTGACCCGCCGCAACGACATTCAGCGCGAGGCGGAGTTCTACGGCGCCATGGATGGTGCCACCAAGTTCGTCAAGGGCGATGCGATTGCATCCATCGTCATTACGCTCATCAACTTTCTGGGCGGCACCATTATCGGTATGGTGCAGGGCGGGCAGGATTTCGGCACGGTGCTGACGACCTACACGATCGCCACCGTCGGTGAGGGCCTGGTCTCTCAGCTTCCCGCACTTTTGATTTCCACCGCAACCGGTATGATCGTCACCCGCGCGGCGTCCGATTCCAGCCTGAGTGTGGACGTGACCCGCCAGTTCTCGTCGCAGCCTTTGGTTCTGCTGATTGCCGGTGTTGCCATCTCCTTTCTCTGCCTGATTCCCGGAATGCCGTGGCCCCAGATTCTCATCGTCTCCGGTACCATGATTATTCTTGGGATTATGCTTCTCAGACACGCCCGGCAGACGGAACAAGAGCAAGAGCTGGCTGTGGCAGGCGCAGGGCCCGGTGCAGCAGTCGGCGCTGAAGTGGAGGATGAAACCGCTTACTACAAGAACATTGATAACATATACGGTCTGCTGCAGATCGACCTGATCGAGATGGAGTTCGGGTACAGCATTATCCCGCTGGTCGATGAAAACAGCGGCAGCAGCTTTATCGACCGTCTGGTCACGTTCCGCAAGCAGTTTGCCGTTGAGATGGGCATGGTGATCCCGGCGGTGCGCCTGCGGGATAACGGGATGCTCAATCCCAATCAGTATGTGATCAAGGTCAAAGGGGAGGTCGTCAGCGAGGGTGAAGTTCTTATTGACTACTACCTGGCGCTGGACCCCGGCAACCGGACCGGCACGATCGACGGCATCGAGACCATCGAGCCCGCTTACGGAATCCCCAGCAAGTGGATCACCACCGACAAAAAGGAACTGGCGGAGATTTACGGCTACACGGTAATCGATCCTCTCTCCGTTGTCGTCACCCATCTGTCGGAAACGATCCGCAAGCACGCCTACGAGGTTCTCACCCGTCAGGATGCCATTCAGCTTCTGGAATCCGCGAAGAAGGCCGATTCCGCTCTGGTGGACGACGTGGTGCCGAACCTGGTGTCTTACAGCCGCCTGCAGAAGGTGCTGTGCGCCCTGCTCAAAGAGGGCGTGCCGATCCGCGACATGGAAACGATCCTCAGCACACTTTCCGATTATGCCGCTACCGTGCGCGAAACAGAGGTTCTGACCGAATATGTGCGTCAGGCTCTGAAGAGAACCATCACCCGCAAATGGTCCGACGGCGGCCAGATCCGCGTCATTACGCTGGACAGCGAGGTGGAGCGCGTCATCGCGAATTCCATCAACCGCAACGATCAGGGTTCGTATCTGTCAATGGACCCCCAGACAACGCAGACGATTATTACAAAGCTGCTTGACAGCATCAAGAAGGTCAAGGCTGTCATCAATGTGCCGATCATCCTGACCTCGCCGGTGGTGCGCATTTATTTCAGCAAGCTGCTCGAGCAGTTTTATCCCGGCGCGGTGGTGCTCTCTTTCAGTGAACTGAATTCCGACGTGCAGATACAGGCCGTGGCGAATATTACTCTGGAACCGTAAACCGGTGTTTATCAAGCGATCAAACCCGATCAAGGAGGTGAAACAGCTGGATGGAACGAGTAATCACGAAGCAGAAAACGACGGAAGACCTGTGGGAAGAATACCTTCAGAATAAAGAGGAAGATGTCCGCAATACGCTTGTCATCCGCTATGGGTATATCGTCAAATGCATTGCCCTGAAAACAGTGGGAGCCTACCAGCATTTCACTTATATGGATGATCTGGTCAATGAGGGCCTGATTGCCCTGCTGGATGCGGTGGAAAAATTCGACCCGGAAAAAAAGGTCAAATTCGAGACCTATGCCTCCATTAAGGTGCGCGGCGCGATGATCGACTACATACGCAAGCAGGATTGCTTTCCGCGGCGCCTGAAACGGATCGCCAAGAACATCAGCGATGCGGAAAACACGCTCAGCTACGAGCTGGGCCGTTACCCCACAGAAAACGAAATGGCGGAGCATCTGAATGTTTCTGTTGAGGAATACCAGAAAATGCAGGCCGAAACCTGCGCGCTCTCTATGCTTTCTTTTGAAGAGATGATCTACGAAAAAGGCGTGGAAGATGTGCGGTTCAGCGTATCCAACGATTCCATTCAGGGGCCGGAGCAGGTTGTGGCGGAAAAAGAGCTGCAGGTTGTTCTGGCGGAATACATTGAGAAGCTCAATGAAAAAGAGAAAATGGTCATTTCGCTTTATTATAAGGAACAGATGAAGATCAAAGAAATCTCGGCGGTCATGGGAATCAGCGACTCCCGCGTATCGCAGATTCACTCAAACGGGTTAAAAAAACTCAAGCGATTTTTGACGGAATACAATTCGTAAAGGAGACGATTCCTATGGAGAGAGGTTTTTATACACTGAGTTCCGGAATGCTGACCCAATCCAGAAAGCTGACGGCGGTCAGTAATAATATCGCCAATGTAGAGACCGCCGGGTATAAAAGAAACATTGTGACCTCTTCCACCTTCGGCAATCTGATGATTCACCGCCTGAACAATCAGGGCGACGTGCCGATCGGTGAGATGAGCATGATGACCGCGGCGGACAAAACGAATGTGATTCATTCCGAAGGGAGCCTGAAGGAGACCGGCCGTACGCTGGATTTCGCGATTACGGGCGAAGGCTTTTTTGCGGTTCAGAAGGATAACGGATTGGTATATACCCGCAACGGCAGCTTCAATGTGGATGAAGAGGGCTATCTTGTCAGTAAAGACCTTGGCGGCCGCGTCATGGGCGCAAACGGCCCGATCCGCGTGGGAACAGACCAGTTTGATGCGGACGCGCAGGGGAATATCAGTGTCGGCGGCAATCAGGTTGGGTCTTTGGCTGTCTATCAGTTCGCGGATTACAATAACCTGAAATCTGCCGGGCAGGAATCCTTTACCGCAGCGGGAGGCGCCCAGCAGATGCAGTTCCCTCAGCTCAAGTGGAAATATGTAGAGGGCTCGAATGTAGACGCTGCTCAGGAAATGACCGATGCCATTGCGATTCAAAGAGGGCTTCAGACCTGCACGCAGGCGCTGAAAATGTACGATCAGATTTTATCCCGCACCGTGACGGAGATCGGTAAGATATAAAGTCGGTTTTATCGAAAGCCATGCTTTCGATGCCAAATGAAAAACGGGTCTATTCAGAAAAGGGGAGAGGTACCCATGATCAATTCATTTTATACGGCGGCCACCGGCACCATTCAGATGCAGAAGGGAATGGATGTAACGGCCAACAATATCGCGAACGTTTCCACCACCGGCTTTCAGGCGCAGAAGGGCGCCTTTGCCGATCTGGTGTATACCAATATCCATGCGGCTGAAGGGACGGATTCCGACCTCGTTTCCGGTCACGGGACGAAGCTCGCAAAGACAGATACCCTCTTCGCCGCCAGTGCGCTGGAAAATACCTCGCGCTCCCTCGACTATGCTCTGCCGGAGGCGTATCAGTTCTTCGCCATTCGCTCCGGGGACACGGTAAAGTACACGCGCAACGGCAATTTCCATCTTTCCATGCAGGGGAATGCCAATTACCTGGTGTCTTCCGACGGCGGCTATGTGCTGGGCGCAAACGGGCAGCCGATTCAGGTGACGGACGAGAGTGCGGCGGCCCCGGTGGGGGTGTTCTCTTTCTCCAATTGCGACGGTCTGCAGAGAGAGGCCGGAACTTATTTTGTAGAGACAGCAGCCTCCGGCCAGGCTCAGGCGGTAAGGGATGCAGAAGTGCGTCAGGGTTACCTGGAAAACTCCTCCGTCAGTCTGCCGGATGAAATGGCAACCATACTGGAAACGCAGCGCGCTTTCCAGCTCAACTCCAAAATGGTGCAGATTTCGGATGAAATTATGCAGACTGTCAACAGTCTGAGGTGATTTTATAGTCAATTCACTTTGAAAGCAGCTTTCCATAAGAACGGCAATTTCTTCCCTCATCGAAAACGGGGAAGAAATCAACGGCTTTTTAAAGTGGCATTACTATATACTGTCAGAAAAGGGTGATGATTGTGTTTCCCAAGAGTTTGGCAAAGTTTTGGAACAAGAAAGAGAAGACAGATCAGGATGCGGTTCGATCCACGGAGGGCATGACAGAACAGCCCGAGGACCCTGACGAAGCCATACCGGCTTCCGAACCGGGGCAGACGGCAGAACCGGAACAGGCCGCGGAGTCGGAACAGGCGGCAGAATCGGAGCAGCCCTCTGAACCGAAAGAAATGACCGCGCTGGATCACATCAGGGAACTGGAGCAGCTTCTCGGCATGGAGCCGGAAAAACAGGAAAAACAGGTTCCGGAACAAAAAGCAGAGGGAGAGGCTCCAACAAAGAGCGACCTGTCCGCGGAGGAGTCTTCCGAACCTCCGATCCTCGATTTGAAGGTTTCTTCAAACGGCATGCGCGCTGTTTTAGAGGTCACACTTCATTCCCTGAACCAGAAGGTAACCCCCGAAGAAATTCTGGCGTTCTTAGAGAGAAAGAAGATTTCCTACGGGATTCTGGAGGAAGAGATTCGCGAATATTGCAAACAGGCTAATTTTATGCAGTCTCTGGTGTGTGCGGTCGGTAAGCAGGTGCTGGACGAGAGCGACGGCCGCATCGAATATTATTTTGAAACAGATAAAGTGCTTCGTCCCATCCAGCGGAAAGACGGCTCCCTGGATTACCGGGAACTTGGGCTGGTCAAAAACATTTCAAAGGGAGATTCTCTTTGCGCGCTGATACTGCCAACCCCGGGAAGCGACGGCATGGATGTTTTCGGCAAGGTCGTGCCTTATCACAAAGGGGCGGTACCTGTTTTGCCCATTGGTGTGAATACGCAGGCTTCTGAGGATGGCAAAACACTGATTTCTATGGTAGACGGCACGATCGAAATGCTGCCGAATGCGATCAATGTCAATGAAATCTTTATTGTCAAGGGCGATGTTGGCAGGGATTCCGGTAACGTTTCCGCCAAGTGCTCGGTTCTGATCCAGGGCGACGTAAAGAGCGGCTTTTCTGTCAGCGCCGGCGGCGATATCACGGTTCGTGGAATTGTGGAGCACGCACACCTCGAGGCTGGCGGGAACATCGTGATTTCCCAGGGAATGAACGGCGGGGGAAGAGGTAGCCTGAAAGCCGGCGGTAATATCTCCGGCAAATTCTTTGAGAATGCGATTCTGGATGCACAGCATGAAATCTATGCCAGCATTATCATGAACAGCGTTGTTCGTGCTGGCGGATCGCTGATTCTGAATAAGGATATCGCAACGCTGGCCGGCGGTGAATGTACGGTGGGCTGCGGTGTTTATGCAAAAAACGTTGGGAATCCGTCCGGCAGTGTCACCAAGGTAAAAATCGAATCCCGGGAACTGAATTCCCTGTTAACGGAAAGCTCAAAAAAGCTGAAGAACCCCGAGGTTCTGCTCCACGAGCTGGACAATGCCCGCCGGGAGATGCGCGAATTTGAAGATCAGTTCGAGCGGCTGCATCAGCAGTTTATCCAGCAGCACCCGGAAGATGACGGCTCAAAATTTGAACAGGTGAACAAGGCGGCTGAAAAGAAGCGGATTCAGTTCTCCAAAAAGATTGAAGAGCTGGAAGAACAGCACCAGCAGTCAGAAGCTTCTTTAAATTCTTTCCTGAGCTATTCCATCATTGCCAAGGGCATGGTATACCCGGGGGTGAAGATGGAGATTGCCGGTTATACCTACAACGTGATCAAGGAAACAAGCTGCGCAAAATTTTATCTTACATATGGCAAGATTGAGTGGCGGCCTGCGACGCCGACTGATACGCCGGATACCATTAAGCATTAAACTGATGAAAAACAGATTCCGCTTCCAGGGCAGCACAGCGTTCCTGAGGCGGCGAAAGGAGTTGGAATTTTATGTTGAGCATTGACGAATTAAATGAAATACATCTGGACGTACTAAGAGAAATCGGAAATATCGGCGCTGGAAATGCAGCAACATCGCTCTCTCAAATGCTGAACGCAGAAGTCAACATGTCTGTGCCCAAGGTGCGGATTCTGGATATCAGCGACGCGGCCACCGCTCTTGGCGGCCCGGAAAACCCGGTCGTCGGGATTCTGACAAAGATTTCGGGGGAAATTGACGGGCTGATGATGTTTATCGTCGGACAGTCCTTTGCGGGGGCTGTGCTGGAAAGCCTGCTCGGCGAAAAGCAGGTCAGCTATGCCGCTCTGACAGAGATGCAGCTTTCCGCCATTTCCGAGATCGGCAATATTATGATTTCGGCCTATCTCGGGTCCATCAGTACCTTGTCCCAAATGTCCATCAAATCCTCCGTTCCGGCCATTGCGGTAGATATGGTCGGCGCCCTGCTGAGCGTGCCCGCCATTGAAATGCGCACTGTTTCGGATAAAATCATCTTCATTCAAGAGGATTTTCTCAGCTCTGCGGATGATATTACCTCCAATATGATGCTGATTCCGAGCATGGAATCGCTGGATAGATTAATGCAGAAATTAGGGATCCAATTATGAGCAATATGATAACCATCGGCATTTCCGATATGAAAGTGGTGAAGGGTGGTGAGCAGCTTGTCACATATGCGTTAGGTTCCTGTGTGGGTATTTGCCTGTACGATCCTCTGCGTAAAGTTGGCGGTCTGGGTCACATTATGCTTCCCAAATACCCTGCGGGGAACCCGAAAGAAAACAAATATCGGTTTGCTGATACCTGTATCACTGAAATGCTTCGGGAAATGGAACGGCTGGGCGCTTCTCGCGCCCAGCTCACGGCCAAAATCGCCGGAGGCGCCAAGATGTTCGAAGTTTCGGGGGACTCGGCCTTCGGCAATATCGGCCAGAGGAATGTGATGGCTGTTCGAGCCATGCTGGCCTATGAGAAGATTCCCATCAAAGCGCAGGATACCGGCCTGAACTACGGCAGAACCTTATATTTTACAACGGATGATGGCGTGATGACCATCAAATCCTTTGCGAATGGCGTGAAGGTGTATTGAGCCCGGCGAAAAAAGCTTTCTATAAAATCCTGTAACGTGGATTTTAAAGAAAGCTTTTTTCCTGATTTATTCCATTTGAAATGATTGCAAGACTTCTTATGCCGGGCAACAAAAAAAGAGGAAACGGAAGATCCGTTTCCTCAGTCTGTATCTTTTCAGATCAGTCGCTGCTGAAGGGCAGCAAAGCGATATGACGGGAGCGTTTGATCGCAACAGTCAGTTCACGCTGATGATGTGCGCAGGTGCCGGTGACTCTGCGGGGCAGAATCTTTGCACGCTCTGAAATAAAGCGGCGCAGCTTCGCTACATCCTTATAATCGATGGTGTCGATCTTTTCTACGCAAAAACTGCAAACCTTTTTGCGTCCCTTACGTCCGCCGCGACGATTGTCGCGCTCGGGCCGATCGTTTCTATCAGCCATGCCAAAAGCCTCCTTTTCTCAATTCAAAAAATAAAGTAAATACGTGAGAAAATCAGAACGGCAGATCGTCGTCTGTCGGGATTTCCTCAAAATCACCTGTGTTTCCGCTGGTGTAAGCGGGGGCAGAGGGCATCGGCGCATCGGAACGGCTGTAAGAGCCATATCCGGGGCTCGGAGCTCCACCTTCGCGTTTGGATTCCGCAAAATGCACGTTATCCGCCACGATTTCAAAAGCCTTGCGCTTGTTTCCGTCCTTGTCCTGATAGCTGCGGGTTTGAATCGAGCCCTGAACTGCAATTAACTGTCCCTTGCGGAAGTACTTGCATACAAACTCCGCGGTAGAACGCCATGCGACGATATCGATAAAATCCGCCTGACGCTCCGCGCCGGACTTAACATAAGACCGATCCACCGCAATCGTGAAGCTGGTGACGGCAATGTCACTGGTAGTGTGACGAAGCTCAGGGTCAGCAACCAGCCTGCCCATTAATACAGCCACGTTGAGCATATCGATCACTCTCTTTCAGCAGTTTCAGTTTTCTGGACTTCAACAGCCTTTTTCGGCTTCTCTTTCTTTACTTCTTTTTTGACAATGAGAGAACGAAGAACTCCGTCGGTGATCTTGTAGATACGATCCAGTTCCGCGATGAAATCGGGAGCGCTGGTGAAGTTGATCAGGGTGTAATAACCCTCGGTCTGCTTCTCAATGGGATACGCAAAACGGCGTTTGCCCCACTCGTCCACAGAGTCGATCACAGCATTCTTTTCGATCAGAGTCTTAAACTTCTGAACATTTGTCTGGACTGCCTCTTCACCCTGTGTTGTAGACAGAATGAATACGGTTTCGTAAGAATTTTTTACATCTGGCATTTTAATTGCACCTCCTTCTGGACTTTGGCCCCAGCAGGATGCTGGAGCAAGGATTATGAAAAGCGCTGCCCGGTGGGGCAGGCCTAACAGATTAATTATATCAGCGAGGTTAAGGGGAGTCAAGCTATTTTTTCGTTCCGCAAGAAATTACTGGAAAATATGATTCTCTATAACGATCAGCAGCAGGAACCAAACCTTTCATCTATCTCGAGTTTCAAGGTTCTCTCAGCCGTCGGCAACTTGTTGCCGTTAACGGAGTGAGGTTCTTATAACGAGAACCCGATATCCCCGCCTTTTTATAGAAGGCAGAAGCTAAATGTTTGATCTGTCTCAAGTTTCAAGGTTCTCTCAGCCGTCGGCAACTTGTTGCCGTTAACGGTGTGAGGTCCTTATAAAGTATCTGCAATTTCCTTGATATACTTGCGGAAGCCTTCTCCAACCTCCGGATGCTCCAGCGCCACTTCCACCGTAGCCTGCAGAATGCCGAGCTTATTGCCCATATCGTAGCGCTTGCCGGTGAACTCCACCGCGGTCATCCCCACGGTTTGGGCCAGCACGCGCATGGCGTCGGTCAGCTGGATTTCTCCGCCGCTTCCGGGTGGGGTACGGTCAAGAATATCGAAAATCTCCGGCGGCAGCACGCAGCGTCCCAGAATGGAGTAGTACGAAAACACCTTGTCGGGCGAGGGCTTTTCGATCATGTCGGTGCAGCGGAACAGGCGGTCGCGAACCGGTTCCACCTTCAGCGAGCTGTATCGGCCGATGACCTCGGGCGATACTTCGTTTACCCCCAGCACACCCTTGCCGAATTCCTCATAGGCGCGGATCAGCTGGCCGCAGGCCGGGTCTTTTCCGATGATCACGTCGTCGCCGTAGAGTACGGCAAACGGTTCGTTCCCAATAAAAGAGCGCGCGCAGTTTACCGCGTGACCAAGGCCGCGGGTTTCCTTCTGGCGCACAAAATAAATATTGGCCAAACGGGAAATCTCCACAATACTGTTGAGGGCAGCTTCTTTATCAGCGCCGCCCTTCGCCAGATGGGCTTCCAGCTCCGGGGCGCGGTCAAAATGGTCTTCAATTAGCCCTTTGCCGCGATTGGTAATGATCAAAATATCGGTAATGCCGGAATGAACGGCTTCCTCTACAATATATTGGATCGCCGGCTTATCCACAATGGGCAGCATTTCTTTCGGCATGGATTTTGAGACAGGAAGAACACGTGTGCCAAGCCCCGCGGCGGGGATGACAGCTTTCGTTATTTTCACAGAATTCCCTCCTACCGGTTATCATAAATTTTATAATTTTAGAACTTAGATAACCCGCATCTAAATAGACGGCGGGTATCTCCCACCTCGAGTTTCAAGGTTCCCTCAACCATCACAATTGGTTGACGTTTATGGTGTGAGGTTGTTATAACGAGAATCAAATGGCGAAACATTTTACCCTAAAAGTGACGACATATCCCAGCTCGAGGTTCTTATACAAAGAAATTCGGCAGATAAATAATAATAGAATAGCAGATGAGAAGGCATAAAGCCAGCGAAACATTTACGCCGCCGTTTTCCTGCAGCGCTTTGTCATACTCCGCTGCTATAGGGTATTCTGTTTTCAGCTTGCGGATACCCTCCACACAGTGCCGGTAATACAAACGGTTGCCTGCAAAACCGCAGTACATCATAATGCCCGCCTGAATCAAAAGCGTCAGCAGAGGGGTGAACAGCAGGATAATGCTGCCCGGGTCAAGCAGGTATACAAGCTCAGTGACTTTCATCAGCTCTTCATAAGAAGGGTATACGCTGGTGCTCACTCCCGCCTGCTCGTACAGCTTCATCAGCAGGGGAGAGGAATAGTTCAGGGACACAAATGTGCTGATGACAAACAGAGCCGCCATCCACGCGGTAATGATCGTGCCGATCCGGTACATTTTGCGGTACAGCATCCATCCGCCCGAAAACAAAAAGGCCGAAAAGCTGAAATGCCCACGGTTTGTCCTCTTTTTATGGAAGAAAACCGAAAGAAAATAAGAGGAATTGTTCTGAACGAATTTCGCGATTTCCCCAGCAGTGATATCGTCCTCGATCGGTTCATCAGCCCGAATTGTGATGGGCGAAAAGGGGTTCGGCGCACTCTGGTACGGCGAATCGCCCTGCGCTGGGTCAAAAGGCGCATTGGGCGGGATGGGGCTGCCCGGATTCTGATACCCCGAATTCTGGTATGGATTCTGGTAGCCGGGCGGGTCATTCCGGGAAGGCACCTGACCCTGGTGAGACGGCGAAGCCGCGTCCGGCCGGTTCAGAGAAGAACCGCACCGGCTGCAGAACAGCGCGTCCGACGGATTATTTCTGCCGCAAACCGGGCATACAATCTCTGAATCCTTTTTAGGGGCGGCAGAATCCTCCGCGGGGGGAGTCCAGTATGTTCCGGTATGATGCGTATCTGAAAACAGGCATTTGCCCTCTTTTTCATAACAGTGCCGATGGTAAGGCGCCCCGCAATCCGGGCAGACAACAATGTCATCGTCAGCCTGAAAGGGAATGCCGCAGACCGGGCATTTGATGCCAGTATACTTCATGCTTGAAAGCCTCCTGTAATAGATCGCCGGTGATCCATCCCCGGCGATGAGGATCTTTATATCCTTAATACAATTATTGTACCTAATTCTGCCGGAAACTGCAATCATTTCTTGCATAAGTTTTCAGTACGTTCACAGACTGACCAGGGGCGAAAAGATGGTTTTTCTTTACATTTGACCAAAAATAACTTATAATATTTTATTATTGTGCAGAAACAAAACTTTGATTTGTGATAGAAGGATGGTACGGATGCTGCAATTTGAGGAATTAAGGCTGGCGCTGGAAAAACTCAGGCCGGACATTAACGACCTGGCGGATGCGCTTGGGCTGCAGAGCATGAAGGAAGAGATTTCGCAGCTGGACGAGCGGGCCGCGATGCCCGGTTTTTGGGACGACATGGAGCGTTCCCAGAAAATCCTTCAGCGTTCCAGCATGCTGAAGAATAAAATCGCCAATTATGAAAAACTGTGTTCTTCTCTGGAGGATGCGCTGGCTCTGGTAGAGCTGGCGGATGAAGCCGAGGATCTCTCTTTGCTGCCGGAGGCACAGCAGGAATACCAGAAAATACAGACGGAGCTGGAAGCGATTCGCCTGACAACCCTGCTCAAGGGGGAATACGACGCCAAGAACGCGATTCTAACCTTTCACGCGGGCGCGGGCGGAACAGAGGCGCAGGACTGGGCCTCGATGCTGTACCGCATGTACTGCCGCTGGTCGGAGCGCCACGGCTTTCAGGTCAAAACGCTGGATTATCTGGATGGGGAAGAAGCCGGCCTGAAGAGCGCTTCTATTTTGATTGAGGGCGTAAACGCGTACGGTTTTCTGAAAAGTGAGGCGGGCGTTCACCGTTTGGTGCGTGTGTCTCCCTTTGATGCGTCGGGCCGCCGCCACACGTCTTTTGCTTCGCTTGAGGTCATGCCTGAAATCGACAGCGATACCTCTGTGGAGATCAGCCCGGATGATATTGAAATGCAGGTATACCGCGCGAGCGGCGCGGGCGGACAGAAGGTCAATAAGACCTCTTCGGCCGTGCGTTTGACGCATAAGCCCACCGGCATTGTCGTATCCTGCCAGGTGGAGCGCAGCCAGTATCAGAACCGCGATGTCGCGATGAAAATGCTGATTTCAAAGCTCGTCGAGATCAAGGAACGCGAGCATTTGGAAAAGATTGAGGATATTAAGGGCGATCAGAAGGAAATTGCCTGGGGCAGCCAGATCCGCTCTTATGTTTTCATGCCCTACACGCTGGCCAAGGATCACCGCACCGGCTTTGAAATGGGAAATATCTCCGCCGTGATGGACGGCGATCTGGATGGCTTTATCAACGCATATCTCAAGGCGCAGAATCTTGGCACATTGGGAGAAAACATCGAGTAAACAGGGGGCCGTGACTTGTCTTTTGTGAAATCTAAGATGAATTCCCTGAAGAAGAATCAGTTTTTAAAAAACGTGGCGGTTCTTACCGGCGGCACAGCCGTGGCGCAGGTATTGCTGCCCTTTGCGTTTATGCCGATTTTGGGGCGGCTTTACGGACCGGAGCTTCAGGGCATTTATGGTATCTATGTGTACATCACCAGTATTACGCAGCAAATCGCCTGCTTCCGTTATGATTACGCCATTGTCGTGGCGGATAGTGATGAGGAGGCAGGCGGTGCCTTTGTACTCAGTGCTTTGCTGGCAACGATGTTTTCGGTGCTGTTAGGGCTGATCATGTGGCCGTTTATTCCGCTGATCGGCGCGCGTTTTCACCTGACGGGCGGCGCGGAGAACACCCTTTGGATGGTGCCGCTGACCACGCTGATTTGCGGTCTGACGACCGCGTTAAACTATTTTAATGTAAGGCATGAAAAGTATAAAGTAATTTCGGCTTCCAATATCATTCGTGTTTCCGTGATGATTGCGACCC
>JAEXDU010000200.1 GCA_023401495.1 Bacillota bacterium
ATCCTGAAATCGGCCACTGCGCCCGGAATGATTTCCCTTTCCGTCGGGAATCCCGCGCCGGAAGCGTTCCCCGCAACAGAAATCGGGGAGATTTCTTCGCAGATTTTTCGGCAGCGTCCGATCGACGCTTTACAATATAATGTAACCGAAGGGTATCCTCCGCTGCGCCGGACGCTCACTGATTACATGAAAGAGAAGCACGGCGCGGGACGCGATTTTGATGATCTGCTGATCACCTCGGGAGCGCAGCAGGTGATGGATCTGGCGACAAAATCCCTGTGCAATGCGGGCGACGTCGTGATTTGCGAAGCGCCGAGCTTCATCGGCTCGCTGAATTCCTTCCGTTCCTATCAGGTGCGCCTGCGCGGCGTTCCGATGGAATCCGACGGCATCGACCTTGCCGAGCTGGAACATGCCCTGCGTGAAGAGCCGACGGCTAAGTTTATCTATACTATCCCCAATTTCCAGAATCCCTCCGGCATTACGATGAGCGCCGAGAAGCGCCGCGCCGTTTACGCGCTGGCCAAACAATACGGCGTGCTGATTCTGGAGGATAATCCATACGGCGACCTGCGCTTTGCGGGCGAGGAGATCGCGCCGATCAAGGCGCTGGACGAGGACGGCCTTGTGATTTACGCCGGTTCCTTCTCCAAGGTGATTTCCCCCGGCATGCGCGTCGGCTATACGCTGGCGCCGAAGCCCATCGTACAGAAAATGGTTGTCTGCAAGCAGGGTGAGGATGTTCACACGAATATCTGGTCGCAGCTGATCTGCGAGGAATTTTTGACAAACTATGATTATGCGGCGCATCTGGACCGCATCCGCGGGGTATACCGCGAAAAAGCGAAGCTGCTGCTGGAGCTTGCCGAGCGTCACTTGGCCCCGGACATTACCTGGGAGCCGATTGAGGGCGGCCTGTTTTTGTGGTGTTGCCTGCCGGATGACATCGACATAATGGATTTCTGCCGCAAGGCGATGGAGCGCACTGTCTGTGTGGTGCCCGGCAATGCCTTTTTGGTGGATGAAACCCAGCCGTGCCAGTCGTTTCGCATCAATTACACTGCTCCCACCGACGAGCAGCTGACAAAGGGCATTGAAATATTGGGCCAGCTCGTCAAAGAGCTGCGTACCAAATAAAAGATAGGAGTCCCGCTCATATGGAAATCGAAACAGAAGCCCAACCGAAACAGATTATTTTCAGCGCCGTACAGCCCAGCGGCACCATTACGCTGGGCAATTATCTGGGCGCCATTAAAAATTGGGTGACGATGCAGGAGGATTACCGCTGCGTATTCGCCCTGGCCGACCTGCACACGATCACCGTCCGTCAGGACCCGGCAACGTTCCGCCGCCACACGCTGGAGGCTTACGCCCTCTTTTTGGCCTGCGGGATCAATCCGCAGGAGCAACCGTTCTTTTTACAGAGCCATGTTCACACCCACGCGGAGCTGGCCTGGGTTCTGAACTGCTATACACAGTTCGGCGAGCTTTCCCGCATGACGCAGTTCAAAGACAAATCGGCCAAACACGCGGACAACATCAACGCCGGGCTGTTCACCTACCCCAGCCTGATGGCCGCCGATATTCTGCTGTACCAGTCGAATCTGGTGCCGGTCGGCGCCGACCAAAAGCAGCATCTGGAACTGGCCCGCAACATCGCCGAGCGCTTTAACGGCGCGTACAGCCCCACGTTCACCGTACCGGAACCGTATATCCCGAAGGTCGGCGCACGCATCATGTCGTTGCAGGACCCGGCCCGCAAGATGTCCAAATCCGACGAAAACGCCAACGGCTATGTGGCCGTGCTCGATAAGCCGGATGACATCGTGCGCAAATTCAAGCGCGCCATTACCGACAGCGAAGCAAGGGTTCACTTTGCCCCCGGTAAGGACGGCGTCAACAACCTGATGGGGATTTACTCCAGCGTTACCGGCCTGACAAACGAGCGGATCGAGGCGGAGTTTGAGGGCAAGGGCTACGGCGACTTTAAGCTTCGGGTCGCCGAAGCGGTGCTGGAAGAGCTGCGCCCCGTGCAGGAGCGGTATGAAAAGCTGATCGCCGACAAGGCGTACCTGGAGCAGTGCTATACCGAAGGCGCACAGCAGGCGCTGGCGATTTCGACCCGCACACTGAGCAAGGTGATGAAGAAAATCGGCTTCCTGCCGAAGAAGTTCTGATTTGAAGCTGTTCCGTTTTCTTTTCAATCAAAAACAGGTTTCCATTCCCGACGTGTGCGGGAAAAAGGAAACCTGTTTTTTTCTGCCGTTAAAACGAAACTCCCGGCTCATTTGCCGGTTCGCCGATAAAAAAAGCAGGGAAAAGATTTTTCAAACGCAATCCCAACCGCCATCTCTGACCGTTACAATTAGGTGGCGGCTCTCCCTTTCGCAAATGACAAGGGCCTTTCGACCGCATGACTGCGGTTGAAAGGCCCTTGAAGCACGTATTTTATTGTCGATCCCACAAGAGGCTTGGCGGCAAATCCATTGGATCATCGGCCAACGGCACACATCATTTTCACAAAACGAGATGTTTGCTTCTCTTTATTCCGTTCCCGCCTTCAACGCTTCGCTCATCGGAATTCGAGCCACCTTTTTTCTGCACATCCATTTGGCAAACTCATAGGTTGCCATCACTACGATAAAACCAAACAGCATATAAATGGCATTCAGCTTAACGGGCAGTACGACCTGCAGGCTTTCCGTCAAAGAGCCGAAGAAGGCCCCTGCCGTCCCCAGCAGGGCGGGAACACCAAGCAGATACCCCAAAACAACAATCAGGGTATTGCTGTTCAGCACCAGCCTTGCGATCTCTTTTTTCCGATATCCGAACACCTTCATGAGCGAGATGCTCGTTCGGCTTTCGTCGACCACTAGGCCGGTTACAATATAGATGATAATCAGGCCAAGCACAAAGGCGGAGGCGATCAGGCCGTAAATCATGGGGCCCATCTGGTCGATCATCTTGCCAAGGCCCGCGACAACCGTGTCGATGGATTTGGTGCTTTGAATCTCACCCTCGGCGAAGGTCATCGCATTGCCGCTCCAGATTCCGAGGTAAGCGCCGCTGGGATATCCAAATTCCTCGTTAAACCGGTCGAGCGGCAGGAACAGAAAATCGCCCGCATAGGTATCGGCCATTTTTTCAATGGTGAACGTGTGTTTCTTTCCGTTTTCCGTATCGAATACCGTCACGCTGTCGCCGGCTTTCACATTCAGTTTCTGTGCAAGCGTTGCCGTAATCGTGGTCTGATCCGGCTGGAACGACTGCCCGGAAGCATCCTTCAGCCGAACCATTTTGGTGTCGGGCAGAAGCCCGGTGATATAAAAGCTTACGTCTTCATTGTCCGCAAAGCTCACATACGCAGCGTTGAACTGCTCGGTTCCCGCTGGGGGTGCTCCTGTTTTTGCCGACGTGAAAACATATTCGTATTTAAAATCGTACAGCTCGCTGATCCCTTCCTTCAGCATATAGTCGACGGAGCTTTTCATCGTCAGTCCGTACAGCATGAGCATCGTGGCAACGACAACGCCGAACAGCAGGAAGAAGATTCTGGACAGGCTGCGAACCTGCTCCCTGATTTTAAATTTCGTATTGAATCCAAAACGATCCAGCCGCAGGCCGCGTTCGAGGAAATTGACCCTGCTCTTTGCTTCTCCGCCTTTCATCAGAACCGCCGGAGCTGTTTTCAGTGTTCTGCCGATGATGCACCAGGTAACGCCGCATAGAATGACGATCGGCAGTGCGGCGGCGAAGACAACCAGCCACGGATTCAGAATCGTTTTCTGAACGGGCATGGGAAAAGCGGTCAGCATAAAGCGAATCTCACTGTCTACCAGCAGCAGCCCCACTACAGAACCTGCCACGGAGCCGATGACGGAGATCAGCAAGGGGAAAGTCAGATAGTGGCGGCGGAGCTGATTTCTGCGATAGCCCTGGGCGTAAAATGTCCCGATGATGACTGATTCGTTTTTGATCGTACGCCACATCAGCATCCCGAGCAGCACGCAGGCGAGCGCAAGCATGGCGAGCGGTACGGCGGCGCTCATTGTGGACAGCACATCGATCTCCATGGGAATATAGGATACGTTGACCTTCCTGCTGGTACTCTGCCAGTTGGTGATCTGGATTCCCTGAGAACGCAGGGAGTTCTTCACCGCGGCTTCCTGAGATTTGATGTTTTCCCTGTTATCGAAATGAATGGCGTAAACCCGGTCTTTGCCCGGCAGGGTTTCAAAATCCGCCTTGCCCACCACGGCGATGCCGAAGGTGCTGGGATCGTTCATCATTTCTTCTTTCGATTGGATCACATAAATGTAATTCGGCAGAAGCGCATAGCCCGAAACGGTAAACTCCCTGCCCGCAACGGTGATTTTGTCCCCGATTTGATATCCGTTTGTTTGCGCGAACGGGCGGTCGAGCAGGATCTCTGAGCTGCCCGGGAGCTTCCCCTCCTGAACGGCAGGGATGTTCACCTCATCCATAGCGGAAAACACCCGCAGCGTCTGGCCCGGCTTCACTTCGCAGTCCGCCGTGCCGCCGCTCTCTGCCCTGGCGGCAAATTGCCGCCCCAAAGCCGCCGCGTCGATGTCGGCATCGATGGAAAATTCCGCATCGGACATTACGTTCTGCTCGGAAAATTTCCGGAACATATTGTCCAGGTTCATAGACGTCAGATTCGTCGTAATAAACATCATGCTGCTGATCAGAAGCAGCAGCATCGAACCGATATAGCGCGCCTTATGCTCCAGCATGGTGCGTATTGCTTTTTTAAAGAGCGCCATTACCACTCAATCCTTTCCGCCGGGGCCGTTTCCTCATGCCGGATCGTTTCCACGATTTCTCCGCCGCGCAGCTTGTAAACCACGTTTGCCATATCGCCGATTGCGGTGTTATGGGTAATCATCAGAACCGTTGTGCCAAGGTCGCGGTTGACCTGCTGCAACAGGGAAAGCACACCGTGGGCCGTTTCATAATCTAGCGCACCGGTCGGCTCGTCGCACAAAAGCAGCTTCGGGTTTTTCACGATCGCGCGGGCAATGGCCACGCGCTGCTGTTCTCCCCCGGACAGCTCCCTGGGGAAGCTCTTCTTTTTCGTTTCAAGGCCAACCGCGTTCAGAACGGTATTCATGTCAAGCGGAGCTTTGGATATATTGGAAACCACCTCGATATTTTCCGTGACCGTCAGGTTGGGAACGAGGTTATAAAACTGGAAGATGAAGCCGACCGAATCCCTGCGGTAATCCGTCAGCCGGTCGTCGTCAAGAGAAGTGATCTCGAGGCCATCCACATGGATGCTGCCGCTGTCCGCGCGGTCAACGCCGCCGATGATGTTCATCAGCGTCGACTTTCCCGAACCGGACGGGCCGAGGATCACGCCGATCTGCCCCTGTTCCAGCGTAAGGCTGATTCCACCCAGCACTTCGTTTTTGTTTTCGCCCGCCTGATAGCTCTTTTTCAGCTTTTCCACTGTAATGAACATTCTCAATTCCTCCCCATTCCCTGCTTCAATAAGGAAATCATGTTTTTCAGTACGTGCTCCATTTCACGGTACTGTTCTTCCGTGGGGTTGTAATCAATGCTTTTGATCTTTTCCATGATCTCTGCGTCGAATTTTTCCGTTACACCCTGAAAAAACAGCAAAAGGGTTTTATCATCCAGATCCTTGCGGACAGTTCCCTTTCTTTTTCCGTTGGCAATCAGTCTGAGCTCATATTCTTCGCCGATTCGGGACAATTCCCGGCTTGCCTCCAGCGCCAGACTGCCGAATTTACCCGTGTAAATCTCCATGGAAAACGCAACAAGTAACGGCTCTTGCTTCAGCAGTTCAAAACGCTCCCGGCTGCCGGAGAGAAAATAGTCATATACGTCCATATCCTGAAGCGGAGTCTGCCTGTCGATTGCTTTCATAAAATATTCCAACGCCCATGTGACACAGTACAGAAACAGCTCTTTTTTATCATCGAAATATTGATAGATGCTGCCCTTGGCAACTCCCGCGCCTCGGGCGATCGCTTCTATTTTTGCATTTTCAAAACCGCGAGCCTGGAATTCCTCGATTGCGGCCCGGATGACTCTTTCTTTCTTATCGTCGTCAAGACGGTGGAAGGTTTTTTT
>JAEXDU010000029.1 GCA_023401495.1 Bacillota bacterium
GCCTGATACTCCTGCTTATGAATTTGAGGTCGCTCCCCGTGTGGGAGCGTGGATTGAAATCAATGCCAATCGATTTGGCGGCGTGAGTGCCGCCAGGTCGCTCCCCGTGTGGGAGCGTGGATTGAAATATGCCAGATATAACGTTCTTGGCCTCTGATCCTGCGTCGCTCCCCGTGTGGGAGCGTGGATTGAAATAGCTGAGCCTCAAAATGCGTCTTAAGCTGAGTTGGCGTCGCTCCCCACGCGGGAGCGTGGATTGAAATGGGACTTGATTCAGACGGAATACAAGTGCCGAGCGTCGCTCCCCATGCGGGGGCGTGGATTGAAATTGTGTCAGCCCTTTGTAGATTTCAGGCTGCTTGTGTCGCTCCCCACACGGGGGCGTGGATTGAAATTCGATCGCCTCGACGAGGTCGCGGCTGCTCATGGTGTCGCTCCCCACGCGGGGAGCGTGGATTGAAATGGTAAAGACAAGACCCCGCGCGAGATGAAAGACCGTCGCTTCCCGTACGGGAAGCGTGGATTGAAATTACATACAGTCGTGGTTTGTGTAGCAGCAGAATTGCACCCCTCCATAAAACTTTTGGACAATCAGCCGCGAAAATCCGGTAAGGGATTCTCTGGCGGCTGATTGTCCCACCTTGTCCTTTCCACATATAATGAAGCACCTATCAAAAAGGAGGGTTTGATATGTGGGCTTGGTATCATTGTCATTGGTGGTTCTGCTATAACGGCCACTGTATCCCGTGGTATGATTAAGAAACGAGTGCAGCAATCGGGTCTGATTTAAAAATCGATTGTGTGCAGGACTGTATGAACACATGGATTTTCCATACACTATCCCCGAGGTGATTTTGTATGGATTATTCCGACTTTTCTTTTCCTCAGGCTCTGTCTGAAGATCGCAAGCTGAAAGAATTTTTCGATTCTCTTCCGGAGCAGGATCAGCTGCGGCTGATGCAGGGCTGCAGCTCCTACGGCGAATTTTACGACAGGGTCGTACAGGCAATCCCAAAATGCTGAAAAAGGGGTCCGTCTTGTTGGCGGATCCCTTTTGCATGAAAACAACTGGTTACATACGAAAGTGCGGCCTGTAAGGTGAGCCCTCTTCTATTGACAAGGGAGAATGGCGTGATATAATAAAACCATACAAAATAGATATGAATTATTGGAGCGTGCGGCTTCGGGAGATCGGTATTCCTATCTTTTGGGAATCGGTGCGTTCAAATAATAATTGTTCATTCAGATTGATTATTTGGAGAAGGAGATTGCGGTTATGGCGAAAATTGCAAAAAATATTACGGAACTGATAGGAAAAACTCCTTTGCTGGAACTGACAAACTTTGAGAAAAAATATGATTTAAAGGCAACGATCCTCGCGAAATTGGAATATTTCAATCCCGCGGGCAGTGTAAAGGATCGTATTGCAAAGGCCATGGTGGATGACGCCGAGCAAAAGGGTCTGCTCAAAGCGGGCTCCGTGATTATCGAGCCCACCAGCGGCAATACCGGCATCGGTCTTGCGTCGGTCGCGGCGGCCAGAGGCTACCGGATTATCCTCACCATGCCGGAAACCATGAGCATTGAAAGAAGAAATCTTCTCAAGGCCTATGGCGCAGAGGTCGTCCTGACCGATGGCTCCAAGGGCATGAGGGGGGCAATCACCAAGGCGACTGAGCTCGCGAAGGAAATCCCGAATGCGTATATTCCGGGCCAGTTTGAGAATCCTGCGAATCCGGCGGCACATCAGGCGACCACCGGCCCCGAAATCTGGCAGGATACCGACGGAAAGGTTGACTTCTTTGTGGCGGGTATCGGAACCGGCGGCACCATCACGGGTGTCGGTGAATATCTGAGAAGCCAGAACCCCGGTGTGAAGATTATTGCGGTGGAACCGGCGAGTTCTCCCGTTTTGTCGAAGGGAACCCCCGGCCCGCATCAGATTCAGGGAATCGGCGCCGGATTTGTTCCGGATGTTCTGGACACCAGGATTTACGACGAGATCATTCCGGTAGAGAATGAAAACGCGTTTGCAAAAAGCAAAGAGATCGCCAAAACAGAGGGTCTGCTGGTGGGTATCTCCGCGGGTGCGGCGCTTTGGGCGGCGGAACAGCTGGCAAAACGCCCCGAAAACGCAGGGAAAACGATCGTAGCGCTTCTTCCAGATACCGGTGAGCGTTATCTTTCCACTCCTTTATTCTCTGATTAATTTTCAAGATTTTTTAAAACAGGCTGCGTGCTTTTAGTACGCAGCCTGTTTTTTTATGAGGAACAGGAATTCATATAAAATTGCTTTTTATAGTATGTAATGAAAGCCTATAAACGGCAGTTTATAGCGGTATAAAACAGTTGTTGGTTAAGATGATGAGTTTTTCTCATTTTGATTGAAAAATCCCGGATATTGTGGCGATGGGGTAATTTGGAAACAAAATAAAGGTTACAATCCTGTTAAACAGCATCCTTTTTAAAAGCGCTTGTGCTATAATGAGAAAAGTTAAAAAAAGGGAAGTGCTGATCGTGTCTGTCGGGAAAAAACGTGTTATTATTGCTGCCTCAATGCTTGTTGTTGCGATTTGTATTGGGGTCATTATAGGGTCTGTCGCCGGTTATGTTACGAAGTCGGCTTTTGCGAATACTCCTTCCTCCGAGGCGTCGATTGGCGAAGATCCCTCGCAATTGGTCACGTCGCAGCCTGCTTCAGAGCAACCGGTTTCGTCTGCTGCGGAAATTTCAGAAATTCCGTCCTCAAAACCTGTTTCTTCGGCGGTTTCGCGCCCCACTTCTGTTCCTTCGTCTTCTTCGTCTTCCTCCAAAGCGTCTTCTTCGCCGAATTCGGCGGCGATCGCAAAAGAGATGGAAGCAATCCAGGCCATGTTCCCGAACTTTTATGTGGATCCTACGGAGAAAATCGCACATCAGGCTGGCGATAAAGTGGCTTACCTTACCTTTGACGACGGACCGTCTGAGCTGACTCCGCAGGTATTGAAAATTTTGGCGGACAACGATGTGAAAGCGACTTTCTTTGTGATTGGGCGCAGTGATGCGCAGTCCAAAAAATGGATGAAAGAGATCGTCGATCAGGGCCATACCATTGGAATGCACACATACACTCACAATTACAAGCAGATTTATGCTTCTCCCACCGCATTTTTCACCGATTTATCGAAGTTGAACGATCTGATCACCGAGGCCACCGGAGTAAAGCCGCAGATCGTGCGGTTTGCCGGCGGCAGCGTGAACAGCTACAATAAAGCCATCGCACGCCCGGTTGCAAACGAGCTGACACGCAGAGGATACACGTATTTTGACTGGAACGTCAGCGCGGGCGATGCGGAGAAGGGCGCAACAGCGCAGTCGATTTATCAGAACACCGTGAATGAAACCCTTCAGTTTGAAAAGGCGGTCATTCTGTTTCACGACGCTTCTACCAAACACGATACAGTCAAGGAGCTCCCCAAGATCATCGAGACGCTGAAAAAGAACGGCTATCGCTTTGATAAGCTGGATCCCTCCGTCAAACCGATCATCTTTAAGCTTCCGGCCCAGTGAATCCCAGCGAGCAGCAACCTTACCCGGTTTGCCTGCGAACCAACGAAAAAAGATTCGGACATCTCTTCTACGATAAGCGGAGATGATGTCCGAATCTTTTTTATGGAAAAGGCCATATTGTTTCGTCCAAAAAGCATTTTACCTCTTGCCGAACGATTTCAGACCGTAAAAGCAGACAGATGGAGGGCCAGCCCTTATCCACAATAGCAGCATGGCTGGGCAGGGCTATTTCAGGCCGTGGCGCTGCCGGTAATCCGCCAGCAGAAGATCGACCATTCGGCCGTAACTTTTTACGCCGTCCTCCTGACGGTTTGATTTCAGGTATCTGTCGTTGACCTTTGCCGCCACCTTTGCCGCCGGGCCTTCAAACTGCTTCCAGTAAGCGCTGGATGCGGCAAGGTCTTTTTGCGCACCGGCACCCAGAAGAGCATAGGTTTCCTGTCCGGCTTTCTGGTCGGCGGAATACAGGGCATTGTTTGCATAAATAAAAGCCAGCATGGTGCCGGAGTAGGAAAACGCTGGATTTGTACTGTTCCGGCCCGCCAGATACGCGATGAAATTGGCTTCGTCCTCGCGCATGTAGCCTCGCATATGGCTCAGCTCGTGCAGCATGGTGGCGGGGATGCCGTAAGCCGGGGCATCTACGTTGACGTTTGCCTCCATGGTAAAAGGAAAATAGATTCCGGTAGTGTCCAGGTATGACATCAGTCGAGAGGCCATCACGGCTTTTGGCGCTCCGTAGCCGTTTTTTAAGGTGGGGTATCGTGCTTCCATAGAGTCCATGATGTCGCGCGCTGTTTTGGCAGCCTCTTTCCGGTCGGGGAGAACGGCGACACCCTGGCTGTCTGTTTCAACTCCCGTCCGGTCGCGGTTGGCTTGCTGAGCCAGCTCCGTGCAGAGCGCTTTCAGCTCTTCAGCGGAGGAAGGCCGCACCGTCAGCCCCGAAACCTGCGCGAACGGGTAACGGGAATAGTTGATGCCGCAGGTAATCGTGAACCAGAAGGAGATTACGCCCACCGCGCAGAGCAGAGAGGCCAACGCGCGCAGCAAAAGCGTTTTTCGCTCCTGCCTGCGGCGGATCAGCCGGACGATCAGGCGGATCAGCAGGGCAGGGAGAAGCACGATCAAAATTGCCAGCAGCAGCTCCATGATGGAAAAGGGAACCAGAGAAGTGATGCGGTTTTCCCCTAAAGAAAATACAGGGTAGATCGTTACGGCGTACCACTCCGCCAAATCCGGCTGCCTGGAAGCGGCATACGAAAAAGCCAGCGAAAGCGGCAGCAGCAGAAAAAGCCAGATTCGTTTGAACGAAAGCAGGGATTTCATAAGTATTCCTCATTATCTTAGATTATTGTTCAGGCTCATTGTCCTTTAAGAAAAATCGGAGTGCCATTGTGACTGCCGCTATTTGATACTTGATTTCGGCATTGGTTTTTTCACATTGGTCACTGAGGAACAGGTCTATGTCAGCGATTTCGATTCCTGCCATTTTTGCAATGGTTTCTTTTGAAAGCTGGTGATAAGACAATAAGATTTCCAAAAAGGCTTTTACTTTTAGGTCCGGCAGTCCTTCCGGTATCATGGCTAAAAACATCATTTTATCTAAAGTTTTTGTTCTTTCCATGAAACCATCAGGAAGAACTTGCATGTTTCCTTGGGCGATCTGATACACACTTTCAACGCTGAGGGAAAGATATTTTGCCAAAGTTTCCACATTGAAATGATACTCTTCCAATAGCTTTTTTAGGCAAAGTGAGACGTCTGCGATACTCATAACGATCAACCTCCCGATCCTAACGTTCGTGAATTTATTTTCCGATTTCAATATGCCACAGACGCAATACATGTTGCAGTATATCTCACAGCGAAATCGAAAGCAAGGCCTTCCATTTCAGGGAGAACATTGAATCATCAGCCTGGTGATTCGTCATAGCCACAGAACAGCTATGATACTTCCCATTTGAGGTTATTATATAACATGAAATATTACAAGTAAAAGAAAATTGTCTTTTTTTCGTCCACAGTGGTCAATCGGGCAGAAAAACGACGTTTCTTTTCTCCGCAAAGCGCTTTCTGTGCTTGGCAAATGCTGGTCGATTGTGATACAATAAACCCAATAACGATCTGATTTGCGTTCTGCTATAATCTGCAAATGAAAAATGGAGGCCATGGTGTTTCTGCTCGCTTTCGACGGGGAAAAATACCGGTCATGATTCCATATTTATGGTGGATTTGAATCGGCGCTGTTCAGACATCATTTACGGGAGTCGGCCATGCTGAAATCTCTTTTGCAATCTCGTTCAAAGCTGCTTCACATATTGCCCTATGTTGTCATCGCAGGGATGACGGTTTTGTTTCTGGTCCGTTCCGTTTTTGGGTTCGATTGGTCCGACGAAACGTATTATCTGGCCCTGCCTTACCGGTTTTCGTTGGGCGACCGCCCGTTTCTGGATTCCTGGGACATTCATCAGACCGGGGCCCTGCTGATTGCGCCGATTTTATGGCTGTACCGGCTGGCCGTGGGGGACATGACGGGAATCCTCCTGTTCATGCGCATTCTGTATATCTGCGTGGATGCCGTTGTGGCCCTTCTGGTATACCGGGCGGTGTTCCGTCTGTTCCGGCGCAGGCTTCCGGCGTTGATCTGCGCGGGCCTGTTTTTTTCGTTTACCCCGTTCGGGATCAATAATTTTTCCTATAATAGTATGGGGTATCTGTTTACAACGTCAGCCGCCATGCTTCTGTTTTTCCTTTATGGGGATTCCTTTTCGGTGCCCGTGGCCTTTGGCATCGGGGCGCTTTCGGGAGCTCTATTGGCGTTTGCGTGTATTTCCTACCCGTTTTTCATTGTAATGGTGCCGATTTTTCTGCTGGCGCTGTTCCGGATTCGCCCGCGTGTGCGGAAAAACGGCCTTGAGCCCGAATCGCGCGCGCCGCTGTTCGGGATGCTCTGCGGCGGGGCGGTCACTCTGCTTCTGGCAGCAGGGTATCTGCTGGCGGTAAGTGGGATTTGGGGGATTCTCAATAATGTGAGGTATCTGTTTCAGGACCCGGAACACCCTTACCAGAGCCTGTTGGTCAAAACCTCGCTGTTTTTGCAGGATTACCAGATGCTCACGATTCTTTCTCTGCTCGAAATCACGCTGCTGGTGCTCATCGTTTTGTCGCGTCAGATGAAAACAGACCTCGACCTTTCGCCGGTGCTGGAAGTGATGATTTGGATTTGCATGCCGCTGAGCCTGATTATTAATGTAGGCATGGTGCTGATCCAGTCGGAATCCGATCTGACCTTTACCTCTAAGGTGAATTATATTCAGGCCTGCGCGGGTCTTTGGCCGCTGGTTCTCACGGCGTATCGGCCGCAGCGCCGCAGCCGGATTGTGATCTGGATTTTGTACGTACCGTCGCTGGTGCTCAGCTGGGCGGTGTACGCGGCCAGCAATAACGGGATGACGGGCGCGTCGTACATCCTGAATCTTTCCTCGCTGGCGCTGGTTTTAACGGCGTATGATTTTTATACGGCGGAGCGCGAGGCGCCCGCGGCACGCCGCAGAATGCTGAAAACCCTGTGGGCGGCGTTTGCCAGTTCTCTGGTGCTTTTGGTGCTGTGCAACACGGTCATGCGCGCTCAGGCCGTTTACCGGGATGAACCGATCGTGTACCTGCGCACGCAGCTGACGACCGGCCCGGCCAAGGGCCTTTACACCACCCCGGCTGCGGCGGCCCGCTATACCGGCCTTGTGGAAGACATTCAAAACGCCATGCCCTCGGGCGACGGAAAAGTGATGTTTAACGAGCTGCTGCCGTTTGGTTATCTGTGCGGCCAGCAAAGGCCCGCGCCGCCGTCGCTCTGGCGCTCGGAACTGCCGTCGAAACGGATCGACGCGTTTTTTGAGAAGAATCCGCAGAACCGGCCGGCCCTTCTCTATGTGGTCAAAGCGCCTTACGGCGTGAACAACGGCACCGAGCCGGTCACGCAGCGCACGGCGGAGCGTATTCTGGGCGGACCGGTCGTTATGAAGGAAACGGAATATTCTTACCAATTTACCAGAAAATAAGGGTAAGAGAATCGATGGAATATCGAAGGGGACATCCGGATGGACTATTATCTGAACAGACATACCGAGGCGGGTTCGACTCTGTTTGATGTATTCGACACAGCCGGTACCTGTCTTTATACCGTAGAAGGCGAGTGGGGCTCGTTCGGGGGCAAACTATACCTGCGCGATGCCGCCGGGGCCGAGGCAGCGAAAATCAGCTGCGTGGGAATCCACGGTCTGTGCAAGTACAGCGTGCAGATCGGGGAGAAAGAGCGCATGCGCGTGACGTATAACCTTGCGTCATCGGGCGGCAGCCTGCGCCTGAGCAAGACCGACTGGAGCCTTCGCGGCGATCTTCTCACCCGCAGCTTCGACGCGGTGGACGTCCGGGGCAACGTGCGCATGACTCACGCGCCCTGCTGGACGGCCCACGGCGACGGCTACGGAATTCACGTGGAGCGGCAGCAGGATGTGCCGCTTTCCCTGTGCCTTGCCGTGATTGTGGACAATGCCGCGCTGTGCGGCCCGGGGTGTGCGGTTCCGGCCAATTAATCATTGACAAAGCCCCGGTACGATGGGATAATATGAGGCAGATGCGAACAGCCGCGAATCCCCGCGCTTTGTGCGGAAAATTGCGGAAAACAGGGCGTGGGAATCCCCGCGCTTTGTGTTTTTCGGGCGGTAAACGCAGCGTGATTTGTACCCAATAAGGCCGGGCTTTGTGCCCGGCTGGCGCTCCCCGCAGCGCCGCTTGATTTGGATAGATTTTTAGGAGGAAACAGAATGAGCAAGGAGCTTGCGAAGACGTATGAGCCGCAGGAGGTAGAGGACAGAATTTATCAGTTCTGGCTTTCCGGCGGCTATTTTCACGCGGAGGCGGACCCGCAGAAGGACCCGTACACCATTGTCATTCCGCCGCCGAATATTACCGGCCAGCTTCACATGGGACATGCGCTGGATGAAACCTTACAGGATATTCTGATCCGCTGGCGCAGAATGCAGGGCTATTCGGCTCTGTGGCTGCCGGGTACCGACCATGCCTCCATCGCGACAGAGGCAAAGATCGTGGAAGCCATGCGCAAAGAGGGCATCACCAAAGAAGAAATCGGGCGCGAGGGCTTTTTGAGCCGCGCGTGGGACTGGAAAGAAAAATACGGCGGAACCATCATCGGCCAGCTCAAAAAGCTCGGCTGTTCCTGCGACTGGGAGCGTGAGCGCTTTACGCTCGACGAGGGCTGTTCCGAAGCGGTTCGCGAGGTATTCGTGCGCCTGTATGAAAAGGGCCTGATTTACCGCGGCGAGCGCATCATCAACTGGTGCCCCCACTGCCGCACCTCCATTTCCGACGCGGAGGTGGACTTCAGCGAGCACGACGGCAGCTTCTGGCACCTGCGCTACCCGCTCAGCGACGGCTCCGGCGACATCCGCCTTGCGACAACCCGCCCCGAAACCATGCTGGGCGATACCGCCGTGGCGGTGCATCCGGACGACGAACGCTACCGGCACCTGATCGGCAAAACCGTGATTCTGCCGCTGGTCGGCAAAGAGATTCCGATCGTTGCGGATACGTATGTAGAACCGGATTTCGGAACCGGCGTGGTAA
>JAEXDU010000110.1 GCA_023401495.1 Bacillota bacterium
GGCCCTTCAGTGCGCGGCCCACCACCTCTTCACTGTGCCCAAAGCCGTAGACCGGCGCGGTATCGATCCAGTTCAGGCCCTGATCCAGCGCGCAGTGAATCGCGCGCACAGAAAGAGAATCATCGTTCTCGCCCCACCAGCTTCCGCCGCCGATGGCCCACGCTCCCAAAGACAACACTCCGGTGATCAGGCCGGATTCCCCTATTTCTCTTGTCCTCATATTTTTTCCTCCGCCTTATCTTTTCATTTTATTTTTCTATTGTACAATAAACGGCATCGGTTATTCAACCTTCTGCGGCACACTTCCGCATATCGCATATTTTTCTCTCTGGGAATTGCATCAATTTACTAAAATCATTGTCCTTTTCTTCCTGTGACGAGAGAGGACAACACCAATGATGTATTTTGATACAATAGACCAAAGCGGTTATTCAAGCTTTTGCGTCGGCCTTGGCACATCGCATCGTTTCCGCTTTGAGAATTGACTGAATTCACTGAAAACCGGATCATGAAACAGCGGCGGTGATGAAGCCCTCTGCGGCACAGCCCGGCATATCGCATATTTTTCCTTTTTTGGATTACACTAAAACAGACAAAATTTTTAAAGAAAGGTGGAAACACAATGCTGGACATGATTGCTCTCATCCTTCTGATTATTGGAGGAATCAACTGGGGCTCGATCGGTGTGTTCCAATTTGACATTGTTGCCTGGGCGTTTCAGGGACAGACTGAGATCATCAGCCGAATCATCTATACGCTCGTGGGCCTTGCCGGAGTATGGTGCATCTCTCTGCTGTTCCGTGACAACGAAATTACAGGCAGAAGAAAATAAAAGCGGCGGAGAAAACATTCTCCGCCGCAGGCATTTGATGGAATATTACAGCTTGCTGATGATCTCTTTGGTATCGCGCGCAATGACCAGCTCTTCGTTGGTGGGGATGACAAATACCTGCACCTTCGAATCGGGAGCCGAGATTTTGCCGCCCTTGCCGCGGATCATCTGCTCGTTGAGCTCTTTCGATACCTTCACGCCCAGATAGGTCAGGCCGTCACAGACATTCTGGCGGTGATCGGTCTGGTTCTCGCCAAGGCCGGCGGTAAACACGATGGCATCGCAGCCGTTCATGGCCGCCGCATAGCTGCCGACGAACTTTTTGATCTGGTATACCAGCATCTTGTGGGCCAGAACCGCTCTCGGCACGCCCTCTTCCGCAGCTTTGGTAACGTCGCGGTCGTCGCTGGAAATACCGGAAATGCCCAGCAGGCCGGATTTCTTGTTCAGGATGTCGCTCATCTGCTCGGCAGAGAGGTTTTCTTTCTCCTGAATAAAGGTAACAACAGAGGGATCCAGGCTGCCGCAGCGGGTACCCATCATGAAGCCGTCCAGAGGAGTCAGGCCCATGCTGGTATCGATGACCTTGCCCTGATCCACAGCGGTAATGGAGGAACCATTGCCCAGGTGGCAGGTGATGATCTTCAGCTCAGACATCGGCTTGCCCATCAGTTCTGCGCAGCGCTCGCTGACGAAACGATGAGAGGTGCCGTGGAAGCCATAGCGGCGAATCTGATATTTTTCAAAATACTCGTAAGGAATCGGGTAAATATAAGCCTCAGGCGGCATGGTGGAATGGAAGGCTGTATCGAATACCGCAATCTGCGGAACCTTCTCGCCAAAAACCTCCTGGCAGGCACGGATGCCCTGCAGGTTTACGCTGTTGTGCAGCGGAGCCAGCGGGATCAGCTCCTCGATGGTATCGATAACCTCCTGGCTGATCAGAACGGAGTTCATGAACTTCATGCCGCCCTGCACCACACGGTGGCCTACCGCGGTGACCTCGGACAGATCTTTGATCACGCCGACCTCGGCGTCTACCAAAGCATTCTTGACCTGCATGAATGCCGCAATGTGATCGGGCATGTCCACCGTCAGCTTCTTCTCGCGGCCGTCGGCGGTCTTATGGCCGAAAATACCGTCTCCAAGGCCAATTCTCTCGCAGTTTCCTTTTGCGAGTACTTCCTCATTGGTCATATCAATCAGCTGATATTTCAGGGATGAGCTCCCCGCATTAATGACCAGAATCTTCATCGGATTCCCTCCTAAACTTTCTAAATATTGTAAAAACAGCTTGAAAGTGCCTTTACAATACTGTACTATAGAACCGTACACTATCATAGTACATTTTCACAAATATTTCAAGGAGTTTTTTACCCAATGACAGAGAAACCCTTGATTTCCGGCATAGTTGCCGAATTTAATCCCCTACACCTGGGACATCGTTATCTGATCGAGCAGGCGAAACAGTCCTCCCCCGGTGGACTGGCCATTGTAATGAGTGGAAATTTCGTGCAGCGGGGCGAGCCCGCCGCCTTTTACAAATGGCCCCGCGCTCTGGCAGCCCTGCGCTGCGGCGTCGATTTGGTGCTGGAGCTGCCGGTCAGCTTTTCTGTGGCCGGCGCCGAACGGTTCGCTTTTGGAGCCGTTTCTGTGCTGAACGCTCTGGGCTGTGTCGATCGCCTCGTCTTCGGCAGCGAAAGCGGCGATGTAAAGACACTGTTCCTGATTGCCGAAACCCTGCTCAGTCCTGCATTCGAAGCCGCCGTTAAAAACCGCCTGGCCTTTGGCGTACCGTTCGCCGCAGCGCGGCAGGCAGCGGCACAAGAGCTTCTCGGC
>JAEXDU010000230.1 GCA_023401495.1 Bacillota bacterium
CGGTAGAAGCGGTCCTCGATGGCGGGGAAATCCTCCCGGATCTCCTCCAGCTCGTCAACCAGTTTGGGGTCTTGCGTGGCATGGGCTCTCCAGTATTCGTAGCGCTGTTTTAAATCCATAGCGGTTCATCCTCTTTTGTTCATGTCGGTTCGGTACAGGCCTGCAGCCTTGCGGCTGCATGGGGATTCACGCCCTGACAGGCGACGGCACGAAGGAAAAAGGTCCCCGCCACACGAATACCGGCGGGAACTCGTTCCAGCCGCTTTAACAGCCCGCCTCGCTCAATGCACAACAGCAGCCCGTGGTAGGCGCCCCAAAAGATGAAATTCCATGCCGCGCCATGCCAGAAGCCGGAAAGAAGAAAAACGATCCACAGATTCAGATAGGTTCGGGCCCTCCCCTTCCGGTTGCCGCCCAGCGGAATATAGAGATACTCCCGGAACCAGGAGGTCATGGAGATGTGCCACCGTTTCCAGAAGTCCGTCACGCTTAACGCCGTATACGGCTGATCGAAGTTCTCTCCGATATGGAAGCCCATGATGGCAAGCATTCCGATGGCCATGTCGCTGTATGCGGAAAAATCAAAGAAGATTTGAAAGGAATACGGCAGCGCCACGCTGGCGAAGGAAATGGCCTCGATTCCCATTCGGCTGAAAACGGCATTGAGGTTTTCCAAAAAGAAGTTGAAATATTTAAAATACAGCAGGATTCCAAGGTTCATCACCACATCCGCGGTGACAAAAAGCTTGCAGTATTTCCCCTTTTGGGCAATTCCCCTGCCAAAAAAGTAATCCAACACCAGCGTGCCGAGAACTACCACAATAAACGTTCCCGCGCCCCACGCATAGAACAGCAGGCTGCCTATGATAATCCATACGTTTTTCGCCCTGACTGCCGTGCAGGGAATACAAAACAGGACGATGAAAAACACCGGGCAGAAGGCAAACAAAAAAACAGGTGATGAGAAGATCATGGCGCCACCTCATCTGCTTCCAAGTATTGAAGCAGATGATCTGCAAATTGAAACTGGATTGCACCATCACCGTTTTGCAAAAACTCTATAATGATCACATCGGCGTCCAGATAATACGCATAATCATCGGTCTGCTCTGAAATCTGCGTGCCCCAGGCAAGCTCGCTGGGATAATGCATCACACGGGTGTTATACCAGGAAAAATCAGTCTCATCCCAAACCGGCTGTTCTGATTGATTATAAATCGCATCCATCAGAATGGTGGTAAAGCTCTGCCCCACGGTGAACACCCGCACAGATCTCTGCGCTGCAACGGTGGAATATGTAATATGGGGAGAGGCATACTCCGGCGGCGCCGAAAAACAATTCCAACAGATGTCCCAGATATCCGAGTCGGCGGAGATCCCCATTTCTCCGGTTTCCACGGTTTTGCCCGTCTCAACCATTCGCCCCAGATTCCTTTTCATCAGCGGCTCCATCAGGGCATTTAAACCATGACATAATCCTTCATAGGCGCCAAAGACCAGTGGGTACCGCCTTTGGTGAATACGACCTCCCCCGAGGCTTTCATGTCCTGCAAAAGCTGGCGGGCATCGTATTTCCGATTTCATCCGTAAAGACGTCGTACCACGAGGGGCCATACGCGCCGTTTTGTTTCATGGCCACAAAGCGGTCATAGGAGGAAGGCAGGTATTCCGGATAGACCTCCGCCTTGGATGGGGACATCCGCACAACCAGCGGAATTCCCCGCTTTGCCAGCTCATCCGAAAGACGTGCCAGCTTTTGAATGTTTTCCCGCAGCGCGGCTTCCTGCCAGGCGGGCATCTCCCACAAATATGCATCGGCATAGGGCTTTTCGTAGATATAATGATCCCGCCCCACCAGCATTTCCTGATTGTCCGTGGAATGGAACAAAGAGTATAGGATTTGATTATAGAACCGGGTCTGAGTCCTTCGGGAAAAGAGATGATACGTGAAATATTCCTCGGCATCCGCCTGGAAATCCCCCCGATAACAGCGTTCCCCATGATAATTGCGGCGTTTCCGGAACGGTACTCACGCCGTTCAGCTCGCCCTCTTTCAAAAAAGAATCCCCCAGAACGCCCTGCAGGAGGGTTCCCGCGAGGTGAAGAACCAAAATCAGCATAATCATAGAGCAATAGACCCCGAAACGCTTCTTACCCATCCACAGCCTCCGTACAACCTGCGGAAAATCCGGTGATCCTCCCCGCAGTTGCTTTTTTGACAAAAGCAAATCCTATTATACAAAAAATTATGGAGAATACAAGGCTATTCCCTACTTTTTTCTTGTGTGCTGAACAAAATTTTCGTTAAGTGGGAGACACTGTTTGACTTTCTTGCATTTATATAGTAGAATTGCAGGCGAAATTTTAAGTTTTTTCGGGAAATACAGATAGAATTGGAAGGACGTACATCATCATGTCAAACTCTGCCGGTTTTAATCCCATGGTCAGCATTGTCATCCCTGTCTACAATGGCTCCAATTTTTTGAAAGAGGCCATTGAGAGCGCTTTGGCACAGACCTATAAAAACCTTGAAATCATCGTGGTAAATGATGGTTCCGAGGACAACACCGAGGAGATTGCCCTGTCCTTCGGCGATAAAATTCGTTATTTCGCCAAGGAAAACGGCGGCACCTCCACCGCGCTGAATCTCGCCATCGAGAATATGCGCGGCGATTATTTCTCCTGGCTCAGCCACGATGACCTGTACTATCCCACTAAAATCGAGCACGAAGTGGACGCGCTGAGCAAGCTGGAAAACAAGGACACCATCATCATCTGCGACTTGGACGGCATTGTGGACTATGACTACAACCGCACCTTCCGCACCGCCTTATATCAGGAGCACAGAGACGCCTATCCCAGCAGAAACGACTCTTATCTCTACCCCGTGGTTTATAACAAAACCCACGGCTGCACCCACCTGATCGCTAAAAATGTGTTTGAAAAAGTGGGACTGTTTGACGTCACCTCCCGGGTGGCGCATGACTTTGAGTTTTACTATCGCGCCTTTGCGGTGTTCCCCCATTTTTATCTCAACGAGGTGCTGGTGACGGCGCGGGATTCCTCCGCCAGACAGGGAAAGCGCTCTCACGCCCGCGGAAATGTGGAGTACAGCCTGCTCTACATTGACATTCTGGAGCACCTGAGCGACGAGGAAATCAAGAAGATGGCTCCCTCCTTGGAGGAATTCTACAATGACATGGAATACTTCTTCTGGTATGCCGACTATTCCCTTGCCTTGGAATATGTGGAGATTATGGCGGAGCACAGAGGGGTGAAAACCAGATTCGGCAGAGGAAAGTTTACCGAACCGGAACAGCCTGCAGTGGAATCGCCTGCAGTTCAACCAGCTGCAGCGCAACCGGCTGCGGTAGAGCCTCCTGTCCCGCCCTATCGCGGAGGCTTCTGGACCAGAGTGCGAAACAGCATTAAGCAAAACGGTTGGAAGGGCTTTTTCAGAAACGTCAGGATCAAGCTGAAAAGGCTGTAAGGGAATTATATGTCAAAGCTATTTTTTCTTTTGAAGAAACTCCTGAAGGCAATTTTGCCCTCCGGACTGTATGAGCGGCTAAAGGCGTCTTACTGGAAACGCAAAACCCCGCAGATGCCACAGAG
>JAEXDU010000079.1 GCA_023401495.1 Bacillota bacterium
CTTTACGACAAAGCAGGATACCAAAAAATTCAGCTGCATCTGTTACGATCAGCTAAGATATTTCAAAGCGAAAAACTCCATCAATCGGCCGGTCTGTACTCTGTCAGAGTTTTTGAACACAGTAGCGGCAGCGATCGGTGACCGGGTGAGGCTTGGCCAGGTTGACAGCACTGTTGCAAAGCTGACACAGTACCGGTTTGACAATCAGACTCACCTGGATATGATTTACAAATCGATCGAGGAAAATCTGTATACAAACGGATACTGGTATGTTCTGCGCGACAACTTCGGAGCGATTGAGCTGCGCGATCTTGTAGACCTGCGGCTGCCGATCCTGATCGGAGACGGCTCGATGGGAACCGGCTTTGATTATGAGCGTTCCATCGACGAGGATACCTACAACTACATTAAAGTAGCTAGGGACAATAACAAAACAGGTATCTGTAATAGCTATGTTTCGATGGATCCCGGCAACATCAAAAACTGGGGAAAGCTAATGCTTTTTGATAAGGTAAGCGCCGATCTGAATGAATCCCAGCTGGCGGTGCGTGCGAATCAGCTATTGCAGCTGAAAAACCGGGAAACTCAAACCCTGAAGATCGACTGCATGGGGGATACCCGGGTGTTTGGCGGCAGCGGCATCCGGATAAAAATCGCTGAGGCCGATCTAGATTTGTGGGCAGTTGCAGACCAGGTAACACACAACTTTGGCCACAGCAAGCACACAATGAACCTAGAATTGAAATTTGTGTGGTGATGATATGGATTTAAATACCGCAATTAAAAGCATCGTAAAGGAATACCTGCAAAACGAGGCCCTGTGCGATCTGATCTACGGCACATGGGGTGGTTCCAGTATTAAGATAGATAACCGGCCCTTGGTAGTTCCTCTCGAAATGGTGGATGTGCCGAAGGGACTTACGGTAACGATCGGAGCGCGGGTCAGTCTGATTCAAAAGCACGGCGGCCAGCGATTTGCAGTGATAGGGGTGATTGGATGAGCGTACTGAAAACCTATGGCGACGATACAGACAGTTTTCATCCCTCTAAAACATGGAGGCTGTCCGGGAACCGCCTGCAGGGGATGATCGATGGAAGGGAGGCCGCCGCGCAGGCGGCTGACCTGGCGCTTTCCACAGAGCGGTTTTTCTATGGCATTTTTTCGTATGATTATGGTGTGGAGCTCGCCGATCTGATCGGAGAGGACCGTGAATATGTGAAGGCGGATTTGCGGCGGCGTATTGAAGAGGCGCTCGGCGAGGATGACCGGATTACGGGAATCTCTGATTTTATCATTGATTTTAATCGGGAAGCCGCAAATGTACGCTTTACAGTAAATACCATCTTTGGGGATTTTGACACGGAAAGGAGTGTAACACTTGGCTGAAGCTTATGAGTATGAAGCGATCCTGAAGCAGATGCTGGATCAGGTGCCGGATGACATCGACAAGCGCGAGGGAAGCATCATTTACCACACGTTGGCGCCGACAGCTTTTGTGCTGGCCCAGCAGGCCTATATGATCGCGTATCTGACAGACCTGCTGTTCGCAGATACGGCGCAGGAGGAATGGCTGGACCGGGTCACATCGGATTTCGGCATCGACCGCGAACAGGCGACGCAGGCAGTACGGCAGATCAACACGTTCGATAACTCCAGCGCGCCGAAAGACATTCCGATTGGCAGCCGTTTTGCAGTGCAGGATGTCTCCTTTACTGTTACGGAAAAGCTTGTGGCAGGCCAGTACAAAGCCATCTGCGACCAGTCCGGAATTCAGGGCAACGCCTATGGCGGTAGCATTCTGCCAGTAGACAATATCAACGGTTTGGCATCGGCAGAACTGGTTGCCCCCGCGCTCATCCCTGCGCGGGATCGGGAAAGCGATGATGATCTTCGTGCACGATTTCACACCGCAGTGCGGCAGCAGCCCTACGGGGGAAACATCGCGGACTACAAGGAAAAAACGTTAGCCATTGACGGCGTAGGAACTGTTCAGGTATTCGGTGCCCCTTCGATGGGCGCCGGCCGGGTTGGGCTGATCATTGGCGATGAACAGGGCAACACAGCCACGCAGACGCTGGTGAACAAGGTGCAGACTGTAATGGGTACAGACGGTGACGGAATCGCGCCGATCGGCCACACGGTAACGGTGGGAACCTCTGTTAATCTGCCCGTCAATGTAACGGCGCAGATCCGATTGAGAGCCGGAGCCAGCTTAGAGCTTGTAAAACCGTCGGTGGAACAGGCAATTGCCGATTACATCCGCAGCATCGATTTTGCTGCGGAAACGCTGTTTTACGCAAAGCTGGTCGCGAATATTCTGAACGCGCATGAGAGCATTGTGGACGTCGGTACCGTGACGATGAACGGTGCCAGCGCCAATCTGTCCCTGCAAAAAAGCTTTGCCGCATACCAGGTGCCGACAATCGGGACGGTCACAGTGAGCGGGGTGGCCGGCTGATGTTTTATGACCATAAAAACGATTTGAAAGCCTACCTGATTGAAAAACTGCAGGATGTCGTGGAGATCGACGCGATCGCCGGGGTCGTGAACATTCAGATGGATGCTTTATCGGAGCAGGTGCGACGGATGGTGAAAAATAAATCCGTTTCCACCTGCGACGAGGCGGGAGCACAGCGCTGGGAGCGCTTGCTTGGCGTATCCTCTCCGCTGAATTCTACCTTGCAGGCACGGCGCGACGCGCTGAAGGCCAAGCTAATGACGAAGCCGCCGATCAATGTCCATGTATTGCGGGGAATGGTAGAGGCGTACATGGGCCTTGACGTTGACGTCAGTGTGCAGGATTTTGTCATTAAAATCCGGTACCGCGGAGAGAGCCGCGTGGCCGACCTGAACCCGCTGTACGCAACGGCCTATGAGACGATCCCAGCGAATCTTCTGCTGGATATTGCTTATCTCTATGTAACCTGGGATGAGCTGGATGCGCAATCGATCACTTTTGACCAGCTGGACGCGAAGAACTTAACCTTAACGCAATTAGAAAGGGGCGAGTGGATTGCCTGATATTACTACATTATTTGAAGGAACCGACGGGGTATCCCGTACTCTGTTCAACCAGAAGCTGAGTGACATCAATGCGCACGGAAATGACGCCGCTATGCATGTTACGGCGGCAGAGCGTGCGGCGTGGAACGGGAAGGCCACTGCTATAACATACACTGCAACACTGACCACAGCGAACTGGTCTGCCAGCGCGCCTTATACTCAAACTGTTACTGTTACCGGCGTATTGGCTACAGACAATCCGGTTATCAGTCCGGTATTGTCAAGCACAACAGCGACTGCAATAGCACAGCTAGAAGCATGGGATTATGTTGGACGTGTTACAACTGCGGCTAATAGCATTATAGCATATTGCTATGACACTAAGCCGACAACGGCAATTCCTATTCAAATAAAGGTGGTGAGGTAAATGGGTGAGGCTATTCTCACGGGTAAGAGCGGGGGGAGTGCTGTAAACGAGCCTTATGACTTTCCTCTGAGTATGCAGGCAACAGAGCCTACTCCGGTAAATACAAATCATATTTGGATTATGAACGATGCAAAACGCGAGCTTGTAATCGATGAAGCTGTAAGGACTACAGGTTGGGTAGGAAAAGACTTGTATTATGGTGTTATAGACAGCACAGACAACATGCAACATTTTGTTGAGGTGCCAAAAACACTTACTGATGGCTCGGAAGTAAGAGTAGCGACGCAAGGTATCAGTAGAGATACAACGCCTTTTACCATTGGGTCAACAAATGCGGCTACCTATCCCTTCGCAAAACGGAAAGGAATTGGTTATTATCATTATTTAAGAACTAAATGGCCCCGCATTATGTCCCGTGTAGGCTCTACAATCGACATAGAAAATGCAAAGCGCTGGGATGGCTCAGCTTGGCAATGGTTGAGCCAAAAGGGTCATTATTTGCTAAATAGCCTTGGCGCAATGAATAGAACAGAATACACACTTAGCAATTTTAAAACTGTGAAAACAGACACCAGTACCTGTTATAGTGTTGCCATTACTTCTGATGGACTTTATTATGCTAAATTATATGTTAAGGCAAGTGGTAATAGTGTACTTGAAATTTATTTAAGAACAGGCGATACTTTTGCGTTGAATAGCTCATTGACATTACCTATTCTGTCAATTGGAACGTGGGTTTTACAAGCTCTAACTATGCGTTTTTCTCCTGATAACAATTATCTGGCGATTCCTTTTTACAATACTACTTATATTTTTAAGAAACAAAGTATTGGAACTTGGGCACAACTGACTACGCTACCTACTTATTCTTATGAAGTCTATAATGGAGTTTGTTGGAATTCGACTGGTTCTGTGTTATATACAATAACTCGTAACTATTCTGATGATGATTATGACTATGAAAATGTTCGTCCGTTTAGTCGAAATTTTGATACTTTTTCAGCTCAAGCTTATATATCAGTTGGAAAATATTTTACCCATTTATCTACAGCAGTTTCTGTTGGGAACTACTTATGCTATACTCCCTACTCCTATGTTAGTAGTGGCGGTGATACTAGAGCACTTAGGTTTATTAATACTAGCACTAACACATTAATTAAATCTATATCCGGTAATGCCGGGGTAGATGCAAGAGGCTATACTGCATTAGTCTATGCTGGTAATAATAAAGTTATTTGGAACAATCCTTATTCATTCTCAGCATCACAACTTATGATGTATAATATAACTACTGGTGCTCAAATAAGTGCTTCTGATGCAATATCTTCAATAGTCAGTATGGCAGTATCTCCTGACTATGCATACCTTTTTGTCGTAACTACGAGTGATTTTAGGGTGTACTCCATCGGAACTTCTGTATTAACTTTACTATCTACTGCAACTGATTATAGCATATTTACAGCAGGTTTTAATTTAGTCTGTTGGTAAGGAGGGGATGACAATGTTTTATTTATATGACGAACAGTCAAGCGAAGTTTTTGCAAAGTCAGATTCTGAGCCTGAACAAGGGTTATATTGCGCGAGCGATACTGACTTTGATTTGGCTTTGCATCGAGTTATTATAGGCGCCGTCAGTGAGGACAAACAACTCACCTATTACACACAAAGAGCAAAACCGGCGGAGCAACTCGTGCAGCAGATCAAAACTATGCGCCAATCGCAGTTAGATACAGACACAGCAGCGCTCGATCTGGATTACAGGTTGACTATGCTCGAAAACGGAGTAAAGGCAGGTGAAGTCTAATGACTTACAAGCTCCTGAAAAGGATCATCGAAAGCGGCAGCTATGACCGAAACGATATTCAAAATAAAATGACCGTTTTCTTAAGATTTAATCGCATCACACAAGAGGAATACGCCGAGCTTCAGCTTACAATGGGAGAGACGACAAATGCTTAACGGCATCGATGTCAGCAACGCCAATGGCCACATAGACTGGGATAGGCTCAAAGGCAATATCGATTTCGCTATTCTGCGCTGCGGCTATGGCAGCGATATGGCGAGCCAAGATGACAGGCAGTGGGCGCGCAATGTGTCCGAGTGCAGTCGGCTGAACATCCCGTGGGGCGCGTATCTGTACAGTTATGCGATGAATATAGCCGAAGCTGAAAGCGAGGCGGCGCATGCCCTGCGGCTGCTCGAAGGGCTGAAACCTGCCTACCCTGTGTATGTCGATATGGAAGATGCTGATGGCTACAAAGCCAAGCGTGGCGGCATCAGCAAACAGATGGCAACAGCCATCTGTTTGCTTTTTTGTGAGCGATTGAGTGCCGCCGGATATACCGCCGGGGTTTACGCCAATAAGGATTGGGCGACGAACCGGCTCGATATGGCGCAGCTCTCAAAGTACACGTTCTGGCTGGCACAGTATAACGACAAGGTGACCTATACCGATCAATACGATATGTGGCAGTACACCAGCGACGGCAGTATGCCGGGTGTGAATGGGCGGGTAGATCTCAATTACTGCTGCAAGAATTTTTCTTTGGCTGCTGCTCCGAATATCTACGGTTTGAGTCTGGATACCTCAAGCAAAGACATGAACAGCGGTGAAAAATACACGGTGCTGGCTCGCTGTCAGGAAAAACCTGCGGTAACCACTGTTGGCCGCGACGTGATTGCCGTATCAGAGCCACGCCTTGACCCGAAAGGCCGCGGCTGGCTGATCGACGTGCAGGGACTGCCGCCGGAACCTGTGGTAAGGCATGGACATATTATGGTCACGTCGGGTGGACAGACCGTACAGTGCAATTTTAATGTGTGCTGAAACATCAGGTTTCATCTGACGGAAAGAGGGGTATTAAATGAGCAAAATCAATTGGGTACAGAAGCTGACATCCCGTAAATTTTGGATGGCGGTTGCGGCCTTCGTGGTTGGCGTGCTGGCTCTGTTCGGAGCAGACGCGAACGTTGGGCAGCAGGTCAGCGGTGTGTTTCTGTCACTGGGCGCAGTCGTTGCCTATATTGCCGGTGAAGGATATGTGGACGGGCAGGCAGCGGGAGAAGACAAAACGGAATAGATGTGAAGGCCGCATACTAAATGTATGAATGATGCCGAGAAGAACGGATCACAAAAGAAAGCCCTCAATCACAGGAAAATCTGTGGTTGAGGGCTTTTATTATATTGCAGTTTAGTGTGGGGCTCCGCCAGCCGCGGAGGAAAGTATCCGCTGCGCCAGCAACTCAATGTCGTGAAAAACTGTCAGTTGCCCGGCCTCACGGCGGAAGGATGCTGCATTCGGCAGGCCCTTGAGGTACCACCCGGCATGCTTGCGGGCTTCGCGCATGGCACGATCCTCACCCTTGTCCTCGCACATGGCGCGCACGTGGCGCAGCATCACGAGCAGCCTCTCATTTAAGGTGGGCGGCGGCAGAAGCATTCCTGTCGTGAGGTATGCGTGAATCTCGCGAAAAATCCAGGGGTTCCCCAAAGCGGCACGGCCGATCATCACCATGTCGCAGCCGGTCTGCTCCAGCATTTTGGCGGCGCTTTTCGCGTCGGTGACATCGCCGTTGCCGATCACGGGAATCTTTACCGCCTGCTTGACCGCTGTGATGATCTCCCAATCCGCGCTGGGCTGATACATCTGCTCGCGGGTTCTCCCGTGGACGGCGATTGCATCCGCTCCCGCCGCTTCGCAGATCTGCGCCACTTCCACGGCGTTAACGCTGTTTTTATCCCATCCCTTGCGGATTTTTACCGTTACCGGCACATCCACCGCAGCTTTGACTGCCGCCACGATTTTGCCGCAGAGCTCCGGATCTTTCATCAGCGCGCTGCCGCTGCCGTGGCCCCGGCCACTAGTTCCGCATACCTTCGGCGCAGGGCATCCCATGTTGATGTCGATGGCATCAGGAGAAAAGTTCATCGCGATTTCCGCGCCGCGCGCCAGATAATCCGGCTCGTCGCCAAACAGCTGAATCGCCGCGGGCCGCTCTGTATCGGACAGCTTCATCAGCTGATTTGTTTTATAGTTTTTATACGTCAGGCCCTGCGCGCTCACCATTTCGGTTACGACATACCCGGCTCCGAAATCCACGCACAGCTGGCGGAATGAGGCGTCGGTAATCCCGGCCATTGGCGCGAGAGCCGCGCGGCCCTCAATTTGAAAAGAACCCAGTTTCAAGTAGAAAAATCCTTTCGGTTAAAAGTGAAAAGTCTCGATATAATATACCACAATCCGGGACGAAAAGCACTTAATTTTTTTGCTGGAAGATGTTATAATAACCTCACGCCATAATCCGAAGCAGAGCTTCGGGTGGCTGAGAGAACATTGAAACAGAATAAACGGGAATAAAGAAGGAACTTGGTGCTTTAATGAAAGCTGTTTGAAAGGCATTCTGTTATAATAATCTCACGGCACAGGACGAAGCGAAGCTTTCAATACCTGAGAGAACATTGAAACATGCTAATATCGCTTAAAAAACGTCTTTTCATAATTAAGTGGAGTTTTGTACTTACGATCATGTTATAATAACACAATAAAGTAAACAGGGGAGATTCCTTTTTAAATAGATCTGGTCCGCTACATTAAGCGGAGAAATGGAGAAGAATGATGAAATTATTGGTGCTGGACGGAAACAGTATCCTGAACCGCGCGTTTTACGGGATTAAGCTGCTGACCACCAAGGATGGCCATTTTACCAATGCGATTTACGGTTTTCTGACGATGCTTAAAAAAATGTGGGATGAGACGCAGCCGGACGCAGTCGCCATTGCGTTCGACCGCAAGGAACCCACGTTCCGCCATCTGGAATACGACGGCTATAAGGCCCAGCGCAAGGGAATGCCCGAAGAGCTGGCGGAGCAGCTGCCTGTTTTAAAGGAACTGCTGGAGCTGCTCGGTTACCCCCTGCTGGAGCAGGCAGGGTTTGAGGCCGACGACATTTTGGGCACGCTGGCCAAGGCCAGCCGCGAGCAGGGCGCAGAATGCGTGATTGCCACCGGGGACCGCGACAGCCTGCAGCTGGTGGGTGACGGCGTCACGGTGCGCCTTGCCGCAACCAAGTTTGGGCAACCGCAGGTAACGGTGTACGACACCGAGAAAATCCGCGAAGAGTATGGCGTGGAGCCGCCCCAGATGATCGAGATCAAGGCGCTGCAGGGCGACAGCTCCGACAATATCCCCGGCGTGGCGGGCATCGGCCCCAAGGGCGCGGGCGAACTGATCCGCAGCTTTCATGACATCGATTCTATCTACGAAAATCTCGACACCATCGACATCAAAGAGGGGATGCGCAAAAAGCTGCGCGAGGGGAAGGAGAGCGCCTACCTCAGCCGTAAGCTGGGCACGATCTGTACGGACGTGCCGATCGACACAAAGCTGGAAACGTATCGACTGCAGCCGGGCGACAAGGCCGCCGCAGCCCGTTTGATGGCCCGGCTGGAGTTGTTTTCGCTGATCCCCAAGCTGGGGCTTGACGCTGCGGCGCAGGAGACCCCCGAGCAGAGCAAAACGGCAGATTCCCTGCCGGTGAAGGTGCTGGCGGACGGCGCGGGGCTGCTGATTCCCCTGCAGGAGCAGGGCCGTGCGGATTTGACAGCGGTGTACGACGGGAACGAGATTTCCTCTCTGCTTTTGCCGATGGATGGAACCGTATTTGTTTTGAAGCCCGAAAAAGCATTTTTGCGCGCACTGTGCGGCAATGGGAAGATAGTCAAGAATATCCACAACAGCAAGCCGTTTTATGCCGCGCTGGAGCGGCTGGGCGTGGAAGTTAAAAATTTCGGCATGGATACTCTGCTCGCAGCCTATCTGCTGAATCCCACGTCGTCCGATTATGGGGTGGAGCGGCTCGCAGCGGAATATGAGGTGCCGGTTCCGAGTGCAAACGGAGAGTATGCGGATGCGGCCCACGCGGCGCTTCTGCCCGCTCTGGTCGATCGCCTGACGACCGAAATCGAACAGAACGGCCAGCTCGATCTGCTGAAAAAGATTGAGCTGCCGCTGGCAAAAGTGCTGGCCGGCATGGAAACGGTCGGCTTTGCTGTGGACGCGGCGGGCATTGAGGAATACGGTAAGGGCCTGCAGACCCGCATCGATGAAATCCAGAGCCGCATTTATGAGCAGGTTGGCTACGAATTTAACGTGAATTCGCCGAAGCAGCTCGGCCAGGCGCTGTTTGAAAAGCTGGGCCTGCATACAGGCAAAAAGACAAAAAGCGGCTACTCCACTAACGCGGAGGTTTTGGAAAGTCTGCGCTATGACCATCCTGCAGTAGAGATGATTCTGGAATACCGCGGACTGACGAAGCTGAAATCCACCTATTGCGACGGTCTGCTCAAGGTAATCGGATCGGACGGGCGGATTCACTCAAGCTTTAACCAGACCGAAACGCGTACAGGGCGCATCAGCTCTACGGAGCCGAACCTGCAGAACATTCCCGTGCGCACCGAGCAGGGCCGCGAGCTGCGCCGCTTTTTCATCGCCCGGCCCGGATGGGTGCTGGTAGACGCCGACTACTCGCAGATCGAGCTGCGGGTTCTGGCTCATGTGGCCGATGACAAAAATATGATCGAGGCGTTCCGCGAAAACGCGGATATTCACCGCAGCACCGCCGCCCAGGTGTTCCGTATGCCGGAGGAGATGGTCACGCCCATCATGCGCAGCCGTGCCAAGGCGGTCAACTTCGGAATTGTGTACGGCATCGGCGCGTTTTCGCTGTCGAAGAACATCGGCGTTACCCGCAAGGAAGCGGATGACTATATCAAGGCGTATCTGGCCCACTACGACGGTGTGCGAAGCTACATGAACCATGTGGTAGAGCTGGCGAAGGAGCGCGGCTATGCCGAAACGCTGTTCGGCCGCAGACGCTACCTGCCGGAGCTGACCAGCAGCAATTTTAATCTGCGCTCGTTCGGCGAGCGAGTCGCGATGAACATGCCGATTCAGGGCACCGCGGCGGACATCATCAAAATCGCGATGATCCGTGTGGCGGAGCGCCTGACCCGCGAGAAAATGCAGGCGCAGCTGATTCTGCAGGTGCACGATGAGCTGATCGTCGAAGCGCCACAGGAAGAAGCCGAGGCTGCGGCGAAGCTGCTCACGGAAGAAATGCAGAACGCGGTTTCGCTTTCTGTGCCGATGCTGGCGGAGGCCAAGATCGGCAAAACGTGGTACGACGCGAAAGAATAAACCCATCATTCAGCTCCCCGGTGAACTGCCGGGAAGAAAGAGGAATGCATATGAAAATCATCTTTATTTGTACGGGCAATACCTGCCGCAGCCCGATGGCCGAAGGCCTATTCCGCAGGCTGCTGACTGAGCGCGGCATCATGGACATCACCTGTGACAGCGCCGGACTATTCGCAAATCCCGGCGAGCCTGCGGCAGACAACGCGGTGACCGCCTGCCGCGAGCTGGGCGTCGATCTTTCTGCTCACCGCGCCAAACCCCTTTCGCAGGAAATGCTGCAATCTGCCGATCTGTTTGTGGTGATGATGCAGAGCCATGCCGGGGTGCTCAAATCGTCCGGGGTACCGCAGGAGAAAATCAAGGTGCTCGGCGGCGGAGTCGGCGATCCGTTCGGCGGCAGCATGGCCATTTACCGCGCCAGCCGCGACCAGATTCAAAAGGCGCTTGAGGAGCTTTTGCATGAGCTGGGGCACTGAAGAAATCCGCATTGTCCCGATGCGGGAACACCATCTGGATGCGCTCGCCGCGCTGGAGCGTCTCTGCTTTTCGCTGCCCTGGTCGCGTGAGGGGCTTGCGACAGAGCTTCTGGAGCCGACGGCTTGCTTTCTGGCGGCGGAGTGCGGCGGGGAAACCATCGGCTATGCGGGAATGCACTGCATTCTGGATGAAGCGTACGTCACCAATGTCGCGGTAGACCCAAGGTTCCGGCGGCATGGGGCCGGGCGTCTGCTGATGCAGGCCTTGGAGCGGGCGGCGATCGGGCGCGGCGCGGCGGCCCTGTCGCTGGAGGTGCGCGTTTCGAATCAAAGCGCGATCCATTTGTACCGGAGCTGTGGATTCGAAGAAATCGGCGTGCGCCGGGGGATGTACGAGCAGCCGAAAGAGGATGGCCTGATTATGACAAAAGCCTTTTGCTGAAAGAAGGATTTCGATGAAATACTGTATTGTGTACGGCGGCCCCCGCAAAAAGAATACATACCACGCGGTACAGATCGTCAAAAAGCGGCTGGCCGCTTTGGGGCCTGCGGAGTTCACCGAATTTTATCTTCCGCAGGATTTCCCGAAGTTCTGCACGGGATGCTATACCTGTTTTATGAAAGGTGAGGAGAAGTGTCCCCACCGCGAATATTCGGGGCCGATCGAACACGCAATGCTGGAGGCTGACGGCCTGATCTTTGCTTCGCCGGTGTACGTGATGGAAATGGCGGCGCCGATGAAAAACATGCTCGATCATTTCGGGTATCTGTTTATGGCGCACCGCCCGCGCAGGGAAATGTTCCATAAAAGCGCGCTGGTTGTTTCCACCACGGCGGGCGCGGGGACCAAGTACGCGATCAATAATATTGCCCGTTCGCTGTCGTATTGGGGAATCAGCCGGATTTTTCGCTGTGGGGTTACCTTATGGTCCGAGGGCTTTGACGATATGAAAGAAAGCCGCCGCATCAAAGCGGAGCGTTCTCTGGTGCGGTCGGCGGAACGGCTGTACGAGAGTCTGAAAAAGGGCCCTTCGACGTCCATCCGTACAAAGGGAATGTTTTTTATCATGAAGCAGGCGGTATTCAAGTTTGCGGATAACCCCGCAGACCGGACTTACTGGACAGAGCAGGGCTGGGCGCAGGGCGAAAAACCGTGGAATCAGACAAAGGGGAAACAGGAATGAGATTGTTAGGAATTGAAAGCTCGTGCGATGAAACGGCTGCGTCCGTGGTAGAGGATGGCCGCCGTGTGCTGTCGTCTGTGATCGCGTCGCAGGTGCTGGAGCACCGCAAATTCGGCGGTGTAGTACCGGAAATTGCCTCGCGCCGCCACGCGGAGGCCATTGTCGGCGTGGTGCAGCAGGCGCTGGACGACGCCGGAACAAACATAAAGGAACTGAATGCGATCGCGGTCACTGCCGCACCGGGATTGATCGGCGCGCTTTTGGTCGGTGTGAATTTTGCGAAAGGGCTGAGCTTTGCGTCCGGTGTGCCGCTGGTGCCGGTGCATCACCTGCGCTCGCACGTGGCGGCGAATTATCTGACGAGCGCCGCGCTCGAGCCGCCCTTTTTGTGCCTGGTGGTTTCCGGCGGGCACACGCATATTGTCCACGTGACGGATTATACCGAATTCCGTGTATTGGGCTGCACGCGCGACGATGCTGCGGGTGAGGCGTTCGATAAGGCCGCCCGCGCGATGGGACTGCCTTATCCGGGCGGCGTATTTCTGGACAAAGAAGCGGAGTTGGGGAATCCGGATGCGTTTTCCCTGCCGCACCCGTCGGTGGATGGCGCGCCGTTCGATTTCAGCTTTTCCGGCCTGAAAACGGCGGTTATCAATCTGATCCACAATGCTGCGCAAAAAGGGGACGAGCTTCCCCGCGCCGATCTGGCGGCTTCGTTTCGCCGCGCGGTGGTGGACTGCCTGGTGCGCAATGTAATTGCCGCCATGCGTGAGACCGGGGAGCGCCGGCTGGTGATTGCGGGCGGTGTTTCCGCCAATTCGCTGCTACGGCGCGAGCTGGAGCGGATCTGCGGTGAGAACGGATGGGAGTTTTACCGGCCCGAGCTTTCTTTGTGCGGGGACAACGCCGCGATGGTGGCGTCGCAGGGATATTATGAGTTTTTGGCGGGCAGGCGTGCCGGGCTTACTCTGAACGCGCTCGCTACTATGGATATCCAGCTTAATTTTGAAGCATAAGAGCCGATTGCAGGATCCTTTGCAAAAACCGAAATTTTCTCCCCTGTTTTCGTCGGAGGAAAAAATCGACGGGCTTTATCGGGTAAAATAAGTACTGGTTTGGAAAGGGTTGGCAAGCAGTGTTTTTTTCGTGATTCTTTAAACGAACTTAACAGATATTCCGTTTGTTTTTTGGTTGACAATCCACAAATATCAATTGATTCCTGAGCCAAAATCGATTATAATAAAACCAGAGTTATCGTATTTGGCTATCAGGCCGGAAGGAGAACTGGAATGACAAATAACAAATCGGTATTGAACTGGATCGAAGAAATGAAAGCTCTTGTCAGCCCCGATCAGCTCGTTTGGATCGATGGCTCAGAGCAGCAGATCGAACAGCTGAGAGCAGAGGCTTGCTCTACCGGTGAGCTCATTAAGCTCAACCAGGAAAAGCTGCCGGATTGCTATCTGCACCGCACAGCGGTCAATGATGTTGCCCGCGTGGAGGATCGTACCTTTATCTGCTCCCGCAAGGAAGAGGATGCAGGCCCCACAAACAACTGGATGGAGCCGAAGAAAGCCTACGAGATGCTTTATGATATTGCTCGGGACAGCTATCAGGGCCGCACAATGTATGTGATTCCCTACTCCATGGGCCCGGTTGGTTCTCCTCTGGCAAAAATCGGCGTTGAACTGACGGATTCCATCTACGTTGTGCTGAACATGGCGATCATGACCCGTGTTGGCCAGGCGGTTTGGGATGTTCTGGGCGATAATCCCGAGTGGGTGCGCGGACTGCACTGCAAATGCCAGATCGATCAGGAAAAGCGCTACATATGCCATTTTCCTGAGGATAACACCATCATTTCCGTGAACTCCGGTTACGGCGGAAACGTTCTGCTGGGCAAAAAATGCTTTGCGCTGCGCATTGCATCCAATCTGGGCCGTCAGCAGGGCTGGATGGCAGAGCATATGCTGATTCTGGGCATCGAGAATCCCGAGGGCGAGGTCACCTATATTTCGGCGGCGTTCCCGTCTGCCTGCGGCAAGACGAACCTGGCGATGCTGATTCCGCCGGAGGGCTACCGCAGTAAGGGCTATAAGGTCTGGACAGTCGGCGACGATATCGCGTGGATGCGTCCCGGTGCGGACGGCAGACTGTATGCCATCAACCCCGAAAACGGATTCTTCGGCGTCGCGCCCGGCACGAACGCCAAATCCAACTTTAACGCTCTGGAGTCCACCAAGAAGGGCACCATCTTTACCAATGTTGCGCATAACCTCGACGACAACACCGTCTGGTGGGAGGGCCTTGACAAGAACCCGCCCAAGAACGCGCTGAACTGGAAGGGCGAGCCTTGGGACGGCACCACTTCCTCCGATAAGGGTGCGCACCCCAACAGCCGCTTTACTGCGCCTGCCAAGAATTGCCCCTGCATCAGCCCCGAGCTGGATAAGGGCGAGGGTGTGCCGATTTCCGCCATCATCTTCGGCGGCCGCCGCGCGCAGACCACTCCGCTGGTGTATCAGTCCCGCGATTGGGATAACGGCGTGTTCGTCGGTTCCATCATGGCTTCCGAAACAACAGCCGCCGCTGCCGGCGCTGTCGGCGTCGTTCGCCGTGACCCCATGGCGATGCTGCCGTTCTGCGGCTACCACATGGGCGACTATTTTGGCCACTGGATCGAGATGGGCAAGACTCTGGGCGATAAAGCCCCGAAAATCTTCAACGTCAACTGGTTCCGTCTGGACGACGAAGGCCATTTCCTGTGGCCCGGCTTCGGCGACAACATGCGCGTGCTGGATTGGATCATTGCCCGCGTAGAGGGAAAAGCAGACGCGGAGGAAACCCCGATCGGCTTTGTACCCAAGGCGGAGGATATCAACATCGACGGCATTGAGGATGAGATTTCTCTCGAGACGCTGCGCAGCATCCTGAAGATCGACAAAGCACAGTGGGCCAAGGAAGCTGAGGGCATCGAGGAATTCTATCAGAAATTCGGCGACAAGCTGCCCAAAGAGCTGCATGACGAGCTCGAGAAGCTGAAAGAGCGCGTAAAATAAGTTTTTGATCAATCATGTGGGTTTTTATTCCATACAAATAATCTGCATAAAAGGAACGGTTCCAGCAAGGAACCGTTCCTTTCTTATGTTCATGAGAAAATGTGCCTATATTTGAAACCGAAAATACGGGAGGAGCAGTCACTTTTGACGATGGCGTAGAATTTGTAAATGAAGCTATTTGTATTATATAATTCATAAATGGAGCTTATTGCAAATTAAAAATACTTAAAAAATCAAAAAAATACAATAAAATGAAGCTTTAGTATTGAAAAAATTCAAAATCGGGGGTATAATCAGAACAATTTGTTAGAGGAGGTAATCCACATGTCCTTTCAAAATCAATATCTGTTGTCTGTGTATCAAGCCGTATGCCAGCGTAACGCAGGTGAACCGGAATTTCTTCAGGCTGTTCAGGAAGTTCTGGAATCCCTCGATCCCGTGGTGAAAAAACGACCGGATCTGGTAGCGTCAGGTATCATAGAAAGGCTTGTGGAACCGGAACGGATGATTCAGTTTCGGGTATCCTGGATTGATGACAAAGGCGAAGTGCGGGTGAACCGCGGCTGGCGCGTTCAATATAACTCTGCGATTGGCCCTTATAAAGGCGGGCTGCGTTTACACCCCAGTGTGAATGCTTCTATACTCAAGTTTCTCGGGTTTGAGCAAACTTTTAAAAATTCTCTGACCGGTCTGCCGATCGGCGGTGCAAAGGGCGGCGCGGATTTCAACTCGAGAGACAAAAGCGAGGGCGAAGTCATGCGATTCTGCCAAAGCTTTGCCACAGAGCTGACCAAACACATTGGGGCAGATACCGATGTGCCTGCGGGCGATATTGGAGTAGGCTCGCGTGAGATTGGGTATATGTTTGGCCAGTATAAACGGCTCAGCAACGAATTTACCGGCGCCTTCACCGGGAAATCCCTGTACTCCGGCGGCTCTTTGGTCCGTAAAGAGGCAACCGGTTATGGACTGTGCTATTTTGTGCAGGAAATGCTGTCTTACATAAAACAGGATTCCCTGGAAGGAAAAACCGTAGTGGTCTCCGGTTCAGGGAATGTAGCGATTTATGCCAATGAAAAAGCGGCGCAGCTGGGGGCAAAGGTAGTTGCCATGTCGGATTCCAATGGTTATATTTACGATGAAAACGGAATCGATCTGGCGGTGGTGAAGCAAATCAAAGAGGTGGAGCGCGGCAGAATTAAGTTGTATGCCGAGCGTGTTCCCGGAGCAGTATATACCTCGGGCTGCGGTGGAATTTGGAGTGTGAAATGTGATGTCGCTCTTCCATGCGCCACGCAAAATGAAATCAATGGCGAACACGCACAGCAGCTTGTGAATAACGGAGTCGCCGTTGTGGCGGAGGGTGCCAACATGCCCTGCACTCCTGAGGCGATCGAGATCTTCCGCGCCAATCATGTTCTGTACTCTCCCGGAAAAGCCTCCAATGCGGGCGGCGTTGCGGTGAGCAGTCTGGAAATGTGCCAGAATTCCATGCGCTATTCCTGGAGCTTTGAAGAGGTGGATGCAAAACTGAAAGAGATTATGGCGAATATTTTTCATAATGCGTATCAGGCTTCCGAGGAGTTTGGCCATAAAGGGGATTTGGTGATAGGGGCAAATATCGCAGGCTTTTTGAAGGTGGCTGAAGCGATGAAATGGCAGGGTGTAGCATACTGAATCTAGTCTCTTTTGTATGGATGGCGAAGGGTTTGTTCTGCAGAACAAACCCTTCTTTCAAGTATAAAAAACTGCAGATTGTGACAATGATATAGAGCCAATTATTTCGGAAAAAGAAAGAAATCATGTAAAATTCTTAAAAAAGTTATGAATAAACTGTTTCCAAATCGAAAAATTTGTCGATTCGCACACTTGATTTTAAGCGAGGAATTCTCTATACTTAGGATTGTTGATTCAAGTCCTAAAAGATAGGCAAAATCCCTAAGAAGCCGCACTGGCTTCTTACTTTATTTCAGGAGGAATGAACGAATGGCGGAAAACAAACAGGTCACGTTTCACCCCAAGGGAGATTTCTTTGATCTGAAGGGTCAGAACACCAACGTCAGAACCGAGGTCATGGCAGGCGTAACCACCTTCTTTACCATGGTATACATTATTATGGTAAACCCCAGCATGCTGTCGCAGACGGGAATGCCCTGGGGCGCGGTTTTTCTGGCAACCATTATCGCTTCGGTGATCGGTACCCTTGTGATGGGGCTGTTTGCCAACGTACCTTATGCACAGGCTCCCGGTATGGGCCTGAATGCTTTCTTTGTTTTTACCGTTTGCTTCGGTTTAGGTTTCCAGTGGCAGGAAGCTCTCGCGATGGTTTTCCTGTGCGGCATCCTGAACATCATTATTACGGTCACCAGAATCCGTAAGATGATTATCGAGGCAATTCCTCCCATGCTGCAGCACGCGATCGGCGGCGGTATCGGCGTGTTCATCGCGTATATCGGCGTGAAGAAGTGCGGCCTGCTCACTTTTACCTCTGACCCCGGCCAGAATATCGTTCTGGACGGCGGCACGGTCATTGCGAATTCCAGCATTGTTCCCGCGATTGTGCAGTTCAACTCCCCGGCGGTTCTGCTGGCGCTGTTCGGCATTATTCTCACCGTGATTCTGATTATCCGCAACGTAAAGGGCGCGATCCTGCTCGGCATTCTGGTCACTGCGGTGATCGGTATTCCGCTGGGCCTGACCACCATGAGCAATTCCGTCAGCTTTTCCGATGCGGTCAGCCAGCTGCCTGAGACCTTTGGCGCAGCGTTCGGCAACCCCGGTATGCAGTCGCTGTTCTCGGATGCTTCAAAGCTTCCCCTCGTTTTGATGACAATTTTCGCATTCAGCTTGTCTGATACGTTTGATACCATCGGCACATTTATCGGCACCGGCCGCAAGTCCGGCATTTTCTCCGAGCAGGATGAAAAGACGCTGGAAGAGAATCAGGGCTTCTCGTCCAAGATGGACAGAGCGCTGTTCGCGGATGCGACCGCTACCTCCATCGGCGCGATCTTCGGTACCTCCAACACCACTACTTATGTGGAAAGCGCAGCCGGTATCGGCGCGGGCGGCCGCACCGGCCTGACCAGTGTTGTCACCGCAGCCATGTTTATTCTCAGCGCATTCTTTGCGCCGCTTGTCAGTGCGATTCCCGACGCGGCCATCGCCCCGTCTTTGATTATTGTCGGTATCATGATGCTCAGCTCTTTCCGCGACATTAAGTGGGAAGACATGGAAGACGCGATCCCCGGATTCTTCGCCGGTATCTTCATGGCGCTTTGCTACAGCATCTCCTATGGTATCGCCGCAGGCTTCCTCTTCTACTGCATCATTAAGACAGTGAAGGGCAAGGCAAAAGAGATTCACCCCATTCTGTGGGTCGCTACCATCCTGTTCGTGCTGAATTTTGTAATCCTTGCAAAAATCAGTTAAATTTGTTTGTTCGCCTTTTTAGTTTAGCTTGAGGTTTTATACAGAAAAAACCGCCTTGGGAATTCGCTCCCGGAGGCGGTTTTTCCTTTATTCAGTGATAGGTATTCGTTCGATTGCTTCGTAGGAAGTGCTATTCTTTCTGTAAAGAATGATACGCAAATTCCAGAAGAAGGTTATCAATACTGCAGAACTCAACAAAAGTGATATCTTCCAGACGAAGTGTTGCAGAGTCCATTGATTTTGCGTTTGAAACGTCAATTGTGTTTAATACAAGAGTTCCTTCCTGCAGCTCTGCAATCAATCCGGTATTCAGTTCTTCTTCTCCGCTGCTTTCTATTGTTACGATATGATGCCCGTCTTCCTGATTCTCCAGAATGCCCAATAATAAAGGCTGAGGGGATTGATCAGTAAATTTAAGGCTTGGCAGAATTGTTTTGGTATAGTCACCCTCATCGGTTCCTGCCCAGAAGTTCGCATAGCATTTTAATTTTTGTAAATAAGCTGTATCGGTATCTAACTCCTGAATTGCGGACAAAGAATAATAGGAATAGCCGTCAATTCTTCCCTGGGGATCCACATTATGTGCAATAACTCCCTTATCATCCAGACACAGAGGGATACCGATTGAAAACGTGGTTTCATTCCGAGTGTATATTTCAATTAACAATTTCTTTGAAATACATGTTCTTAAAATATCGGATACATTATCGATTGTCATTACATACACCTTGGTTTCCAGTTGGATTTTTGTTTTTTCTTTTCAGTATCTCTTCCGGGACGTGGTTTTGTGTGTTTATCATGTGTACTTTTTCTTTTGTTTTTTGTGTGCTCCTCATAGTATTTAATAGCATCATCAATAATTCTTTTGCCTGTTAGCCCTGTGACAGCACTACTGCTTGAAGTGGGAGCCAAATAAGAATGTGCACTCGCAGTAAAAACAGACATCGTAACAAGATTACTGCTTATAAATAAAATGCAACACATAATGGATATGATTTTCCGGATTTTTTTCAAATGGAACACTCCTTTATTGAAAATTAATAAGAATATAATACTACCCTCATATAATTATTAATAATAAATAAAGAAATAATAAAAATATATTTATATAAGGAGTGTCCCGATCTCCCGATCTTCTTTATTTTTTTACCAATTTGGTCAGGTGCTCAATGTTGCGCAGCATCGCTTCTTTGTCCTCCGGCAAACGCCCGCGTACATCAATATAGTTGGAGGCGTGCGCGCTGGTGTAGTAGCAATGCTTCAAATTCAGATTTTCGATCAGCAGCTTCATTTCCTCCAGCACCTGCGTCGCGGAGGGAAGACGGAACGTCCCCTCGGCAATCTTGCGGAACATGTCGGTATCGTTGCCGGCGTGCAGAACCAGCATGCCCACGTAGTCGGGCTGCATCTGGTTCAGGGCGTCCGCGGTTTCAAGAATGTGCTCGCGCGAATCCTGCGGTTTGTGTCCGGCCAGACCCGAAATAATGCTGATCGAAAGGCGCAGGCCCGCGTCGGTGGCCGCTTTTGCGGCCGCGATCATCTCGGCCTTGGTGATGCCCTTGTTGACTTCCTCCAGAATCTTGTCGCTGCCGGATTCCAGGCCGATGTACACCATTTCAAGTCCGGCCTCGTGCAGCTGACACAATTCCTCATGGCTTTTGCGCAGAATGTCTTTGGCGGAAGCGTAGACGCGAACCGCATCCAGATCAGGGTACAGCTCGCGGATGGTTCCCAGAATTTCGAGCAGCATCGGCGTTTTCAGCACCAGCGCGTCGCCGTCGCACAAAAAGATGCGGCGGATTTGATTACGCCAGCGAGTACCTTCCACCAGGTCTGCCTTGATTTCATCCAGATTGCGTACGCGGAACTGCTTATCGGAATACATGTCGCAGAATGTGCATTTATTCCACGAACAGCCCACCGTCACCTGAACCAACAGGCTGTCGGCCTCCGACGGCGGGCGGAAAATGGTACCTTCATAATGCATGAGATTGAAATCCTCCTTATTGGTGCCGCGCTCCCCGCAAATTTTCGGGAACGAGCGGGTAATCTATTGCATATTGACGATGTTTTCGGTATGCTATTACTAAATTGTAGCATGATTCGATTGTTAAGAAAAGATCACGCGTTATTTTTGGCGATTTTACCTGCCGGATATCTGCAAACAGACCGCAAATGAACACAATGCTTGATTTTTGGCATCGGTCTGGAAAGATGATGCAGGTATGTTGCCCGATTGGAAATAAGAATTGGTTGGGAGGCTTTGGATATGGATCAGGAGAGAATCAAGGCGGCGGTAACGGAGCTGCTGCTTGCGGTGGGGGAGAACCCGGAGCGCGAGGGATTGCTCGAAACGCCGGACCGCGTCGCAAAGATGTATGCCGAAATTTTTTCAGGACTGGAGGAAGACCCCATGGAGCACCTGAAAATTTTTCAGGAGCCGCAGCAGCATGGGGAGCTGGTTCTGGTACGTGATATTCCGCTGTATTCCGTTTGTGAGCATCACCTGCTGCCCTTTGTGGGCAAGGTGCATATCGCCTATATTCCCAAGGACGGCAGGATCATCGGGCTTTCCAAATTCGCGCGGATCGTCAGGACCTTTGCCTCGCGCCCTCAGGTGCAGGAGCGTCTGACGGCGCAGATCGCGGATTTTCTGTTTGATAATCTCAAACCGTACGGCGTGGCGGTTGTGGCCGAGGCCGAGCATCTCTGCATGACGATGCGGGGCATCCGCGCGGCCGGAGCGGTTACGCAGACCTCCGCCCTGCGGGGAGCGATGCGCACCGAGGCGAAGACCCGCAGCGAGGTCATGTCGCTTTTGGCGGGAGGAGGTCGCCGATGAGCGGATTCCAGGCGGGAAAATATTTCCTTTCATTGAATGGCCCTGCCTGTATCATGGGCATATTAAATGTAACGCCCGATTCATTTTCCGATGGCGGGCAGAACTTTCGCCCGGAGGATGCGGTGGCGCACGCGCTCGAGATGCAGGAGCAGGGCGCCGGGATGATCGACATCGGCGGGCAGTCCACCCGCCCCGGCTTTACCGCCATTCCCCCGCAGGAGGAGTGGAAGCGCATTGAATCGGTTCTGAAGGCCCTTCAGGGGCGCTTGAGCGTTCCGGTGTCTGTAGATACCTTCTACCCGCAGGTGGCCTCTCTGGCCCTCTCTGCGGGCGCTGACGTGATCAACGACGTGAACGGTTTTACCGATCCCGGGATGTTCCCCGCGGTGCGGGGGAGCGGCTGCGGCTGCATCATCATGCACAATGGGCACGTGTTAGAGGAAGAGCCAGAAGAGGATATTCTGATTCGCGTGCGGCGCTTTTTTCAGGACAAGCTGCGGCAGGCGCAGGAAATAGGTATCGCGCGGGAGCGCATCTGCTTTGACCCCGGTGTGGGGTTCGGCAAAACATATGAAGAGAATCTGCGCCTGATTGCGAACGTCGACACCGTGCGCATCGAGGGCTGTGCATTTCTGATGGCCGCCTCGCGCAAGGGCGTGATCGGCAAAAGCTGCGGCGATCCGCCCGCGGAGGATCGGATGCCTGGTACGCTGGCGGCGCATACTCTGGCGCAGGCCGGCGGCGCGCAGCTGCTGCGCGCGCATGATGTTCGGGAAGCGGTGCAGGCGTCGCAGGTTGCGTACGCAGTGCTCAACGCAAAGGTGGGAGGGACGAGTCTTGGATAAAATTATAGTAAAGGGATTGCGAGTTTTTGCATATCATGGTGTCAATGCGGAAGAAAAGCGCGACGGCCAGCATTTCGTAATTGATCTCACAGCGTCCGTGGATTTATCTGCGGCGTGTGCCGGGGACAGCATCGACGACACAGTCAGTTACGCCAAAATAATGAAAACGGCGATCCGCGTCATGACAGAGCAATCTTATGATCTGCTGGAGCGGGTAGCCCAGCGGGTCGCGGAGCAGATCTTTCAGGAATACCCCGCAGTAATGGAGCTGGAAGTCCTGCTCAAAAAGCCGGAGGCTCCGATTCAGGCGGAATTTGAGTACACAGCGGTATTGATTACCAGAAAGCGAAGTGATTTTGATTGAAAAAAGCAGTGATCGGATTGGGTTCTAACCTGGGCAACCGGCTCGAAAACCTTTCACACGCGCTCCAGGCGCTGAAGAATCTGCCCGGAACAACGGTGATTGCCACTTCCCGTTTCTATGAAACTGCGCCCGTAGAGGTGCAGAACGCCCAGAATGATTACCTTAACGCCTGCGCGCTGCTTCTTACGGAGCTTTCGCCCCGCGCGCTTTTGGGGGCATGTCTCGGTATCGAGGCAGGCCTAGGCCGTGAGCGCCGTGAATTTCACGGTTCGCGCGTGATCGATTTGGATTTGCTTTTATATGAGGATGTTGTTTTGCGCGAAGATGAGCTTCGTTTGCCGCACCCCGGCATTTTGAACCGCGGATTTGTTTTGGCGCCCCTTTCTGACCTCTTTCCGGAGAAAGTGGCTCTGGGCCTGGATTTTTCCGACGCTTTTCGCAGAACGGACTTCTCAGAAGTGCATCTTTTAGAGACAAAATGAAAGTTTTTAAAAAAAAGATAAAAAAACTACAAAAAAAGCATTGACAATAGTGGGATGGTTTGGTATTATAGTCAAGCGCCTT
>JAEXDU010000251.1 GCA_023401495.1 Bacillota bacterium
CGACCAAAGCGGAGTTTCTCCGCACACAAGATGGAACAGATTTGTTCCACTGCGTGGTCTACCGTATCATTTACAATTAAATAGTCGTAATGCTTCGCTTCTAAAATTTCGCCGCAGGCGGATTCCATACGCTTCTGGATCACCTCTTCGGTGTCTGAAGCACGGTGGCGCAGGCGCGATTCCAGAACCTCCAGCGACGGCGGCAGCAAGAAAACGCTGACGCAATTGGGGTGCTTTCGCTTGATCTGGGCACCGCCCTGCACTTCGATCTCTAAAATTACGTCAAGGCCCTGCTCCTGCCACTCGCGTACGGGCACAGCAGGCGTACCGTAATAATTGCCGCAATACTCGGCGTATTCCAGCATTTCCCCGCGCTCAATCATCTCCTGAAAGTGCTCACGGGTGACAAAGAAATAGTCTTTTCCGTCTACTTCACCGGGCCGCGGGCTGCGTGTGGTGGCAGAAACCGACAGCCGCACGGAATCATTCTGGCGCAGCAGCTCGTGCAGCACCGTATCCTTCCCAACTCCGGACGGCCCTGAAAACACCAGAAGCAAGCCGTTAGTCATCCTCATCCAGCTCCTCATCCGCAATATCTTCCTCCCGATCGTTCAGTCGGTTGGCGACTGTTTCGGGCTGAACAGCAGACAGAATCACATGGTCGCTGTCTGTGACGATCACCGCGCGGGTACGCCTGCCATAGGTCGCGTCAATCAAAGTGCCGCGCTCCTTGGCGTCTTGTATAATGCGCTTGATCGGTGCGGATTCGGGACTGACAATTGCCACCAGACGATTGGCGGACACCATATTGCCAAAACCAATGTTTATTAGCCTCATGCCGTGTTTCCTCCTAAGAATGACTATTCGATATTCTGAATCTGTTCTCTGATCTTTTCAATTTCAGCTTTCATATTTACCACCATGTAGGCGATCTGAGAATCAGACGCCTTGGAGCCGATGGTATTTGTTTCGCGATTCATTTCCTGAACAAGAAAATCCAGCTTTCTGCCAATGGCCTCCGAGGATTCCAGCATCAGGTGGAGTTGATCAAAGTGACTGCGCAGGCGGACGGTTTCTTCCGCCACGGCAATTTTGTCCGCGAAGATAGCGGCTTCTGTCAAAATGCGCTGCTCGTCAATATTGTTGTCGTGCAGAACATCCTGCAGGCGGGCCAGCAGCTTCTGCTGGTATTCCTGTACCGTAACGGGGGAACGCTCCTCCACCGTCTGTACCAGGGACAGGATCGCCTCTGCGCGGGCCAGGATGTCCTCCTTCAGGCGGGCGCCCTCCCGTTCTCTCATCTGGAGCAGCTGCTCCATGGCCTGCCGGGTCACCTGAGAAACATACTCCCAAGTCTGATCCTCATCCTCCGGCGTGCGGTGAACGGTAAAGATGTCGCTGTACCGGGCCAGGCCCATCACAGTGATGTCATCCTTTAAATCATATTTGTCGCGCAGTTCTTTCAGCGCATTCAAATAGCCCGCGGCCATTGAATGATTTACAAGAACCTGCGCATCGGCGTCCTCCAGCGTTTCAACAGAAACGAAAACGTCCACCTTGCCGCGGGAGATTCCCTGCTGCAGCAGTGCTTTCAGCTTTTCGTCCAAAAAAGAGTATCCCCGTGTAATCTTTGAGTTAAACTCAAAGTACCGATGATTGACCGATTTGATTTCAACTATGATATATCGCCCATCCAGGGTTCCCTCTGCGCGGCCATACCCCGTCATACTTTTTATCATGGCGTATCATCCCAACGTTAGTAAGTTTGCGAAAGCAAAGCTTTCAAAATATTATCACTTCATTTTACCAGCTTTATAACACAATTGCAACCTTCACCGTTTGTTATGGAGGAAAAAAGCGCCAGCAAGGAATAACAGCCCCAGCGCCTGAAAAGGCCCTGGGACTGTTAACGGATACCATGTCAATTACATCAAACAGGATGAACCTGCTTCTCTTCGTTTGCAAGCTTGCTGTTGATGCCGTATTTGGCGTCGCGGCGCTTGCGGAAGAAATCTTCGGCCACCTTCGGGAACTGAGCGTAAGAGAGAACATCCTCCTCCTGCTCTGTCCACTGGGCCGCTTCCTTGCGCAGGGTTTCCAGCTCGGGAGAAAGCAGATCGGCCGGGCGGCAGGTAATCGGCGTCTCGTCGCCGATGATCTTTTTCTGGAACGCGGGATCGATCTCAACCGGAGTCTTGCCGTACTTACCGGCTACCATATCCTTAAATTCCTTGGTGCACATCTTATAGCGCTCGCCGGTGATCACGTTGAACACAGCCTGTGTGCCGACGATCTGAGAGGTGGGCGTTACCAGAGGCGGATAACCGGAATCCTGACGGACACGCGGAACCTCCTGCAATACCTCTTCCAGCTGATCGGCCTTGCCGGCCTGCTTGAGCTGCGACAGCAGGTTCGACAGCATGCCGCCGGGTACCTGATAGTGCAGCGCCTTTGTGTTGGTGGCCAGCATCGAAGGATCGAGCAGACCATTTTGAATATACTTCTCGCGCAGAGTCATGAAGTACTCGCGGATTTCGTTGAGCAGAACCAGATCCAGGCCGGTGTCGTACTCGGTGCCCTCGAATGCGGCAACGATCGATTCCGTCGGCGCGTGAGAGGTGCCCAGAGCCAGCGGCGACATCGCGGTGTCGATTAAATCCACACCGGCTTCCACGCCCTTGATCATACACATGGAGGCAAGACCGGAGGTGTAGTGGGTGTGCAGCTGAATCGGCAGATCCACAGCGGATTTGAGCGCCTTTACGAGCTCTTCCGTGCGGTACGGGGTCAGCAGAGCAGCCATATCCTTAATGCAGATAGAATCTGCGCCGGCTTCCTGAATCCGCTTGGCGTAGTCGATATAATACTCATTGGTAAAGACAGGGCCGGTCGTGTAAGAAATACCGACCTGTGCGTGCGCTCCCTCTTTCTTGGCGGCCTTGATGGCGCGCTCGAGGTTGCGCAGATCGTTCAGCGCGTCAAAAATACGGATGACATCGATGCCGTTTGCGACGCTGCGCTGTACGAAATAATCGAGGACATCGTCCGCATAGTGGCGGTAGCCAAGCATGTTCTGGCCGCGGAACAGCATCTGCAGCTTGGTTTTGGGGCAAAGACGGCGGATGGTGCGCAGTCTGTCCCAGGGGTCTTCGTTCAGAAAGCGCAGGCAGGCGTCAAACGTAGCGCCGCCCCAGCACTCCAGAGAGTGAAAGCCCACTTTATCCAGCTCCGGCAGGATCGGGATCATTTCCTCAGTGGACATTCTGGTCGCGATCAGGGACTGATGCGCGTCGCGCAGAACGGTTTCGGTAATTCCAATTTTTTTAGCCATAATTCAGCCTCCCTTACTGGAAGGATACAAGAGCGTCGCCCGGATTTACGGCGTCACCCTTCGATACATGAACACCTGCAATCACGCCGTCCTGCGCAGCCATGATTTCGTTTTCCATCTTCATGGCCTCCAGGATCATAAGAGTCTGACCCTTCTTGACGGAATCGCCGGCGGAAACGAGAACATTCAGAATGGTGCCGGGCATGGGAGCGCTCACGGTGTTCGCGCCAGCAGCCGGTTTTGCCGCCTTAGGAGCAGCAGGAGCGGGAGCCGGAGCAGGTGCGGGCGCAGCCACGGGGGCCGGGGCCGGTGCAGCCGCTACCGGAGCGGGGGCGGCAACAGGAGCCGGTGCAGCTGCGGGAGCTGCCGGAGCCGCAGCGCCGGTTTCTTCTACCTGTACGTTATAAGCGACACCGTTTACGGTGACTATCAAATTTTTCATTTTCATATCCCCTTTTCATTCAATCGATACTAAAAACGTTTTGCGGACTGTTTTTACATCGGAATATTGCTGTGCTTCTTCGGCAGGGTGGAAACGCGCTTGCCGGCCAGCATCTCCAGGTGAGAAACCAGCTTCTGGCGGGTTTCTTCCGGAAGAATGATATCTTCCACATAACCGTCGGCGGCAGCCGCAAAGGGCGACGCCTGAGTCGTTTTATAATCTTCAATCAACTGTTTGCGCTGCTCGATGGGATTTTCTGAACCGGCAAGCTGGTCGCCGGACTGGAACAGAGCGGCCGCAGCGGGAGAAATGGGAGATACCACCGCGCTGGTCCATGCCATTGTCACATCCGCGTTGGCGCCGCGGCCTGCGGTGGCAATATAGAACGCTCCCACAGCCTGGCCGGAAATCACGGTGATCTTAATGGTTGTCGCCTCGGAATACGCAGCGGAGAGCTTTGCGGCCTCACGCAGAGACGCAAACTTGTCGGCGTCAACAATGGTGACGATCGGCAGAGAAAACGCGTCGCAGAAGCGGACGAACCGGGCGGCTTTCGAGCAGCAGTACGAGCCGACGATATCCTGATAGCCGATCACGCCCACAGACGCGCCGTTGATCAGTGCCAGACCGGTAATAGCGGAGGTGCCGTACTCGGGGCAAAACTCCATGTAGCTGCCGTCATCCACAACCGCATTGATGATATCCGTTACCTTTGCGCCCTCCTGCAGCTCGGAATTGCTGCAAACGCCAAGAGCGTCCGCTTCCGGTGCAAGAGACAGGTTATTCGAGGGCAGGCGGCAAAGCACCTTGCGCGCTCTGTCCAAAGCATCCTCTTCGGTCTTCTCTACCCAGTGGGCCAGTCCGAGCTTGGACGCCGCCTTTGCGGAGCCGTTCTCATCTGCCGTTTCTATGGTAAAGGTGGCGTTTTCCGCCATAATCACAAAGTCAGCGCCCGCCGCAATCAGAGCAGAAGTGCCTACGCAGGGACCAAGCACAACGGAAACCTGAGGAACCACACCGGAAAGATTATTGCTTTTCAGCAGAATATCTCCATATGCCGCGAGCAGCTCGGCTCCCTCTTTCAGATGTCCGCCCACAGAATCGTAGATTCCTACAACCGGTGTTCCGGTCTTCAGCGCCAGATCATACAGCTTGCGAATCTTATACGCCTGCGTTTTGGACATTGCCCCTCCGTCGACCTCGCTGTCCTGTGCAAAAACATAGACCGGCAGACCACCGACATATCCAAAGCCGGTTACAACCTCTGCCGAATGGTCAGCAGATTTTGCATAAGCATCCAATTCCTGAAAGGAGCCTTCGTCTACCAAGAGGGAAATGCGCTGATACACTTTTTTACTCCCAGCAGCATCGCGAGCGCTTTGTAGCAATTCCTTATTGCCGACAACACTCATGTTTTTGTTCCTCCATTCCTTTGCAATATACTGATTTTTCACAATACAGACCATACAGATGACTCATGACTTATGCTCAATTCCGTTCTTTCTTCTCCGAAAAAAAGCGAAAATGAATCCATAATTCAGCAATCAATACTTGGTATTATTATACTGTATTCCCAAGGGAATAACAAGCCGAAAGACACAAAAAATTCAATTGTCATACGGAAAAATGAGAAAAGAGACGGAATGTTCAAATAAGGAAGCATTCCGTCTCTTTGGTATCATTTTTTAGAAGAAAACTTCGTGCTGCGCCGCACAGTGGGTCTGGCGGCAGTTTTCGGGCGCTCCGGCTCCGATTCGGCGGCTTTGTCCTCTTTTGCCGCGACCATCAGGCGCTTGACTTCTTCCCCGGTCAGGTTCCGCCACTGCCCCGGCTGGAGCATTCCCAGACGAACGGGGCCGACAGCGGTGCGCTTGAGGCGGGCGACATCCAATCCCAGAGTTTCACACATTTTTCGGATCTCGCGGTTGCGGCCCTCATACAGAACGATTTCCAGCACAACTCTGCCCGGCTCCTGTGAAATGATATGCACATTGGCGGGCGCGGTTTTCTGGCCGTCGATCACAATTCCAACGGCAATCTGCGTCAGCTGATCCTCCGTTACGCCGGGGCGCACGGTGACGCGGTATGTTTTCGGCACATGCTTTGAGGGGTGCGTCATCGCGTTTGCAAACGCACCGTCGTTTGTCATCAAAAGCAGGCCTTCCGATTCTCTGTCGAGCCGGCCCACGGGGTAAACCCGTTCCGGAATCTCGCTGACCAGCTCCGCCACGCATTTGCGGTCCATTTCATCGCTCATGGTCGTGATGAATCCGCGGGGCTTGTGCAGCATGATATATATATTTTTGCTGCGCTTTACGACATTTCGTCCGTGAACCGTCACCTTGTCTTTGCGTACGTCCACCTTGTCGCCGATCTTCGCAACCATTCCATTGACGCGCACGGCACCGGCGGCGATCAGCTCCTCCGCTTTTCTGCGGGATGCGATTCCGCTGTCCGCGAGCATTTTTTGCAGTCTTACGTCTTTTGCCATAAATTACTTCCTAACTGAATTTTCTGATTTATTGGAAAATCGATTTGATTTTGTCCCATATTTTTTCCATCCGTGTTTTTTCCGGCTGAGGGCAGTCTACCGCCTGCTCCGCCAGAAGCGGAACCTCGATAATCACCTTCCCGTCGAGCCAATAGCTGACGGAACCCACCATTTCCCCTTCTCTGATGGGAGCATAAACGAAATGCGGAAGCTCCACCATCTGCACAAGCCGCGCGATTTCATCGTCCGTCAGTGAAATGTTGTCCGCCGAGCCGGGGATCACCGAAATCGTATCGGTCATGCCGCCAACAACGGGAAGCGTATAACGCAGGGAAGCGGTATCCGGGGTAAACGAATGCAGCTTTGCAAAGCCATAGTCATAGAGCTTGATATGATCATCCCAGTCATTCGGCGCATTGAGCGTAACCGCCACAAGGCGAACGCCGTCCCGCTGGGCCGCGCTGACCAGGCACCGCCCCGCCTTTTTGGTAAAGCCGGTTTTGATGCCGATGCTGTCCGGATACAGACTGAGCAGGCGGTTATGGTTCCCATAGTTGATCGTCTGCTCCGGGTTGATAAACTTGACAGTCATCTGCTTTTGCGAGACGATCCCTGCAAACCGGCTGTTGTTCATCGCCTCGATCCCCAAAAGCGCCATGTCGTACGCAGTGGAATAGTGCTGATCCGAATCCAGGCCCGAGGGTGTAACGAAGTGGGTATTCTTCATGCCGATTTCCTGCGCACGGGCATTCATCAGCTCCGCAAATTTTGTCACATTGCCGGCCATGGCAATCGCCGCGGTGTTGGCGGCATCGTTGCCCGAAACCATCATCATTCCCACGGCAAGATCGCTCAAACGAAGCTTGTTCCCGGGCATCAGCCCCATGGAGGAACCTTCCACCCGAACCATCTCATCCGTAACGGTTACGACCGGGTCCTTGACTTCGGCCTGCTCCAACGCGAGCAGGGCCGTCATGATTTTCGTTGTGCTGGCCATGGGCAGCTGCAGGGATTCCTGCTTAGCAAACAAAACCTTGCCGCTGTCCGCATCGATCAATACTGCCGCTTTGGCAGAAATCTCAGGCGTGCTGGTTTTCGCCTGTTCCTGCGCAGACACCGCCGGGAACAGCGGGATCATCAGAACTGCCGCGGTCAGTACCGCAAAAAATCTCTTTAACAAACTCATCACCTGCCTGCTAATAGTATGCAGGCAGGCGCCGGTTTAGTAGTTAGATTTGAGGATCGTCCAGCTTGCCGGATTCAGAAGAAGACGCAGATTTTTTCGCTTTCTTCTGTGCGATCATGTCGTTGACCTTGTCGAATACCTCGGGAACCATCCCGATCACGCGGTCGACTGAACCGTGGTACGGGTCAACCTGCATCATCCGCACATTTCCGCCGCTGATGGTCAGAAACGCCACCGGCTGAATGGTGATGCCCGCTGCTGCGCCGCCGCCGAACATATTCCTATCTGCGGCAGCCTTTGCCGGAAGATCGGAACCGCCGGAGCCGAAGCCGTAAGAAATTTTTGAAATCGGAATGATGATTGTGCCGTCCGGCGCCGTGATGGGGTCGCCGATAATCGAATTG
>JAEXDU010000085.1 GCA_023401495.1 Bacillota bacterium
CTTTACGAATATCCTGAAAAATCAGCAAGGGCTGATGTTTAACGGTTCACCTCTTTCCGAGGCGGACCGCGAAAAAATCGTGAATGCAATCCGGGTGGCGGCGGCGATCGCCATTCCGGAGGAGGGAGAAAATGACGAATCAAAGGATTGACCGGCTGGTTCGCTCGCTCAGGCTGCGGTTTGGCGGCGGCGACGTTTTTGAGCTGTGCGATCATTTGGGCATCCCCGTGTTGTGGCAGGATCTGCCCCGGTCGGTGAACGGCTTCTGCCTTTGCTTTCAGCAGCGTTTTACCATTGTATTGAATCTCAGCGTCCCGCCGGAGCTGCGCGCATATGTGTGCGCGCACGAGCTGGGGCATGTGCTGCTGCACGGGAAAACGAATGCGATCGAGCTCGCGGAAACGACAAACCTGTGCATGCCGCGGCTGGAGAATCAGGCGGATTATTTTGCGGCCTGCCTTTTATTACAGGACAGGCTGCCGGATTGGCGCGAGTGGTACAGCCCGCTGACCGTGGAGTGTGTGGCACAGCTTTCCGGCCTGCCGGCGCGGGTGGTAAACCTTTGCGTGGGCGACGGCCATGCCCTGGTTTCCTGAAAAGAGGTTTCTAAAAATAAATTCACAAAAATTTTCTGTTATTCCGAGGCCTTTTGCGATATAATAAGGGCAGCAATTGAAAAAATTTGCCGTTCTGGCCGGGCCACCGGTAAATCAAACGGAACGGTGCAGCGGATAAAGGAGAAGCTATGAAAATTTTATCTTCCGTCGCATCCAATGTGACAAAAGCGATTGATTTTGTAGTGGAAGCCAACCGAAAGAACGCGCTGATTAACCGGATCAAGGCTGTGGTACGTTGTGAGGAAAAGAACATCGACCGCGCGTATATTGCTCTGGGAAAATATTATTTCAATAATCTGCGTGACAAAAACCTTGAGGAGACTGAGCGCCACTGTTTGGCCCTGGAAAATTCCCGCCGCCGTCTGGATCGTGCTTTGACCCGTCTGGAAGAGCTGACCGACGAGGAAGAGGATGAGTACGACGAGTACGAGGACTATGACGACTGCTATGCCTGCCAGGCACACGACGCAGAGTTTGACAGTTACGATGATGATATGTACGAGGATGAACGTGATTTGCACCGGGTTGATGGAGTTGGGGGAACCCATTCCCATGGGGCCTCGGAGTATGATGAGGAGTTCAGCACTTCCGAAACAAAAACCTCCGGTGAAGCGGCCGACGAGACAGACGGCAGTGTGATTCCTCCCACAGAAGAATAAGGGAGCGCCGGCATGAAACCATTGATCGTCTGTTTTTCCCAGACAGGGAAAACAAAAAAGCTGTGCGGCTGCATGGCGAAATCGCTGGACGCCGATTTTGTGGAGCTGAGGGAAATTGCCCACCGGGGTCTGGTCAGCGCGTATACGCTGGGCGTATATGACGCGATCCGCCGCAAAAGCGGCGATATTCTTCCCGTAGATTCCGATATTGCCGAATACGAAACGCTGATCGTGGCGTCGCCGGTCTGGGCCGGGAACATCACGCCCGCGATGAACGATTTTATCCGGGAATACGATTTGCGCGGAAAGACGGTATACGGATTCATTACTCACGCCGGCGGCGCCGGCGAGGCATTGAACGTGATGCGCCAGGAGCTGGAGCAGGCCGGAGCGGTCTGCCCCCATATACTGGACTTGCAGGCAACGCGGGAACTGATTTACGATGTTAAGGCGGAGCGAAAAGCGTTCCGCCTGACAGATGACGGAAAGCTGGAGCTGCGTGAACAGGACGGAGACAAGAAAGCATGAGCAAAAAAATACTGCTGGGAATGAGCGGCGGGGTGGATAGCTCTGTCGCTGCTCTTTTGCTGCAGAAGCAGGGGTATGAAGTGACTGGGGTGACGATGCGTCTGCGCCCGGACGAGTACATGTGCAGCAGCCAAAGTGGTGGCTGCTGCTCTTTGGATGACATAGATGACGCGCGCCGCGTCTGTTACCGGCTGGGGATCGAGCATCTGGTGATGAATTTCACAGAGGAATTCGAGCGCGATGTGATCGAACCCTTCGCAAAAGACTACCAGGCCGGGCGCACGCCAAATCCCTGCATCAACTGCAACCGGTATTTAAAGTTTGAAGAAATGCTGCGCCGCGCGCAGCAGCTCGGCTTTGACGCTGTCGCCACCGGGCATTACGCGATTGTGCGGCAGAATGAAAACGGCCGCTGGCTACTGTACCGTTCCCCTGCCGGGAAGGACCAGAGCTACGTGCTGTATTCCATGACGCAGCATCAGCTGGCGCATACGCTGTTCCCGCTGGGCGAGATGGAAAAGCCCGAGGTGCGCCGCATCGCGCAGGAGGCCGGGCTCCCCGTGGCAAAAAAGCCCGACAGTCAGGAAATCTGCTTTGTGGAAAACAAGGATTACGCGGGCTTCATCTACCGATATACGGGCAAAGAGCTGCCCGAGGGCGATTTTGTGGATGCCGAAGGCCATGTGCTCGGCCGCCACAAGGGGATCACCCATTATACCGTGGGTCAGCGCAAGGGCCTTGGCATCAGCTTTCCGCAGCCGATGTATGTGAATGCGATCGACGCCGAACACAACCGGATCGTTCTGGGGCCGGAGGGCAGCCAGTACGCTTCGGAGCTGATCGCCGGCGATCTGAACTGGATCGCCTTTGACGAGCCGCCGGCCGAGCTGCATGTGCAGGCCAAGGTTCGTTATCAGGCAAGGCCCGCGGCCGCGCGGGTGCTGACCGATGGGGAAGGAAAGGTGCGCGTGTTGTTCGATGAGCCGCAGCGCGCCGTTACACCGGGACAAGCCGTCGTGTTCTACCAGGATGATCTGGTAGTCGGCGGCGGAACGATTTTATAAGAAGCGACGGGGGTGTTATTGTGGCAGCCTGCATCACCAAAGAGCTCAGCTGCCCTGGCTGCGGGGCGGTGAACAAAAGCCGCATGTGGGTCGAGATCGACGCGTCGGCCGATCCGGAGCAGCGGGAGCAGATTTTAAACGAGACCCTGTTTTACTGGGAATGCCCGGACTGCGATTATCATGCGCAGATGGTGTACCCCTGCCTGTATCACGACAGGGAGCGCGGTTTTTTGATCTGCCTTTCACCGGCGGGGCGCACCCAGCAGGTGATTGAGGCGGAGCAGCGGCACCCGGCCCTTGCCGGGCTGAAAAAGCGGCTGGTGCTCACGCCCGCCGAACTGAAAGAAAAAGTGATGATCTTTGAAAGCGGCCTGAATGACGTGGCGCTGGAGATGGTCAAGCTGGCGCTGCAGGAGCTGACCGAGCGCAAGCAGCAGACAAGAGTGGAAAAAGCATTCTTTTTAACACAGAGTGAAGAGCTGGACTACCTGGGTTTTTCCATGTTCCTGCGGGGAGAGGAAAAGCCGGTGTATCAGGGAGTGCGGCTGGAGGTATATGAAAAATCGCTTCGCGCCGCGGAGCGTGTGGGTTTTCAGGAATCAGGCTTTCAGCTGGTGGATTTGGCGCTGGCCAGAACGCTGCTGGAGCAATAAGCGGAGAAGGATGTTACTGAAAGAATGATATCGGTGTCTTTTCCCCATCGAAGGCGTGGAAAGACACAATCAGTATCCCTCGCGAGGAAACACTTTCAACCGGAGAAGGGGAACAAATCAGATTATGTGTGGAATATGCGGATTTACAGGCGAAATCATTGACAGGGAGGCCGTGCTGAAAAGCATGACCGATAAAATCACGCACCGTGGGCCGGACAGCAGCGGCGCCTTTCAGACGGACGACATCTCGATGGGATTTCGCCGCCTGAGCATCATCGACGTGTCGTCTACGGGCGATCAGCCGATTTTCAACGAGGATAAAACGCTGGTGCTCACCTTCAACGGCGAGATTTATAACTACCAGAAGCTGCGCGCGGAGCTGATCGAGAAGGGTCACGTATTCACGACGCAAACGGATTCGGAGGTGCTGATCCACGGATTTGAGGAATGGCACGAAGACCTGCTGAACCGCCTGCGCGGCATGTTCACGTTTGCGATTTGGAATACGCAGGACAATTCCCTGTTTATCGCGCGGGATTTCTTCGGCATTAAGCCGCTGCATTACACCATGGTCAACAACCACTTTGTGTATGGCTCCGAGATCAAGAGCATTCTGGAGTTCCCGGGCTTTGAGAAGCGCCTGGATTACGATACGCTGAACAACTACCTGTCGTTTCAGTACGCTGTTCCGCCCAAGACGTTCTTTGAGGGCGTTTCCTGCCTGCTGCCCGCCCATTACTTGTGGTTTCGCGACGGCAAGGTGACCACCACCCGTTACTGGGAGCCGCGCTTTGACCCGGACGAGTCTCTTTCGGAAGAGGAAGCGATCGACCGGATTGAAAAAGTGTTCGAGGAATCAGTCGAGTGCCACAAGATCAGCGACGTGGAGGTGGGCTGCTTCCTGTCGAGCGGCGTGGATTCGAGCTATGTGGCGACGTATTTCCCGGGACAGAAAACTTTCACCGTCGGCTTTGATTTCGGCGAGAAGTACAATGAAATCGACTGGGCTGAAAGCCTTTCAAAAGAGATCGGCGTGGAACACCACAAAAAGCTGATCACCTCAGAGGAATTCTGGGGCAACATCAAAAAGGTGCAGTACCATATGGATCAGCCGCTGGCCGACCCGTCCTGTATTGCGCTGTTCTTTGTTTCAAAGCTTGCGAGCGAGTATGTCAAGGTCGTTTTGTCCGGTGAGGGTGCTGACGAGCTGTTCGGCGGCTATACCGTTTACAACGAGCCGGACGTATTCCGGAATTACCATAAGCTGCCCCAGTGGCTGCGCACGTTTCTGCGCCGCGTGGTTCAGAAGGTGCCGTGGCACTTTGTCGGGCAGGGCTTTATCACGCGCGGCGAGTTCCCCACGAACGAGAGTTTTATCGGCAACGCCAAAATGTTCGGTTACGAGGATAAGCTGTGCCTGCTGAAAGACCCGTCCATCGCGACGCGCCCGCAGACGCTGACGAAACCGTATTACGACCGCGTAAAAGACTTGGACGACGTGACCCGCATGCAGTATCTCGACATCAATCTGTGGATGGTGGGCGATATCTTGCTGAAAGCCGACCGGATGAGCATGGCGAACTCTTTGGAGCTGCGCGTGCCGTTCCTCGACAAAGAGGTGTTCCGTGTGGCATCGGCGATTCCGAAGAGCCTGCGCCTGAAAAACGACACCACCAAATACGCCATGCGTCAGGCGGCGCTGCGGCATCTGCCCGCTCGCACCGCAGAGAAGAAGAAGCTGGGCTTCCCGGTGCCTACCCGTGTGTGGCTGCGCGACGAGCGATACTATCAAATCGTAAAGGATGCGTTTTCGTCCGATCTGGCGAAGCAGTTCTTCCACACGGAGGAGCTTCTGCGGTATCTGGAGGATCACTTTAAGGGCCGCCGCGACTACAGCCGCCGCATCTGGACGGTGTTTGTGTTCCTGCTGTGGTACCAGGTCTATTTTGAGGGAGCCGGCCACGAAGAGGGCGATATGCCCAACTTTGCAGACTGATACAGGCGGCACATCAGAAAGAAAGCGCCGGATGACGGAAGCATCCGCTGGCAGAGAATGAATCAAAAAAAGAGTGCGATGTTGCCGCACTCTTTTTTGTGTTTTAAGCGGGAAATCAGTGTGAAGCAAACACGCTGACCCGCGTATCACGGGCGGCGAGAATCGGCGCGGGCTGCTCCTTTGCCTTGACGCAGAGTTAGATTTTATATATAATGAGAGGGAAAAACAGGAAATTTGTGATAAAATCTGATCGGTAACATAAAAACGCCTGCGGGGAGTGGGCATGAATGCAGGGAGGAGCAAAGCCATGAAAAAAGCGTCGAAGAAATGGATTGCGGCAATGTTGTCGCTGGGGCTGATGTGGACTGCAGTGCCTTTTCAGACAGCCCAGGCCGCGACAGACGAGGAGACCGTAGATATTGATATAACGAGTACTTCCAGTTTTAAATTTGATGCCGCGAAGCTTTCGGAGATTGAATATATCCTGACAAATGATCGGGACAATGTGAGGGTTCAACTGAATTTTGAATCCGCTACCTCGAAGGCCGTGCAGGATATGAGCTCGATCATCCTGCCGAAATCTACGCTGCAGGCGATTGAGAAAAGCGGCAGAAAAGCCACATTCGAGATTTACTCCAAAGAGGGCGACATGGAATACGCATGGGAATTTACC
>JAEXDU010000001.1 GCA_023401495.1 Bacillota bacterium
GGTGATTCGGTGCAAGGGGCTTGTCTGGATTGACGGAGAGGACGACACCTCTTTCCTTCTGGAGCAAGCGGGCAAATCCGTCAGCGTACAGCCCTTTTCCCGCTGGCTGGCGGCAGCCTCCCCAAAAGAGAGAGAGCAGGCGTGGAAGCGCGATCCCCTCTCGCGGAACAACTGGGATGAGCAGGCAGGCGACCGCATGACCAAGCTGGTTTTTATCGGGGCGGATATGGACGAAGCTGCTATCTGCGCTTCGCTGGACAAATGCCTGGCTTAATCCGGCAACATATGGATTAAGTTTTTCAATGAACCGAAAATAGACCGGTAGCAGTATGCACCGGTAAAAATACAGATATCAAAAGCCTTCGGCCGCGGAATGAACGCGCGGTCGAAGGCTTTTTTTCATTAATCGTTGCGTTTGGTCTGACAATTCAACAGTCCAAATAGTACAGCGTATCTGTTGAAAGAAGTTTCCTGTAAAATTGGTTTTATATCTCCATTTGAAAAAACAAGGATTAAAACACACGATTGTACCCGCAGAAACAATATGAGTCTTGATTTTATGATTCTATCATAGTATGATATATTAGTCCCATTTAAGACTATTATACAATGAGACGAAATAAGGAGAATCACTATGGCCAAAACAGAAACGAATGCGAATGAGTATTTGCACATTTATTTCGAACTGAATGCCCAATATGAAGCATATGCGAAAAGTCTTGGAATTTCTTACAGCACATTGTCGACTCTCCGAATCATCCTGGAACACGATGGGGACTGCACACAAAGAACCATCTGTGAATACACCTTCCTTCCGAAACAGACGGTCAACGCGATCGTAACGGCCCTGCTGCGTCACGGAGCCATCCGAATGGTCGAGCTCGATTCCGACAGAAGGCACAAGGTGATTCATCTTACTGACAAAGGGCGGGCATTTGCCCTTGAAGTGATTCAAAAGATGAAAAATGCGGAAAGCAAGGCAATGGAAAGTTTGGATGAAAACCAGAAAGAAACGTTGCTGACAGCCGCAAAATTATATGTGGCCCGTTTTCGCGGCTATTTGTTGGAGTAGTCTTTTTATCAACCGTCGCAACGCTGCCAATCCAAGAGCTGAAAGGAATCTTACAATATGGGAAAAGGACAAAAAGCCACAGTCATTGTCTTGATCTGTGGCGCTTTTTTATCGGTGCTGAACCAAACGCTAATGAATCCGGCCATCCCCTCGGTTATGGCCGAACTGAACATAACTGCGGCCACCGCGCAGTGGCTCGTTTCGGGCTTTACTTTGGTCAACGCTATTGTCGTGGCTGTTTCAGCATTTTTAATGGATCGATTTTCAACAAGGAAACTCTTCATCGCCGTTTTCAGCTTGTTTTTTGTCGGCAGCCTGCTTGCGGCTTGGGGGATTAACTTTCCTGTTCTGCTCGTCGGACGCATCTTGCAGGCGATCTGTGCGGGTGTTATGCTGCCAATGTCAATGACTGTGCTGCTGCTTATCTTTCCCCATGGAAAACGGGGCAGCGCAATGGGAATGTACAACTTTGTCATCATGTTTGCGCCCGCAATGGGCCCCGCAATTTCAGGTATCCTCACGGATATCACAGGCTGGCATACCATGTTTCTGATTATGGCAGGGCTGGCGGCAATCATCATCCTTGTTGCAACATTCGTGATGAAAAATTCCGGCACGACAAAACCTGTCTCTCTCGATAAAATGTCTGTAGCAGAATCGTCATTGGGTCTCTTTTGTCTGCTTTACGGCTTTTCCATCCTCGATAAGATGGAAACTCTGCCTGCCGCAGTGATCTTGATTGCTCTGGGCGCCGGTATCCTTTTTCTTTTTGCACGGCGTCAGTTTCAGCTTGCAAAGCCATTTTTAGAGCTTCGGGTATTTATGGACAAGCAGTTCCGGTACGGGATCGTGATTTCTATGCTGATCTCAGCATCCCTTGCGGCAGTATCCCTCACCCTGCCTATCTATATCCAGACTGTACGCGGGTTTTCAGCTACCATTTCTGGATTGGTTATGGTTCCCGGCTCGATTTTGGGGGCAATTGGGGGATATTTTGCAGGTAATTTACACGATAAATTCGGGGCACGATACCTTTCGATTGTAGGAGTATCCTTGCTGTCACTCGGTTCGCTGGGAATGGCCTTGTGGGGATTTGAAACCCCAATTGCATTGATGATTATTGTTTACTGTGCCCGTTCTTTTGGATTGATGCTTGCCAATACGCCGATCAACATCTGGTCAATCGGCAATCTGCCGGATGAGATTCTGCACCACGGCAACGCGGTGTCAAGCGCCATGCGTCAAGTTGCCTCCACCTTTGGCGTTGCCCTTATGGTGTCGGCCATGTCCCTCGCCACAAATTTGTTTGGCGGTGATAATTCGGCAAAATCACAGCTGATCGGGATTCACGCCGCGTTTTATCTCAGCATCGTCATTGCTGTTATCAGTCTTATCGTGGTTATTGTGAAGGTAAAAGATCGCAAAAAGACAGATGTTGTTTCGGAAAGCAGAATGGTATCAGAGCTTGACGCAGCAATGCACTCGGACCCTTACACGGTATCGTCCGGCGATTCCATTGAACGCGTGATTGAAAAATTCATCGAATACCGCACAAGCGGGCTGCCTGTCATCGATAGCAGCAGGCACATTATCGGCTATGTATCGGATGGCGACGTTCTGCGGTATATGGCAAAACAAGATGTACACGTTGTCGGGGAATCCTTTTCTTATGTGCTGCCGGACAACGAAGAATTCGTATCCAAAGCCAAAGAGCTTTTGCAAAAGAACATCATGGAGATCGCAACGAGGCACACGATCACCGTGGAATTCATCACCCCATTGTCGGAGGTCTGCCGGCTGTTTTACGAACATAAGCTGAGCAAAATCCCAGTAACGCAAAACGGCGTTCTTGTGGGAACAATCAGCAGGGGCGATACGATGCGTTACCTGATGCAAAAATTGTCGTTTCACACGGAGTACAAAACGAGTTGAGGGAAGGTTTTCCATAAAGACTCTTGTATGCTCGATCTGCCGGGACTTAAGGCTGCTTTTCCTTTTCCGCACAGGTATTCAGCCCGCTTGCCTTCCTTCACGGACGAAATGTGTTTCAATATCAATTTCGCACCTTACGTTTTTATAGGCGACAGGATGAAAAAGGACAGATTTGAAATGAAAAGCAAAAGCCCCCAGACACGGAGATATTCCGCATCTGGGGGCTTTTTTATACAGTAAAAATTCGGCCCGGCAAAGCCAGCCGGCGGAAGTTTAAAAAGGAACATTCTCTGGCGGCGGAGTACCCCCTCGGGAATCTGCTGTTCGGGCAAAGCATCTGATTCGGAGGACTGGGGAAACCGGCTTTCCTTTTTTTATTTACCGTTTAGATGGGCAATCCAGAGATTGAGAAGCGAGGAAACAACTCTAATGCGATCGGTATCCTGCATTCTCAAGTATGTATTTCGGGGCAAAATCACCTGAAACGGATGAGTCTGCCCCGAACTGATGGTTTCTTAGAAGATCATTGCTCCTACGATACCAAAGACCAAAGCGCTCGAAACAAGGGTAATAATCTGCGGGATACAGCTGTCCTGAATATGGTCGTGCTGCCCGTCGGCATTCAGACCAGCCGTCGGCCCCAGGGTGGAGTCGGAAGCAGGGGAACCCGCCTCGCCCATCGTCGCCGCGCCGACGATCAGAATGACGGTCGCGCCAACGCTGAAGCCGATCACCTGCGCGAACGGAACATACAGTGCCGCCAGAATCGGAACGGTGCCGAACGAGGAACCGGTGCCGATGGTAAGTACAAGGCCTACGAGAATCAGAACGATCGCGATAACGAGCTTGTTGGTACCGACGACACTGATGGTTGATTGAATCAGAGCGTCGATTTGTCCGCTGCTGCTCAGCACGTTACTGAAGCCAGCGGCAGTCAGCATCACAAACGCCATAAAGCCCATGATGCCAATGCCCTGATCGACCACATCGCCCATATCCTTCATCTTTACCACGCCCAGCAGCAGGAACAGCAGCAGGCCAGCCAAAGCGCCCAGGATCATGGAATCAAAAGCAAGCTGAACCACAACAATCATAATCACGCTGATCATCGTCGCCCACTGCGTTTTCATCAGGGGCTTGCTATCCGTCGTGTCGGAATTCTCCGCAGCGATTTCTTCCCTCGCGAATTCCGTCGTGCCTTCTATCACATATTCCCTGGGCTTTCTGTAGAGGAAATATGCTGCGATAAAGCCGACAACCGTGCTCAAACCAAGGAACCAGGTGTAGTGCCAAACATCCATTACCGCAATGGGCATACCGAACTTTGTCATGTTCTGAGATACGATGGTATGGAAGATCAAACCGAACCCGATGGGGAACGTGACCCAGGTTCCCTTGAGGCCAAACGCCAGCGCACAGGATGCAAGGCGTCTGTCCAGCTTCATCTTGTTCATAAGTACCAACATGGCGGGAATGATCATCGGCATAAACGCAATATGAATCGGAATAAAGGTCTGTGAGAGGAAAGACATGAAAATCAAAATCGCAAGCAGCTTCATTTTGCTGCCTTTGATGATGCCCCCCATCTTCCCGGACAGTTTGGTCGTGAGGCCGCACCGCTCAATCGTCACGGCGACAGCTCCCAGCAGCACATAGCTGAGCGCTGCTTCACCGTTGCCCGCCATGCCCTCCGTAAACAGGCCCATCGTATCGGAAACGCTCATTCCGGACAGAAGGCCGCCGATCAGGGAAGAAATAACAAGTGCAAAAACAACGTTGACTTTGACAAAACACAGAACCAGCATGACGATAACCGCAATCATAATCGGGTTAGTCAATAATGCGATCATAAAGTACCCTCCTTTTTTCTTTGCAATTTCTCTGCTTCTACCGTTGGAATGCTCCCCCGGCTGATTTCATCCACGCACCACACTGAACCGCCGGAAAATGCCTCGATTCCTTTTTTGGAAGCACTTTTCTACAACCCCTGCCCTTTGGCTGACTCCGTCAGCCCGGGCAATATCCCCTCCTCTAATCACGCGAATTCAGATCTTCTTATCCATCCTCGCGTGTTTGCAGATGACTGTTTGATCCCTTGAGCCGCCCAAATGGGACAAACAGTATTTGTGATCTATTTCATTTGCAATCATCGGCACTTCAGCCTTTGATTCGCTCTCGTTTACAAATCCATATGTTTGATAACGGCCCCTTTCCACGCGGGCTCCACCAGTTTTCGGTACAAATTCAAATACCCGCTTTTGATTCGGCAGGGCGCTTCTTTTCGGAACGCTTCTCTTCTGGCCGCTAATTCCTCATCGCTGATATCAACACGAATCGAACGCCGCGGGATATCGATCACAATGTAATCTCCATCCTGAAGCAAAGCGATTGGGCCGCCGGCAGCGGCTTCCGGACAGATATGCCCCACAAAGCATCCGCTGTTTGTGCCGGAAAAACGGCCGTCTGTAATCAGCGCGACTTCTTTTGCCAGCCCCAAACCGTCGATCAGCTTCATCAGCAGATACAGCTCGGGCATTCCGGGCCCTCCGACGGGCCCTTCATACCGTACCACAAGCACATCGCCGGGTTGAATTTTGTTTTCCTGAGCCGCTTTCAGAGCATCCTCCTCCGAATCAAAGCAGCGGGCCTTCCCCTGAAACACCTGCATATCCGGGTCGATCGCCGCGGGTTTCGTAATGGCCGAATCCGGCGCGAGGTTTCCCCATAAAACGGCCAAGCCACCGGAACCCGCATACGGTTCTTCCAGACTCTTAATGACGGCCCCATCGGTTTGCACGAATGAAGGCAGCGCGTTTAAAACATCTGCTAACGATCGGGCGGCAGCGGTCATCACATTCAAATCCAGAAGAGGTTTCAGCTCCTGCAATACGGCGGGAATGCCCCCGGCATGATGAAAATCGACCATGTTATAAGAGGACGCGGGATTGAGCTTCACCAACAGCGGAGTATTCCGACACAAAGCATCAAACACTTCCATATCGAATTCCAGCTCCAGTTCATAGGCAACGGCGGGGAGATGCAGCGCAACATTGGTGGAACCGCCGATCGCTGAACTAAGGCGCATCGCGTTCCTCAGGCTGGCCTGCGTCATGACTTGTCTGGAGGTAATCCCCTGCCGAACCAGCTCGACTATAGCTTTGCCAGATTTTTGCGCCGCCTGCAGCCGCTCCGAATAAACGGCGGGAATGGTCGAAGTACCCGGCAGGATCATTCCCAAGGCTTCCGCAACACAGCTCATGGTATTTGCCGTTCCCAGCATCGAACAGGAACCGCAGGTGGGCATTACCCTGTCTTCCAGCTGCTTGAATTCCTCTTGTGTGATCTTCCCGGCCTGATAAGCGCCTAAGGCTACCGCAAGGCTTGTGGCATCCGAGGCTCTGCCGTTCCAATCGCAGCCCCCCAGAGAGGGGCCGCCGTTGACAATCAGCGCGGGAAGGTCAATTCTGGCGGCGGCCATCAACAGGCCGGGAATAATCTTATCGCAGGAACCGAGCAGCACCATACCGGAAAATCGATTGGCCTGCGCCATGGCTTCCACGCTGTCGGCAATCAATTCTCTGGTAGGCAGGATATACCTGGTGCCAATATGTCCCTCGGCAATTCCATCGCAGGCGCCAATCAGACCAAATTCCACAGGCGTCCCGCCGGCGATCCGGATGCCGTCTTTTACAGCGTCCGCTACCTGCCTTAGGTTATAGTGCCCGGGAACGGCCGTGCTCCAGGTGTTTGAAACTCCGATCAAGGGCTTTTGCAAATCCTCGTCGGTGTATCCCATCGTTTTGAACAAAGCCCTGTTCTCGGCTCTCTCCATCCCCTCCACTACATCGCGGCAACGCAATCTCATGACAAAGTTCCTTTCCCAATGACTGTAGTTTTCAGGAGCCGGACATCACTGCCGGGCAGATGGATCAGTTGACCAGATCATCCGGGCGTTCGCCGCGCAGCATCCGAATGGCATTCCATGCGGCCCGGTTGCGCAGCTCTTCAAAGGATTCCTGGGAAATATACGAAACATGCGGTGTGACGATACAATTCGGCGCGTTGAAAATCGGCTCCTGCTTTCTGGGCGGTTCATGGGCGATCACATCGACCGCGGCCCCGGCAATCACATGGTTTTCCAGCGCCTTGATCAGCTCTTCCTCTTTCACAATCGCCCCGCGGGCGGTATTGATGAAATAGGCGGTGGGCTTCATCAGCGAAAATTCCCGCTCGCCGATCAGGCCGGTTGTGTTTTCGTCCAACTTCACATTCAGACTGACGTAATCCGCCTGCCGCAGGCCTTCTTCCATGGTGACCGGCTCGATATCCAGCTTCCGGAACGCTTCGTCGCCCCGGCTCGGATCATAGGCGATCACTCTCATGCCAAGGCTTTGGCAGCGTTTTGCCACCGTGCCGCCGATTCTTCCGCACCCGATCACGAACAAGGTGGAGTGAGAAATCCGGCGGGGAACCCGGGCCGCGGCCTGCGCACCCCATTCCCCATTCTTCAAGTTGTCGTGGTAAAAGGTCAGGCTCTTATAGAAATGGAAAATAGCTGCGAGCACGTAGTCGGCCAAATCCTCCGCACAGTAGCCCTGCACGTTTGTGACGCCGATTCCCTTTGCGCGGGCCGCCGCCGTGTCGATGCGGTCATACCCGCCGCCGAGCACGGCAATTCCTTTGCAGTTTTCCAGCCGCTGGATCACAGAAGCGGGAATCTGCGCGTATACCTGCGCAATAATGGCATCCGCGCGGTAGCCGAATTCCTGTAGATCGCGCTCATAATCATAGCTGGAAAACTTCAGCTCGCAATCGGGATACTGCTGCCGCAGGACGTTCATTTCTATCTCATAGTCCTTCCACTCCTCATCAATAAACCAAAACAGCGGACGATTCATTTTCATTTTCCTCCTTCATACGGTGGCGGGGTTTTGCCTGCGCTTTATTCCGATAAAATCTCTACAACGGAGTGGTCGGCATCCACGCGAATGATATCTCCGTCCTTAACCACATCGTAGAACGCCGGGTCTACCTTATCGACCATCGGAACCTCCATGATGATCGCACTGGATACCAGAACGGTTTCCGGGTGCTGAATGATCATCGCTTTCGGCGCGTTTCCCTTTGTATTGAGCTGGTAGATACCGTCGGCCTGCACCACGGAGCTGCCTTTGCCGCTCGGGAAAATCAGAATCTTCTTGGCGATGCTCTTGCCTTCCAAATCGTGGCCGGGCTCAATGACGGTGCCTGTTTTGGGGTCGATCAGGTAAAACATGATGTCGTCCTTCGATACGACCGCTTCGCCCTCCACAACACCTTCCGAAATTTTATGACACTGAAATACCTTTTTCTCCATTTTATTTCACCTCACCTGTTAATGCCGCCTCGATGCAGGTATCCAAATCTCTGATGACGAAATGAATCCCTCTGCGCTGCGGATAGTACGCACATTTCGGGGATTCCGTAATGCCGACCTTGCCGTTCAGATGTCCCCAGCAGGGCTGATCAGGGCAGGTATCGGGAACGATGAATCCGCCGGACTGTGTGATGATGTCATCCAGACCCATGCGCACCGCCATCTCTTTGACATGGCTCGAGGTCAGAATCCACATTTCTTTCTGGAGCTTTTTGCCCTCAATGCGTTCCGCGATGTGCTTTACTTCTTCCAATGTAAAGTGCGGGCATCCGAACATGGCAAAATCGATTTGACGGTTGCCTTCGAGGGAAATCTTCTTGAGCTCTTCCTGCAAATCCTCATTTGTGATGACAACTCTGCGCTCCGGTTCTTTGCCGCCAAATGCCGCTTCGAGCGTGGGAGCCTCAGGCGTAAAGCCGACAATATGATACATGCCGTAGGCGCCGGAGGTGTTCAGCTCTGCACCGAGATTTCTGAGCGCCTCTTTGCTGATGTGCTTCGGCAGGCCCGTGAACACCGGGATTCCGTTGCCGATTTTCTTGCCCATCATGCCCAGCATGTGGTAATCATAGTCATTTCTCATGTCCGCCTGAACCTCGACCAGGATATTGCCCTTTCTGTTTTCATCCAGCAGAAGGCCGTACTCCGGAACAAAGCCGGTGACCGCGGCGCACAGGGCACTGTTCGCGCCTTCGCGGTTCGTCCTTGCTCCCCACACGGAATTGACATAGGGCGTTGCGCTGGACTCTGAGAATGCGATAACCTCTCCGTAATTCGGAACGTTCGTATCAATGTAAGGCGTACAGTTATAGCTAAGTACTGCGCCGAGCCCCTTGTAAGCGTTGTGGGTTCTCTGCATCAAATCTGCGTATTCGGGGGAAACCATGTTGCGGCTTTCGAAAAACGAAAGACAGAACCCGGGGTTCACCGTAGGGGCCACCCGGCATCTCGCGCCCGCATTCAGCAGCTTTTCCGCAAACCAAAGGTCTGCCTCCTGATTGCTCAGCGCGACGTGCGCTCTTGTGATGGGTACCATCCGTTCTGCGCCAAAGGATTCACCGATCGCAACCTGTATTTTCATTGCGTATGCGGTTCCTTTGCCGTATTTACCGTCCAGCATATCCTGCTGTTCTTGTGTCAGCTTCATATTTCTTTCTCCTTTTTATCATTCTCAGTCCCGATAAGACTGGATTGGAAGCACTCTGTTGCCGGACCTTCTCAAAAGAGAACAGGCGGCAGCATTTCACCAATGCGGCAAAAGCATTCAGATAACACATTAGCGTGCTAAATCAAAAGGAAGTGGATGTCTGCTGATTTCTCAAAGGGGACATCCTTTAAAGACTCTTCTTTTGACTGTTCTTTAAGTATACTCGTGATCTGTCAAAGAAACGTCTAAAAAAGGCGTGAAAAATAATAAATTTAGTGAATGTTTTATGGATTTTTATTGGGACAAGCAGCGCTTTCATACAAAAAAGTTTTCAAAAAATCAAATTATATGCCATTTTATAGCAAATTGTATGTATTTTTATTCATCCGTATATTCATCATGCCCGTTACTGTAAGAAAACGGAGAATCATAGAATCGGTCTATACAGGTATTCCGAAATGCAAAATTAATTTGTTCTTTTTTCTTTATCGGCAGTAAACCCTCTCATATTCCCCTGTTATGGCAAGCCGGTTTTCTTTCGATCAGGGAATCGTCTTTTTTCGCCCGGCTCTGAAAGCCAATGCGTTTCGCTACTATAATACCAAATTAATCTGATAAAGCAGTAAAATATTTTTTTGCGTTTTTGATTTTTTCCCGGACCAAATCGTTTGAAAAAACATTCACTCTCCTTTCGTTTTCTGTTTTTAAAATCATAAAAACCAAATGGCAGGGCGCTGTATGATCTTTGCAAAATCACTGAATATATTCGACAGGACAAAAATATTCTAAACTTGCTGCACATAAAACGAAATCTTAAACTGAATTAAAAGAAAAAATTTTTTAAATTTCCAGCGTAGATCAATTTTAACGGCTGCTTTTCCTCCTTCCCCTTAATATTTGGTCTATATTAACCTCTATTCTTTATGACCATCACTTTTATTCAAACGGAATCTTCTATATGCATGGTCTATAATAGCAATTCATTTTAAAACAGCTTTTTAAAGTGATATTGTTCTACTGAGAAGCTGACTTGGCCTATCAAAATACGGTACGGCCTGAGTTTTGGGATAATATGGATACCCAACAGATTTTTCATCTGATGAGATTATTTGTTTATGAAATTTTACAACCAACAAATTTCACTTTTCTTGACAATCCATCTTTTCAAAACGGAGAAATAAATTTCACATAAAGGTCACAATTTGTTTCATTTCTCTAATAAACCGAGCCTGTTATAAGCTAAAATGCCATTTTAAAGTGATTTCACGTCACTTTTTATCAAGAGTTCTAAAATCGCAGTTTGACATTTTCTTCTCGTCGGAGTATGATAACTGCAACTTTAAATGCAAGATTCAAGCAATGACGCTTCAAATCTGTAAAAAGGGATTGTGCTCTGCATTCCTGATGATTTGATGCCCCATTGCTTTTTTTATTTGCTTTTCCAGCAAGTGCAGATAGATACCAAACGGGGGGAAACACATGATTAAGTTAGAACATGTCTGTAAAAGCTTCGGTGATTTGGAAGTGCTGAAGGACATCAGTCTTACCGTAGAAGAAGGAGAAAAGCTGGTGGTGATTGGGCCGTCCGGTTCCGGTAAAAGCACAATGGTTCGCTGCATGAATTTTCTGGAGGAACCAACCGCCGGTCAGGTGTTCATTGACGGGACAGAGTTGACAATGAAAAATAAGAATGATATTGTCCGCAAGAACATTGCGATGGTTTTCCAGCAGTTTAATCTTTACCCGCACATGACCGTTCTGCAAAACATTACGCTGGCGCCCATGAAGCTGCAGCACATGAACAAGCAGGATGCGGAAAAGATCGCCTATGAATATCTGGATGTTGTCGGCCTGCGCGATAAAGCACATGTGTACCCCACTACACTGAGCGGTGGCCAGCAGCAGAGAGTCGCCATTGCACGGGCACTGGCTACAAAGCAAAAAATAATTCTGTTTGACGAACCGACCAGCGCACTGGACCCCGAGACCGTTCAGGAGGTTCTGGACGTGATGATTCAGCTTTCCCGCATCAACATCACCATGGTGGTTGTCACGCATGAGATGGGGTTTGCCCGTCAGGTGGCCGACCGGATTCTGTTTATGGATCACGGCGCGATCTTGGAGGAAGGGAAGCCGGAGCATTTCTTTGAAAACCCCACAAACGAGAGAACAAAGGCTTTCCTCAGCAAAATTCTGAAATAGCAGTCTGTTTTAGGGGAATCGGCTCTTGGGCTTTCTGTTCCCGATGCAAAGATATGGATTCCTATAACAAACACATAAATGAAGGAGAGATTTTTATGACAACATTGAAAAAAGCATGTGCGGCCTTACTGGCAGTCTCTATGCTGGCTGTGACTACCGCCTGCTCCGGTTCCACCGGCTCCGCCTCTTCCGCGGCCACCGGCGGCAGCGGGGCCCCTGCGGAAAGCTCCGCCGCCTCTGCCGCAACGCCCACCCTGGATAAAATCAAAGCCGCCGGCGTACTGAAGGTCGGCGTAAAAGTGGATGTTCCGAACTTCGGTTTGAAAAATACAAAAACCGGTGAAGTAGAAGGCTTTGAGATCGACTTGGCCAAAGCGATCGCCAAAGACCTGCTTGGCGATGAAAGCAAAATAGAAACACAGGCCGTTACCGCCAAAACGCGCGGCCCTCTGCTGGATAACGGAGAAGTCGACCTGGTCATCGCAACCTTTACCATCACCGAGGAACGCAAAAAGGTTTATAATTTCTCCGATCCATACTATTCGGATGCTGTGAAACTGATGGTGAAAAAGGATTCCGGCATCAAGAGCCTGAAAGACCTTGATGGGAAGACCATCGGCGTTGCGCAGAGCTCTACGAGCATGAAAGCCATTCAGGACGCGGCAGACGCTGCCGGCGTGAAGGTGAAATTCGACGAATATGCCACTTACCCCGAAATCAAAGCGGCATTGGATTCCGGCCGTGTGCAGTGCTTCTCTGTAGACGGCTCCATTCTGAGCGGCTATGTAGATGACACCACCACGATTTTGGACGATAAATATTCCCCCCAGGAATACGGCATTGCCAGCAAGCTGGATAACAAAGACCTGGCGGAATACGTCAACGGTATGGTAGCACAGCTGAAATCCAGCGGAGAATTGGATCAGATGGTCGCGAAATGGAAGCTGAACTAACTGTAACAAAGATTTACCTGCGAGGGAAACCTCCGCAGATCATTCTGAAAGAAAGGCAGGGATAAGGAATGAACAGTTCACCTTTTTCTTTGGATAAATGGGGAAGGTTATTTGTCGACTGGCAGACGTTTGCCGAGGGCTTTCTGACTACGTTGGTAATCGCTGTACTTGCATTGGCGCTTGCCTTGCTTTTAGGAATCGTCTTCGGCATGTTTTCCTCCTCGCATCTTCGGGGCCTGAAGGGCGTCAGCCGTGTTTATGTAGAATTCATTCAGAACATCCCGTTGGTGATCCAGATTTTCTTCCTGTACAACGGTCTTCCGCTGGTGGGAATCATGCTGGATAAATTCACCATCGGCGTGCTTGGCATTGGAGTGTACACCGGCGCGTATATCAGCGAAGTTGTCAGAGCCGGAATTCAGTCGATTCCGGTTGGGCAGATGGAGGCAGCCAAAAGCCAGGGTTTTACCCATGTGCAGGCCATGCGGTATATCATTCTGCCGCAAACCGTTAAAATCGTGCTGCCGCCTTTGACCAATCAGGCGGTCAACCTGATTAAAAACACCTCTGTTCTGGCAATGATCGCCGGCGGCGACCTGATGTACCGCGCGGATTCCTGGGCCAGCAGCCAGTTGCTGTACGGCCCGGCTTACGTGACCACCGGCCTGCTGTACTTTGTGCTTTGCTTCCCGCTGGCCACCTGGGCCCGCAATTACGAGCAGCGGCTCAAAAGCCACGATATTCAGGCAACCATGCTTCCTCAGAAAAGCAAAAAAATATTCTGGGGCAGTTTGCCGGAGCTTTCTAAGAAGGGGGCGGCATAATGGAGCTTTTGAGCAGTATTTTCTCAAGGGATAACGTTCTGTTTTTACTGGCGGGCATGCGTACCACAATCGTGATCGCAGCATCCACCATTTTGATCGCCCTGTTCTTCGGCACGATTCTGGGCCTGGTGCGCAATTACGACCACGGAATTTTGGGAAAGCTTTCTGCGGTTTATATTGAAACTTTCCGCAATACCCCGCTGATTCTCTGGATTCTGGCCATTCGTTTTCTGGTTCCCATCCCCGCGTTTTACTCCGGGATTTTATCTATGTCGGTCTTCACCACCGCAATTATGGCCGAAGTTGTACGCGGCGGACTGAATTCCATCAACAAGGGCCAGTTTGAAGCGGCTTATTCTCAGGGATTTGGCTTTTTCCAGACCCTCCGGTTCATTATCATTCCTCAGTGCTTTAAAAACATTGTGCCGTCTCTGCTCTCGCAGATGATCACAACCGTAAAGGACACCTCTTTTCTGTGGGCGGTAGCCATTGAGGAATTCACCGGCAAGGGAATGATCCTGATGGGGCGGTTTGCCTCCTCCACACAGGTGTTTATCTTGTTTGCCTTCATGGCCGGAATGTATTTCATCATCAACTTTACACTTTCCAGCATTGTGCGCAGGCAGAATACAAAAGGGCAGAACCTGAAAAAGCCTGTTCTTGTGGAAGCGTAAGCTTTGTGAAAGTACATTTTTGGCAGTGAATATACGCTTCTTTCCAACACTCATTTTTTGATGACCACAGCAAAAAGCCCCAGGTGCGGATGTTTCCGCGTCTGGGGGCTTTTGCTGTGGTTATAGAAACCAGTTCTAATCAGCCGTTCTGATTCATGTTCTGGAACTTCTGCTTTGCCTGGTCTATTTTCTGCTGCTCCGCAGCCGGGGTCGGGTACCAGCCGCGTTTATGCATCTCATCAAAAATCTGCGCCTGAAGCTGGTGCTCTTCATTCAGAATATTCATGAATTCATTCCGTATCTGGGGAGTTGCGCATTCATTGGTAAATGCATTATAGGTGCCGGTGATCATTTTCTGCGAGGACAGCACGTCATGCAGAACCTCCTGGTCTTTCATGCACGCCTGTGTCTGATTCTGGTTCTGGCTCTGATCCATGATTCTACACTCCTTTTAATTCAAAAATCCGAGAAGCTTGTCGTAATGCTGCTGATGCTTGCAGGCCAAATCCTCATATTGCTGCTTCAGCTGAGGATCTGAGCAACCCTGAGAATATGCCTTCAGCTTTGTAATTAAAAGTTTTTCTCCACTGAGCTGATCCTCAATTGCAGAAAGCTCCTTACTGGTTAACGATGCCATTTTGCGTTACCTCCTTTGATTTTGACTTGTATATCCTTTATTCTTTGCGGATCAGGTAAAAATATTCCTCATACTACTGATGATTCAGGCCTTTCTATGTAGCCTGCCTGACCTCTGCTTCAGGTTCCAAGCCAAAGCTGATAGATAACGCCTGATCGATCAGCGACATCGACACGCCATCTAGGCGCCCCATGCGTTCCTTTAATCTGTGTTTATCTATGGTGCGGATCTGTTCCAGAAGCACAATGGAATCTCTGGCTAATCCTGTGGTTTCCGCATCCAGCATAATATGCGTCGGCAGTTTTGCTTTTGCTCTTTGACTTGTAATAGCCGCTGCAATCACAGTGGGACTGAATCGGTTGCCGACATCGTTCTGAACAATCAGTACCGGCCTTACCCCACCCTGCTCAGACCCTATTACGGGACTGAGATCGGCATAATAAATATCGCCTCTTCTGACATTCACGTTTTTCACGCTCCGAATAGTTTAATGATTGGGCCCAATCCTATTTTTGCCTCTTCAAAAAACTTTCATACAATTATTTTAATTTTTTTCTTTTTTATTCATTTAATAGGTCTTGCGCCTCTCTACATAATATTAGCTTACCCGCTAATTGACAGTGAGATTCTGAAAGCAGGGCCAGAAAACAAAATACGCCCGCAAATCCTGCCGGCCGATTCGCATCGCCGGCTTGCTAAATTCGACAAAAAGGCTATAATGAGAGTATCATGAATGAAAGGAAGTTTGATAGAATGCGAAGATTCAAGAAAGCGTTTGCTTTTTTGTTATCCTGTGCGCTGCTTGCGACGCCCACGGCTGTGTATGCAGCAGATGCAGACGCTGTGGTCGGCACGCTGAGTATGGATACCTTCAGTTATACAATGGCTCCGGGAGGCATCTACGATTTTAAAGCCTCTCTCAGCAGTTCCGTTTTAAAGCAGGAGGACGTCAAGGTTTGGTCCTCGCGCGATGGGATCGCCAAGGTGACCCGCGTGGCCGGAACCGGAAAATACCGCATCACCGGCCTGAAACCTGGAGTAACCTACATCACCTCTGAAATCAAGGGCGTTCACGCGTCGATCCAGGTCACCGTGGAAAACGGTGTGAAGCCGCACGGCGTGACCAACTGGACCACCTCGCTGATTCATCAGTCAGACCTTTCGCCGACCGTTAACGTCACTTTCCCGGAGGGGACGAATCTGATGGGCGTTGCGGCGCTTCTGGAGAAAAATCATGTGTGCAGCGCCAGCGACGTGCTTGCGGCGGCAAAAAGCACACAGTTCGACAACTACAGCTTCATCGCTTCTCTGACAAACGCTTCTTCCCGTTATTATAAGCTCGAGGGCTATCTCTTCCCCGATACGTATAACTTTTATAAGGAAGACAGCGCGGCCAACGCACTGAAGCGCATGCTGAACAACATGCAGACTAAGATGACTGACCTTCAAACACAGACCGCGGCACAGGGGATGACGGTGGATCAGATGCTGACTATGGCTTCCCTGATTCAGGCGGAGGCCTCGAGCGCCAGCGACATGTACCTTGTTTCCTCTGTTCTGCACAATCGCCTGACAAACGGCGCAGCCCACGACACGCCAAGGCTCCAGTTTGATTCTACCGTATTCTACCCCTACCGGGTAAAATCGGAAGCACCGGCCGGCTTTGCCAGCACCTATGACACCTATAATTTCTCCGGCCTGCCGATCGGGCCGATCTGCAACCCCGGCGCCAGCGCCATCGACGCCGCGCTTCACCCGTCCAGCACAAACTATTATTATTTCTGCCACTCCGCTTCCGGCACGGGATACTATGCCGAAACGCTGGAGGAGCACAACCAGAACCTGATCATTGCCGGTCTGCGGTAAATTTTTATATCATCGATTTTTTTTAAAGCGATTTCGTGTAAAAACGTCAATGATTCCCCAACCTGCGGTTGGGGAATCATTGACTGCTTTTTTAAGATGAAATAGGACAAGAGTGTATCCCCGGAAAAATGACCGCTACAGCGAGAGGATGGATCTCATTTGAAAAGCAGCCAGGAGCAGCTACGGAGCAGAGGCTACGCCGCCCCGGAGGAAATCCGCCCGTATCGGAAAAAAAGCCAGAATGAGCTTTTGGAGCTTCTGAATGATAAAGACGCTGTGGCGCGCACTGCAGCGGCAAGCCTGCTGAAAATGGAACCGGAGACAGAAATTCCGGTTGCCGCAGCGCTTGTAAAGCGCCTTTCGGCAGAAAAATGCCTGTATACCCGGCTGGCCATCTGCGAGGCTTTGGAAAGGGGCGGCAGGGAAACCGCGCTGCAAATGCTCCCCTTTCTGGGAAAGATCGGCGGCAATCAGCACAAGAGCCTGCCGGACCGGGTTTCACAGAAAAAGTCGTATCCGCTTCCGCGGGATATCATTGCCCGCACGCTCGCAAAAATGCCGCCGGAGGTATTCCCCGTTCTGCTGCAGGTTTTACAGGGGGACGATACGGAGAAAATCTGCGAAATTCTGGACGCCGTCGGCTTTATGGCATTTTATCACCCGGAGCTGTCAACGCCGGAGCATGCCGAAATGGTATTTGCCGTGATGGAGCGGTATCCAAACCATAAGCTGCTTCTCTGGAAGGCCATCCAATGCCTGTGCGCCTTCCCTTCGCAAAAGACGGAACAGCTCCTTCAGGAGTTTGCCGCACAGGACAATCTTTTGGGGAAAGAGGCCGAAAGCTCCCTCAAGCGGCTCGATTCTGAGCACTAAAGCACAAAAAGGGCCCCGGGGCAAATTGCTCCGGGGCCCTTTTTATGTGTTATCCGATAAACGGTACGTTTCTATATTTTCAAAATCCAAAGTGACAATGGCTGTATCAAAGGTCACTTCAAAAAGAATCAAATATTCTCCGGCCTGTTCCAGAGTGTCTTTGTAATCGGGAATTTTTTTGATGAAGTGCTCCGCCACATCAAAAACAGTTCGGCTGCTTTTTCGCACCAGGCCTTTCGCTTTGACGTGCTCATTCCCCTGATGCGGAATAGTTGTAAAAGCCACCCTGTTATTTCTTTCAAACTCTTTGACCTTTTCATTATCCGCAAAGGTAGAAAAGAGCACCGCCTTCGTGTCTTCATCAAAATAAAAATTAACGATCCTCACATTCGGCTGATCCTCCGTACAAGTTGCCAGAGCCAATTCCGTTTGTGTACCCATCAGCCGCACGAACTCCTGTTTTGTATTCATATTTCATTTCCCCTGTCTTTTTTATTCTATTTATACTATACTATAAAATGGTATCAATTAACGAAACCATTCTACAGAAAGGGAAGATAAGATGAAAAGATCGGAACGCCTGAATGATATGCTGATCTATCTGAATGATAAAAAATCCTTTCATCTGAAAAGCATCATGGAGCGTTATTCCATATCGAAAAGCACCGCACTTCGGGATATTCAGTCTTTGGAAGAAATCGGCATGCCGATTTACTCAAGGCCCGGACGCAACGGATATTATGGAATCCTTCCCAATCGTTTATTGTCCCCTATTGTTTTTACAATTGACGAGGTCAACGCCCTGTACTTTTCCATGCAGACACTCACCGCCTATCAATCGACCCCCTTTCACCTGAGTATTGAAAAACTAAAGCAAAAATTTGAAGCGTGTATATCAGAAGAACGGATCAAAGCCCTGCGGAAAATGGAGCTGATTTTCAACTTAGGGAGTTACCAAAGCAAGAACGAATGCAATTGCTTAAAAGACATTCTGCAAATGGCTGTTGAGGAAAGCGTATGCAGCATCCGCTACCGAAAGGGAGATTCGGAGAAGCAATATGATGTTCAGTTTTTTCGCGTTGCTTCCGCCTATGGGCAATGGTATGCGACCGCATATCATTTCGAAACCGAAAGGCCGAAGGTATTCCGATGCGACAGAATCCAGTCCGTGCAGCGCTGTGAAAAATACGCACCCAAACCGATCTCTGAATTTCTCGTCCCTTCAAAAGAGCTGTTTCGCGATAAGGATGCTGTGGATTTTGAGGTTGGCGTTTCCATTCAGGGAGCGGATCTGTTTCATAAAGAGCACTATCCCTCCATGAAGCTGCACCGGGAAAACGGGAAATACTGCATAAGGGGATTTTACAATCAAGGGGAAGAAAATTTTATCGCCAATTATTTTAACCGCTATGGGGAAACAATTTTTTCCATTCAGCCTGCCTCTTTGAAAAATTTGATGCTTGAACAATGGAATACGGTGAAAGACCACCTGAATTCCATATTGTAACGGCCAAAACAAAAAAGAGAACGCAGCGTGCGTTCTCTTTTTTGCTGATGGAATCTTCTTTCTGTTCGGCTGCTATTTGCTATTTTCCTTACTTGGATTCTTCGGAGGAATCTGTAATCGGTTCAAACAGCACCAGCATATTTTCTTCCGGAACAGCCAATTGCTTGATCTGGCCGGTGCGGCGATCCGCGGTCAGGGTAAAATTGTGGCCGTCGCCGCTGCCGAAAAACAGCCCGTCACCGGAGGTTGTCAGCGCGCCTTCCACCGACGCCGCATCCAGCGACGCCAGCATCATGGGAATCATTCCGGTTTGCGGCAGCACCATGTTATCCTGCGAAACCGTAAGGCCCTCGTAGCTGACCGAAAGGATCTTATGATCCCACGCCCATGTCATGCCCTCCAGCTCCTGCGGCTCCATCAGCGTCAGCTGCGCGCCCTGCCCGGCTGAATACTGCAGCCGGCATACATACCGGCTTTTTCCCATTGATACATCGGCCTTGGACTCAAAGGTCAGAACCGGGTTTACCACCGGCTGCGTCAGCGAGGGCGAACACCCCGCCGAAACAGCCATACAGACAAGACAAAACAGGATCACAAGGAGGCGGGCCGGCTTGCGCATGAAATCACCCTTATTGTTCAAATTCTGAAAACAGTAAGGGCAGCTCCTCGATCAGGTCGGATGGCAGCATCCCGCGCTGAGAGAGCCTTTTCGCACAGCGGTCACCCGCGAGCCCGTGCAGGAACACACCGAAGACCGCCGCCCAATAGGGCGTGATCCCCTGCGCCGCAAGGGAGGCGATCATCCCGGCCAGCACATCTCCGCTGCCGCCCTTCGCCATCCCCGGGTTCCCTGTGGTGTTTACGAACACGCGTCCATCCGGAGCGGCCACGATGGTTCCCGAGCCTTTCAGCACCAGGGTCACCCCATGCTCCCGCGCAAAGCGTCTGGCATAGTTCAGCCGCCGCTCCTGTACCTGCTCGGCTGTGGTATGAAGAAGGCGCGCCATTTCTCCCGGATGGGGGGTAAGCACCACCGGCACTCTGACTGTTTTCAATATATCTATATTCTCAGCCAGGAGATTTATTCCATCTGCGTCGATGACAAGGGGAACAGAGCTGCAGGCCACCACACGCCGCAGCAGAGAGCGGGCAAACGCGGAGGTGCCAAGCCCGCAGCCAATTAAGACCGCCGACGCACTCAGCATCTTCTGATTCAGAAGAGCGGCGCTGTCTTCACTGATGACGTCGCCGTGCGTCCGCTCCAGAAGCGTATACACAGGCTCTGGCAGAGCGCCCGCTACCACCGGATACAGCTCGCTTGGCAGCGCCATGTTCACAAGGCCCGCCCCGCTGCGCAGGGCCGCGCGGGCCGCGAGCATCGCTGCGCCCGCCATCCCCGTGCTGCCGCAGACGGAAAGCAGCGTGCCGTAGCTGCCTTTATTCGTGTTCTGCTCCCGCTGCTGGAACAACAGGGCAAGATCTTTTTCTTCGATACCAAACAGCGGAGTCTCCGCTTCTTCGATCAATTGTTCTGAAATGCCCACCGGAACAACCGTTACCTTACCGCAATAGCTTCGGCCCGGCTGAATAAGATGCGCGGGCTTGAGCGCCGTAAAGCTGACTGTTTCCGCCGCACGCACGCAGCGCCCGGGGACTTCCCCCGTATCGCACGAAACGCCGCTCGGCAAATCCAGCGCCAGAAGATATGCTCCGGAGGTTTCTGCCGCATCCAGCAATGGGAACAACGTTTTGGGCAAGCTGCCGCGAAACCCGATGCCATACATCGCGTCCAGCACAAAATCCGCCCCGTATACCTGAGTTTTGACTGCTTCGGGCTCTTTTGCCCAATCCAGCACTTGAATCTTCTGCAGGTCCATCTGCCGGAACACCTGGCCTGCCAGCTCTGTTCCCGGCTCACCCTGAATCAGGACAACGCAGACCTGCGCTCCCCAGTCCGCAAGATGCCGCGCCGCGACAAAGCCGTCGCCGCCGTTATTTCCCTTTCCGCACAGAATGACGACATGCGCGCCGGGGGCCTTGTCCCGCAGCAGCCGCGCCGCGGCCTCCCCTGCGTTCTCCATCAGGGTGGAATACGCGACTCCCTCCTGCACGGCTCTTTCTTCCAGCGCCCGCATCGCGCCGCTTTCGAATAGTTTCATCAGAAGGCTGCTCCTTTCTCAACTGAGCCATCAGAATAACACTGGAAATCAACTTGCGCTGCACCTCTGCGCCGGGCCGATCCGCGGGGTCCGTCAAAGTGGGGGCATTTCCCCCGTGAGTACCCACGTCGCACTGCTTTCGAATCGCAATTTTGGAACGGCGCTTCTCCCCAATGACCGTGACGGACGCGTACCGTGCGGTATGTGTAGCGCTGACCGAAAATTCCAGGGCTGCTTTCCGGGCGGCCTCCAGGGCCGCTCCCTCCAGATACAAAAAAGGCTTGCCAAGCTCATCGCGCAGGAGCTGCACCTCCCGCAGAAGAAAACCCCGCACCCCCGTGCCAAGCGCTTTGGAAAACGCCTCTTTGGCGCAGAAGCTGACCGCCACGCTGGCCGCCGGGAATCCGCGCTCAGCAAGCTGATCATATTCCCTGTTCCCCAAAATCCGCCGGCAGAAGCGCGGGTTCTTCATCGCGCGTTCTATCCGGGGAATTTCGAGGAGATCAACGCCCACGGAAAGCATTGACCGATACCTGCCGCGGCAAAAACGGTTTGATCGCCGTCAGCACCCTTTCGTTGGGATTAAACACAAGCAGAGTGTTGTCGGAATCCTTTAAATGTACGATCAGATACCACGCATCGGTGCCCTCGTCGTCCTCGCCGACCATGAGCTGCCTTGCGAAGGTTCTGTTCTGGAATGCCGAGGCGTTGTACTGCCCCATTTCCTCCACCGTTTTCAGATCAAAGCTGCAAATCCGCTTGCGGCTGCGGCGGTTTGTGATCTGATCCACGGTGAAATCCCCGTTGGTTGTGCTGTATTCATACTCCAGATTTCTGGACGCACTTACATAATAAATCCCAACGAACACGCCCGCAACGATAATCAGCAGAAAAGGCCCCAAAAACGCTATCAACGTACTGATTGCCAGAATCACAATTCCGAGTATGCCAGCCCCGGCCACGATCGCGTAATCTTTGCGGCCCTTTTTCTTTCGGACCAGCTGCTCAACAAAAACATCCATTGCGTCATCTCCCATTCCCAATCAAAAGCATCGTTTATTTCTTTTTATGATACCATAATTTACCCTCCATTACAATTCCCACACTTCGGAATTGAGCGATAAGCAATGTTTTGCCGATTTTGTCAAATTATGATATGATAGATTCTAATACAAGCTGACATAATCCGTTATCCGCTCAAAAAATGGAACCCACTGAGCGGATCACTCCATGCTCTCGGGCATCGAAAGCTGTGCTTTCGTTTCTGCCGTGAAGTGATGAGAAGATGCCAAGTATTACAGAAAGGAATCTGTCGAAATGATGACCACCAGACTTCAGCGAAGAGGCTCTATTCTAGAAGGGAACCCTTATTCTTTTGCGCACGGGCTGAACCGATACAAGCTTTTCTGGATTTTTCTTTCCGGCAGCATGATCGGCTTTGTGGTAGAAACCCTTTGGTGCTATGTTCGCCTGGGGTACTTTGAAAGCCGCCAGGGCCTGCTCTATGGGCCGTTTACACCGGTATACGGGCTTGGTGCGGTGCTGTTTACGGTTGCTCTTTACCGTTTTCGCCACCGCAACAGCATGATCATTTTCTTTTCGAGCATGGTTTTGGGCGGCGCGCTGGAATATGTATGTTCCTTTTTACAGGAAAAGCTTTTGGGTACGGTATCGTGGGAATACAGCAATTCCGCTTTGAATCTGCACGGGCGGACCAATCTGACCTATTCGGTGTTCTGGGGCGTTCTCGGGCTGATTTTCATCAAGCATTCCCTGCCCTCTCTCACCCGGTGGATCGAGCGGATCCCAAGCAGGATCGGCATGATTCTGACCCATATGCTGCTGGTGTTCATGGTCGTAAACATTGCGCTTTCCGGTATGGCGGTGAAGCGCCAGAGCCTGCGGCAGGAAGGCATTCCCGCATCGAACCCGGTCAGCCAGTGGCTCGACCGAACCTATACCGACGAGTACTTAAAGCAGGTGTACCCCAATATGCAGCATGCACAATCTTTGCGGAAAAATCAATCGGAATCTTAGCAGGAGAATTCGGCCCGCTTAAAAAGTTTACCCTTGCATTTTTGCCGTGCAATGCGTATAATAAATTTTAAGCTGATTCAAGGGGGAAGGGCGCTCAGTTGTGGAAACTGTGCGCTTTTTTCATAGATTATTTTCATTTTCACCTTTTCAATTTAACTTTGATAGTGTATAATTGTATAATATAACCAAGTTCCCCCTTTTCTATCATAAAACCGTTCCCGGGTTTTCAGGGATGCAGGGCAGAAGAAATTGAAAGATTGGAGTTAATACCTATGATCAGAGAGTTTCATAAAGATGAATTAGACGCCGTGATGCAGCTGTGGATGAACGCCATTACAAAAGCACACCCGTTCATTCCGAGAGAGCATTGGCTGAACCAATATAGAATCGTCCGCAACGAGCACCTCTCTATGGCAGAAACTGTTGTTTATGGTGAGCACGGCCGTTTGAAGGGCTTTGTCAGCATTCTGGAGGGCAGCTTTATCGCCGCTCTGTTTGTGGACGCAGACAACTGGAACCACGGCATCGGCACAAAGCTGATTCGCTGGTGCCAGGAGAAGTATTCTCATTTGGAAGTCAATGTTTATAAAAAGAGCGAAAACACCGTACATTTCTACACGAAGCACGGTTTTGTCATCGAGCGCGAGCTGACCAATTCGGATACCTGCGAACAGGAGCTGTTCATGACCTGGAAGAAGGATTGAGTCCGGGGCAAACCGAAACTCAGCAATACCAAAGGCCGAATCCCGTTTATGGGATTCGGCCTTTTTAAAGTTAATTTCAATTTGAATTCATCTTAACAGAAAAAGGGATCGTCTGCTTTGCCAGCCCGATTTCAATATCACTCGAACCGGTAGGTCACCACGTCCTGAAGCTTCTTTCTGGGGCGCGGCGGCGGCGCTTCATCCGGGTAGCCGAGCGCAATCGCTGCGGCGAGCTGACGATCGGTATGGAGCCACTCGCAAAGCTCGGTATACACAAAAAAGGTATTGCAAATCCAGAGCGTGCCAAGGCTCAGCTCTTCCGCGGCCAGAATGATATTCTCGATGGCCGCACCGATCGACTGCGTATTCGCAATCTCCGCTACCCGATCTTCGTTGCTGACGGCTTCAAACGGCGAGCCGGATTCTTCGTTCAGCACCATAATGATGACCGGCGCCTGTTTCATCACCTTCAGCGTATTCCAGGCGTCGGGCAGAGCGTTTCTGTTCTTCGGCAAAAGAGCCTGCCCGTTTTGTTCCCGGGTAAGACCGGCCTCAAACAGCACGAGCATTTCCTCCCTGGCTTTGCCGCCGACCACAACAAACCGCCACGGCTGTTTGTTTTTGCTGGAGGGCGCTTTGATCCCGGCCGCGAGCACCTGATCGATCAGCTCCATCGGAATCATATCTTCCCGGAACTTTCGGATGCTTCTCCTGCTTTCTATGCTTTGCATGCTCATAGACCTTCCTCCCTATTACTCTACCTTACCGAGAAACAGACTGATGATCAGAATCAAAAAGACGGACGCCGTGATCACGACATACAGCCGGTCGCCCTGCCGCCAAAAGAGCAGGATCGAGCTGCCTACGCGCAGGATCGGCGTCAGGATCAGAAAAAACAGCCCCGTCAGCATAACGGCGTAGGGCTTCAGCACGAGCAGCCCGGCCCAGATTTCCCCGGGGCTGGTCGGGAATACCCCATCGGCGTATCCGCTCTGCCCGGTGAACAGAAACAGCAAAACCCCCAAGGCAATCACCGCGGCGCTGAACAGCACCCCTAGTTTCAGCAGCTTGGCCAGCCAGAGCTCCATCGATTCGGCATCCTGCTTCATCTCATCAGCACCCCTTTCACGATCATCTGTACGGAAACGATTGCCAGCACCGGCACAAAGACGAGCCGGATGACCCGGCTCTTCATGCGCTGCATCACACGCGTGCCGACTACGGCTCCCATCAGCACGCCCAGCGCAACCGGGGCCGCAATGCCGGGATTGATGTCTCCGCGGAAAAAATAGACACCGGCGCTGGCTGCCGCGGTCACTCCGATCATGAAATTGCTCGTGGCACTCGACACCTTCATGGGCAGCTTCATGAACAGGTCCATTCCCATCACCTTAAAGGCGCCGCTGCCGATCCCCAGCAGGCCGGAGATCGTACCGGCCACATACATCATCCCCAGGCCGCCGTAAACGCCGGCCACCTGATACGGTACCTCCTGGTCAAGGCTTTTGTCGTAGTAGGAGCTGTTCAGGCGCAGGCGTTCCGCCGCCGGGTGCGTCACCACATCGCGCGGAAGGTCACTGCCCGCCTTGCGGAGCATCATGACCGCAGAATACAGCATCAGCAGGCCGAAAATCAGGTACAGATACCGCGTATCGACCACTCCGCTGAGAAACGCGCCGGTAATGGCCCCCAGCGTGGTGCCGATTTCGAGAAACATGCCGATGCGCACATTGGTCAGGTGGTCTTTCAGGTAAGTGATCGCCGCGCCGCTGGACGTGGCAATCACAGAAATGATGCTCGCACCGATGGCATATCGGATGTCGACATGAAACAGCAGCGTCAGCGCGGGGGTCATGATGATTCCGCCGCCAAGCCCGAGAAGCGAACCCAGAAAACCCGCGATGATCGCAATCAGGAAAATAAAGAGTACAGAAGTCATCGTTTCTTCCCCTTACCGTTCACAAAATCTTCCCTGCCCGAAAACAGGATGCGCTCCCTCCCGCCAAGGCAGAGGAAGCGCATATGTTACTTTTCTACGTACGACTGGTGATCGAGAAATTCACGCACACGGAAGGTTGCTCCCGTTTCACGGCACAGCTTTTCGCAGGCGGAAATTTCCTCGCGCGGCATGTTATCCACGACCGTCATGTAAACTTTCGGTACATACAATCCAACTGTTTTTGTAAACTTTAAAATAGCGGGAAGCGCCTCCAGCCCAAATTGGGAATGGCAGATTTCCTGGTACTTTTCCGGCGTGGAAGCATTGAGACTGACGGAAACACTGTCCAGAAGGCCATCCAGCTCCGGCGCGGTGGAGCGCCCGTTGATCAGATCGGAAAGACCGTTGGTGTTCAGACGGATGTTCACACAGCTCATCTGACGCACCTGCTGACACAGCCAGACCAGATCGTCAAAACGGCAGGTCGGCTCGCCGTAACCGCAGAAAATCAGTTCGCGGTAGCTGTCCAGGTCCTTGCTTTTCAGCTGCTCCAGGATTTCTTCGCGCGTAGGCTCGCGCTCCAGCCAAAGATCGGCTTCGCCCTCTTTCCGCTCATTGAAAGACCTCACACAAAATCCACAGGCATTGGGACAGCGGTTCGTCATGTTTACATACAAGTGATCTTTCTCTACAACATAGGTGATTGTCAAATTACATTACCCCTCAGCGATGATATCAAAAAGCGCTTCTGCGTTGCGCCGCCCGGCCGCAAGCACTTCGTCGGCGGTGATTCCGCGGATTTCCGCAATGCGCTGCGCGACATAACGGATCATGGAGGAATCGCACCGCTTGCCCCGGAACGGCTCCGGCGCCAGATAGGGCGCGTCGGTTTCCGTCAAAAGGCGGTCGAGCGGAATTTCGCGGGCTACCTCTACGGCAACCCGGGCGTTTTTAAAGGTAACAACGCCGCCAAGGCCGATATACATGCCGAGCTTGACCACTTCGCGCATCATTTCCACACTACCGGAAAAGCAGTGAACCACTCCTCTTGGGCGGTGGCGATGCAGAATCTCCATCGTGTCGCCGTGAGCCTCGCGGTCGTGTACCACAATCGGCAGGTTCCGGCGCTTTGCAAGCAGAATCTGATCTTCAAATACCTTTCGCTGCACCTCTCGGGGGGCCATGTCCTCATAATGGTAATCCAGGCCGATTTCCCCGATCGCCACCACCTTGGGAGCGTTTGACCACTCCTCGATCTGGCTGAGATAATCCTCGGGAAGGCCTGCCGCGTTTTCCGGGTGGATTCCCACCGCCGCATAAAGATAGGAATACCGGGAAGCGAGCTCAAGCGCTCCCCTGCATCCGTCGTAATCCGCCCCCATGCTCACCACATTACACACACCCTGCTCCGGAAGACGCTGCAGCAGCTCTTCGCGGTCAGCATCAAACGCTTCGTCGTCGTAATGAGCATGGGAATCAAATATGAATCGTTTCACGATATAATAACCTGTCCTTTAATGAATCCTGGAGCCTGCCGGAATGCCGTCCATCAGCAGTACGCGAACCGTGTCCTCGCCGCAGTCCGCCGAAAGGATCATCCCCTGGCTCTCTACACCGCACAGCACGACGGGCTTCAGATTTTTGACCAGAACGATGCTGTGGCCGATCAAATCCTCCGGCTGATACCATTTGGCAATGCCGGATACCACCGTGCGTTCGCCGGTTCCGTCGTCCAGCGTGAATTTGAGCAGCTTCTTCGCGCGCTTGATGTGCTCGCAGTTCAGCACCTTTGCGACCACCAGCTCAACCTTCATGAAGTCGTCGATCGTGATCTGCGCGATTCCTTCGGGAGCCTGCGCTGTCGTTTCTTCGTCTTTTTTCGCTTCCTGCGCCGGAACCGTGGAGGGAATCAGCTGATTCAGCTCTTCGATTTCCTTATCCACATCGATGCGCGGGAACAGCGTTTCGCCCTTTGTAATGACAGCATCTGCCGGCAGAAGGCCCCATGTGGCCGCGTTCTCATACCCCAGAACCTCTGCACCTGCGCCGAGCTGCTCCTGAATCTTGGGAGCGGTGTTCGGCACAAACGGGGTGATGAGGATGGAGATGACGCGCAACGCCTCGCACAGATGATACATCACAGAAGCGAGCCTTGCCTTCTGGCTTTCGTCCTTGCCGAGCACCCACGGCGCGGTCTCGTCAATATATTTATTGGTGCGCGCGATGACCTTCCAGATTTCCGTCAGCGCATTGGAGAACTGATAGGAATCGATCGCCTTATCGCATTTTTCGCGCAGGGTGATCACCGCCTGCTCGAGCTCGTCGTCGATGGGGGCTTTTTCCTGCTCGGCGGGAATCACTCCGCCGAAATATTTGCCCACCATGGCGGTGGTGCGGGAAACCAGATTGCCCAGATCGTTGGCCAAATCGGAATTGATGCGGCTGATCAGGGCCTCGTTGGTAAAGTTGCCGTCGGCACCGAACGGGATTTCGCGCAACAGGAAGTACCGGATGGCATCCACGCCGTAGCGGTCGCACAGAACCACGGGATCAACCACGTTGCCCTTGCTCTTGCTCATCTTGCTTCCGTCACCAAACAGCAGCCAGCCGTGGCCGTACACCTGCTTCGGCAGGGGAAGATCCATCGCCATCAGAATGGCGGGCCAGATGATGGTGTGGAACCGCACGATCTCCTTGCCGACAAAGTGAACATCCGCGGGCCAGTACTTGCGGTAATCCGAATCGTCGTCGGAGCCGTAGCCCATCGCGGTGATATAATTGGTCAGCGCATCCAGCCACACATACACAACGTGCTTGGGGTCAAAGTCCACGGGGATTCCCCAGGAAAAGCTGGTGCGGGAAACGCACAGATCGTTCAGGCCGCTCTTGATGAACTGGATCATCTCATTTTTGCGGCTTTCGGGCTGAATGAAGTCCGGCTGATCCTCATACAGCTTGAGGAGCTTGTCTGCATAGTTGGAAAGGCGGAAGAAATAGGCCTCCTCCTCCGCCCACTTGACCTCGCGGCCGCAGTCGGGACATTTGCCGTCTTTGAGCTGCGTTTCCGTCCAGAAAGCCTCACAGGGGGTACAGTACCAGCCTTCGTATTTGCCCTTGTAGATTTCACCCTTATCGTAAAGCGCGCGGAAAATCTTCTGCACGGCTTTCTCGTGGTAATCATCTGTGGTGCGGATAAAACGGTCGTTGCTGATATCCAGAAGCTCCCAAAGGTTGCGGAAGCCCTCTACCACCTTATCGACATATTCCTTGGGGGTAACACCCTCTTTTTTCGCGTTGTTCTCGATCTTCTGGCCGTGCTCGTCCGTGCCGGTCAGGAACATCACGTCATACCCTTGCAGACGCTTATAGCGGGCAATCGCGTCGCTGGCCACGGTGCAGTAGCTGTGCCCGATATGCGGCTGCCCGGAGGGGTAATAAATCGGAGTGGTGATATAAAATGTCTTTTTTTCCATAGAATCCATCCCTTTAACAAATTCAGTGCGCTTTTCAGAGAATTCTCCGATCAGCCCTGCCGCCCATGCCGCAGGCGGTTTTGAACATCAGTATGTCAGTATCTTTTTCCTATTATACCATTTTACGGATAGATTTCAAGCAGATGCCCGGATTCGACCCGTACTGGCAGGCAAAGCCCGAAAAAAAGGACAGGCCGCCCGTTTCGGCAGCCTGTATGAAAAAGTTCCATTCTCTGTCAATGCGCAGCCTTGCTGGACTCGGATTGACCGGATGCGTCAGCGGAAGAAGCTGCGGAATCCGGGGAAGGCTTCGAAATATCCGCCGGAATAATCGGTGGATTTCTCAGAATCGTGATTTCCACACGCCGGTTCTTGGCGCGTCCCTCTTCATTATTATTGTTCGCGACCGGTGAAAAATGCGCATAACCCTCGATCGAAACCTTGTCCTGCTTCATTCCGTACCCGATCATTTTGGTCAGAACCGTGACGGCGCGTTCCGTGGAAAGCCGCCAGGAGGTCTGATCACCAGAAAGCGTATGCGGCCCTACGTCTGCCGTATGCCCGCTGAACGTGATGTGATCTACCCGGTCATACACCTTCGAGATGGCTTCGGCAACCTCTTTCAGAACAGGCTCGCTTTCCGGCAGCATCCGCGAGCTGTCGGGCACGAACATCATTTTGTCTTTCAAATGAATTTTAACGTAAGTATTGGTATTGACGAGACCGATCTGATCCTCAAGATGATTCTTTTCCACATAAGACTGAAGGATCGCATACACTTCATCCAGAGCATCCATCGTGCTGTTAAGATTACCAGCATTTGTGGTTGTTTCTCCGCTTCCTGTGCCCGTACCGTTTCCGTTACCGGTACCGCCGCCTGCAGCCGCAGAATTGCTGACAGCACCCATTTGATACCCGGCCTGCTCCGCCATGTTCGCGAATTTTTTCGCGTCGATGGTGCTCATGGAATACAGGATCATAAATAGGGCCAATAGCAGCGTGATCATGTCCGAATAGGTCAGAAGCCATCTTTCATGATTTTCCGGGGTTTCTGCCTCGCCCCTCTTTTTTCTTCTTGCCATAGCAGTTTAATCTCCAGACAATTAATTATTGATGCCTTCTTTATACTTCTTCTGGCCGTTCTTGAACACATGATAATAAAGGGAAAGCTGGTTTTCCACGTCGCGCGCAGATTTGCCGCTGGCGATCAGACACATGCCCTCAATCATCATTTCGCGGTATACCTTCTGGCGCTTCAGGTCTGCCTTCATTCGGTTGGCCATAGGGAAATACAAGAGGTTGGCGAACAGAATGCCGTACAGGGTAGCCAAAAAGGCCACCGCAATCGACGCCATCAGCGCGGCCGCGTCCGTCATGTTGGAAAGCACCTGAATCAGACCCATAACCGTACCGATAATGCCCAGCGTTGGCGAAAAACCGCCGGCAGCCATGAAAACCTCAATCTCCATATTCTTTTTCACCATGTAAGTATCGAGATCCGCCGTCATGGTGGACGCGATTTCTTCGGCAGGCTTCATATCGAGAGTGAGGATCATCCCCTCTTTCAGCGGCAGAAAACTGTCATCGCTGATGTCGGAATCATCCAGCATGGTCTGCAGCTTTAAAAGGCCTTCCTTACGGCAGGCATCCGCCATTTCTCTCATCTTCTGAATCAGCTTTTCGGGGTTCGGCGAATGTTTGGTAAATACAGTACCGACAAAAAACCTCAGGGCAGCCAAAATTTCCCCGAACCCAAAAGAAAGAATCGTAGCTCCCCACGTTCCCCCAAAAACGATCAAAAATGGAGAGAGTAAAAATAAGGAACTTAATACTCCATGCTCCAGCAGATAGCCTCCGATAATAGAGCCAAACGCGACAACTACTCCAATGATTGTTGAAATATCCACTCTGTATCCTCCTTGAGTTTGACGATTGCTGAAGAATCAGAAACTCTTATTATGTATATCGGCAGAAATCTACAATATCTTGGCAAAAAAGCTTAAATTTATAAAAAATTCTTTTTCTCTGCATATTTTTCAAAAATCTAACCGAAAAAATAAAAATTTATTTGTTTTAGGGGTTGATTTCTGATAAAAAATAAGATATAATAACCAAGCGTTCAAAAAGCGCCAAAAACAAATGGACGATTAGCTCAGCTGGCTAGAGCATTCGCTTGACGTGCGAAGGGTCATAGGTTCAAGTCCTATATCGTCCACCACAAAAAATGCATCCTGTAAAACAGGATGCATTTTTTTGTTTGTGCGCTTTTTGTCTGGCTGAGAGGCAGTTGAACGATACATAATCTGCCCGAGCCGAACAGCAGGTCAGAGCAACCTCTGCATACTTTATCCGCGGCATTCCCGGCAGAAAAGCATGGCTTTCAAGCTATTCCCCAAGCAAATAAGGCACCCGAGAAAAGAGAGTTCCCGCCATGATTCCCCGACAATTACAAATACAACCCAATAATATAGTTCTGTAAAGTGTGTAAAAAAAGTCCGGCCATCGATCAGGCCGGACTTTTTTTACAATGAATGTTTTTGCAAATAAAATGCAATTTTCAACTCAGGATACGGTAACCGTCGCAACCAGAACCGGGGCGCGGCCGCCTACCTGTGCATAGATCGGTGTGGTACCGCTGCCAGCCGCGGTAATGGGATAATACCAGCCGCCTGCGGTGGGCTGCTCTGTTCCGCCGGTTAAAACAGCCGGATTCCCGATCAGGAATTTCACATTAGTGGAAATCACCGTGGGCATTACGCGCAGAGAATAGGTCTGGCCCTTCTGGAGAGTAAAGCTGGAGCCGAGATCCGTAAAATACACAACCTTCGGCAGGGCATTGCCCGTTACCGTAAAGGAAGTAGAAGCGCCTGTCACAGCGGAAGTGGTGGTAATGGTCGCCTGGCCCTCACCCTTATGGATGACCTGGAAAATGTACCCGTCAGCCGACTGCTGAGAGAACTTGACTTCCGCAACGTTCGGATCAGAAGAAACCGCCGTGGGCGCCACGGCATCCGCCGTAGTGATACGGTAGAAATAATCCTGGCTCTGATCGGTGAACGCATACGTACTCAGCGCGCTGCTGGTAAAGACGTTCGGGTCTGTGGGCTTTGTCGGCTGCTGAGCCGCTGTTCCGGCGTAATCATAGTAGCTGTAGTTCACATCGCAGAGGCCATTGACTCCGGGAATGCTCTGAGCCGCATACTGCCACATGGTGTACGGGCGGTTGAAGTTCGGCTGGCTGACGCCCCAGTGGGCGATCCAGGTATCGTACTGCGCCACCAGCGGGCTGGTCAGGCGCGCGTTGTAGAAGTTCACATAGCTGTAAACCGCCGTTTTGTAACCGGCCTGCTGAATCCTGCTGCAGAATGCATTCACGATCTGCCCCATCTGATCGGCAGAAAGCGAATTATGTACTTTATCTTCTACATCGAATACAACAGGGTACTGCAGAGCGCGGCCCTTGAGGATGCTCAGACACATTTCCGCTTCCTGCGTCGCCATGGTCACATTCGTCGCATAGCTGTAATGATAAGCGCCTACCGCAATGCCGTTCGCAGTTGCGCCTTTGTAATTGTTCTCAAACTGAGTATCCGTTTGCTGGGCCCAGTTTTCGTTTCCGTATCCGGTACGGATGATGGCGAACTGAACACCGGCTGCCTTTACCTTCTGCCAGTCGATGACTCCTCGATGCTGAGAAACATCAATTCCGGGAATACCGACATTGACCGAGCAGCTGACGGAGCAGCTGACAGTAACCCCAGAAGCCGAAGTCGCTGTTACAGTCGCCTGGCCGATCGAAAGCGCAGTCACAACTCCCGTACTGTTCACCTGTACAACAGCGGGATTACTGGAAGCCCAAGTTACCTGCGTCACTTCTGAAGTTCCGCTGTACACCCTAAGCTGCATGGTATCTCCCTTTTTCATCTGGGCAAAGGTGGAGCTGATCATAAAATCGGTTGTGTATGTATCTGCATACGCCGGCAAAAACAGCGTCATCAACATCGCGAAAACCAGAAAAAATGACCCCAATCTTTTTTTCAATCCGATTCCTCCCACAAAATGATTTTTGCCGGCAATTCCATCCTAAAATAACGCGGAAAACACAGCAATTAAGTTTATTATATTTCTCCTACCAGATTATGTCAAGTAACATCCCTCTCTTTTCATCAAAATACAATAATTACCAGAAAAGGGATGCGATATCGCATCCCTTTTACCCGTCAATATTGGATCATCAATCGATCATCCATTTTTTTCCGCAACGCTCACATTCGCCTTATACTCCCCATAGGCCCAAACGCTGGTATGGCTTTTCGCGACCAGAGTGACTGGGAATTCCGAATGCCCGGTAAAACTTTCTTTGCCTGTCATATCGATCTGCGCGTAAACATCGGCGGCAGTGATGGCATCAATCTGCTTGGCCGGGCCGATCAGCGTCATTGCCAGGCTCTTCGTAAACACCTGCGCTGATTTGCTCGCCGCCAGATTCTTGATCTGGAAATCCGTCACGTTGATCTTTTTGCTCTTAAAGCCGCTGAAATCCAGCGTAACGGAGGCCGTATAAATATTGCTGAGGTTCTTGCAGCCCGGCGGGAGCGTGATATCTACCTGCAGGTTCTGATTACTGATAGAGAGCTTTGAAAAATCGATTGCCTCCAGACTCAGCTCGTTTACATTGGCCAGCACATCCTCCGGCCCGGCCACCTCGACGGTCTCGGGTTCGATCTTCTGCACCGCGGAGGAGAGGGCCAGTCCCACAGGCTTGCCGGTGAAGGTCGGACTCAGCTTCATGACCTTTCTGGCCAGCACCGTAATATTCACATCCACAGACTTGATACTCATATTCAGCTTATCGGCTGAAAGCTTTTCTCCATATGCGTCATACAGCACCAAATCGGTCGTAAAGTTTTTGCTCTGTGTCAGGGTTTCCTTCACATCGTATTCCGCCGAAACCTTTTTGATCTTCGCGATCTCTTTCTCCGGGCCGGAAATCACGACTGTATCCGAGGAGAAGGACGGAGCGCTGACAAAATAATCGGGATCGGCTTTATAGGTGACGTCGTCCTGAATCGGGAAGGTGACTTCCTTGTAAACATCCACATTGGTGATGATGGTGCTTGGTTCGATGGACACAATCTCGTAATCGGCCAGCGAGCCGACCTTCTGTGCTGTTAAGGGGAGCGGATAGCTGCCGGGCTGGGTGATGGACGACGCCAGCGTCGCCACCACCTGAATATTTTCGGGCTTGATGCGGTTGACGACGATGCTGTTGCCGCGGATGGACACCTTCGCCGTTTTTACGCTCTGCTCAAATACCTTGAGCCCCTGCTCCTGGCTGGTTTCAGAAAGCTTGACGGTGACCGGCACATCGTAGATGATGCGCGGCCGCTCCTGCGTGTTGACCGTTGCCATGATAAACCACAGCACAATTGCGGTAAGGGCGGAGAAAGCCAGCACAAAGCGATCATTATAAAACAGAACGGAAAGATCCAGCTTCTTATTCTTCATCTTTTTTTGCCCTCCTGATGGAAGGAATCTTGCGCGACCGCTTTTCACTGGATTCCTGCTCCGGGATGATCAAATTTTCCAATTCGCTTCTCAGGGTCTCTCTCGTATAGTTGCGGGTCAAAACACCGTTGACGGCAATGGAAACCTGCGCGGTTTCTTCCGAAACCACTACAACGACTGCATCGGAGTTTTCGCTGATGCCGATCGCGGCACGGTGGCGCGTTCCCAGATCCAGGCTGACCTTATCGCTCTTTGTCAGCGGCAGGATACAGCCCGCCGCGTACACCATGCCGTCGCGGATAATCATTGCGCCGTCGTGCAAAGGTGCCTTATTAAAGAATACGTTGCCAATCAGCTGAGCCGAAGGGTCCGCGTTGATCACCGTACCGGTGTCTGCGATATCTCCCAGCTTTGTCTGGCGCTCAAACACAATCAGAGCGCCCATTCTCTGCTTTTGCAGAACCACCACGGCTTCTACTACCGCGTTGATTCCACGGGTGAGCTTCTGGCGCAGGTCGGCGTCATCCTTTACGCCGGTGAACAGCCAGCCCTTGGCATTGCTGCCAAGCCCGCTTCGGCCAATCTGCTCCAAAGCGCGGCGCATTTCGGGCTGAAACACCACCAGCAGCGCAAACACACTGAACTGGAAGAAATAGTTCAGCAGCGCGCCAACCATATGCAGGTTCAAATAATAGGATACGCCCCAGACAAGCAGCAGAATCAATAAACCCTTGACCAGCTGCTCAGCCCGCGTTTCCCGAACCAGCTTGATCCCGCTATATATGATGAAGGATATGACCAAGACATCCAGGCCATCTGTCAGCTGAAACGATTTTACCAAGCCGACAATATTACCCCAACCGTTTACGAGAAGCTCCATGTTTTTCCTCTCCGTAGCAGACTCGCAGCAAACCTGCCCGCAACGCTGCCTCTTTTTATTTATTTTACCATATAACCAGCGATATGCAACATTTTATTCAGGAATCCGCTTTGATTTTACGGATTGTCATGAGAAATCGCTCTATTTCATTTCTATGATTGAAAGCGGACGGCGATACCCGAACCGCGCCCTGCTCCAACGTTCCCATACACTGATGCGCGGCCGGCGCACAGTGCAGGCCGGGGCGCACGGCGATTCCGACGGCGTCCAGCTTCCCAGCCACCTGCTCGCTGGACAACCCTTCCATATTAAAAGAAAGGACGGGCGCAAAATACATCTCTTCCGGCCGCTGCGTGTAAAGACGCACGCCGCGAATCTGGGAAAGCCCGTCGTAAAGCTGCTGCACCAGACGCATTTCATGAGAAAAAATGGTTTGCTGCGTCTTTGCGCGTACAAATTCCATTCCGGCCCGAAGACCGGCGATCCCCGGCAGATTCGGTGTTCCGCTTTCCGCCTGCTCCGGCATCTGATCCGGCTGCAGGAAAGAAAAAGAAGAGGTGCCGGTTCCGCCCTCCAGAATCGTTTTGGGAAGCGAAGCGTTTTTGCAAATCAGCATCCCCGTTCCCATCGGGCCGTAAAGCCCTTTGTGACCGGCCATGCAAAGGTAATCGATGCCGCTGTCTTCCATATTGATCGGCAGCACTCCCCCGCCCTGCGCACAGTCTACCGCAGTCGGGATCTCGTATTCCCGGCCGAGCGCGGCAATGCGCTCCACCGGCAACCGGATTCCCCATACATTGGAGGCGTGCATGCACACGATCAGCTTCGTGTTGGGCTGCAGGGCCTGGCGGAAATGATCCACCGTCGCGTTGTTATTCCCGGGGACCACCTGAGCCTGCGTAAATGTGATATCCTGATCTGCCAGAGCCTGAAGCGGACGCATGACCGCGTTATGCTCCAGATTTGACGTCACCACATGATCCCCGGGCTTTAAAACGCCCTTGATGACCATGTTCAGCGCCATGGTACAGTTCAGAGTAAATGCGATACATTCCGGCCCGGGAGCAGAAAACAGCTCCGCCGCCGTCTGCCGGCAGTCATAAACCTCCTGCGCGGCAGCTAAAGACAGCTTATGCCCGCTGCGCCCCGGATTTGCTCCTTTTGTCCTCTGTGCATCCGCCATCGCGGTGATCACGCGCGGCGGCTTGGGGTACGTGGTGGCCGCATTATCCAAATAAATCATACGGCACCCGCTCTCTCGGATCTTCCCAAAACACGGATGCCTGAGTGTATCAAAATATCTTCCGCCTGATCGGTACGATCCGGCACGTAAATTCCATATCCGCACCCGAGCCGATCCTGCGTGCGCGGTGTTCTCTCCACATACGATTTAATTCCATAACGGAACAAAATGTCCCGGCTTTTCATCGCATAAGTGATGGAACCAAGCAAAATAACAGGCTTGCCCACATACATCACCTCTCTGTTTTTATTAACAGAATATGCGATGGGAAGATGGGTTGATAACCTGTTTTTCTACTTTAGCAGACAAACTGCGTGTGCGGCAATTCCTTGTCCCTCTCCTGTGAAGCCGAGATGCTCTTCTGTAGTGGCTTTTACGCTCACGGCATCTGTCTTGATACCGCATGCCAAAGCCAGGCATTCTCTCATTTGTGCGATATAGGGGCGGAGTTTCGGGGCTTGTGCCACCACCGTGGCGTCAATATTTTCAATCCGATATCCTTTCTCCCCCACCAGCTCGCAGACGCGGCGCAGCAGCTTCAGGCTGTCCGCACCCGCCCATTCGGGGTCGGTATCGGGAAACCAGGCGCCCAGATCGCCCAAAGCGGCGGCTCCAAGCAGCGCATCCGCCACCGCGTGAGACAGCACATCGGCGTCGGAGTGGCCGAGAAGGCCGCGCTCATACGGAATCCGTACTCCGCCGATGATCAGGGGGCGATCCGGCACCAGACGATGCACATCATACCCATGCCCAATTCTCATTTCGAACCATCCTCTCTGCCGCGAAGCACTGCCTCGGCAAATAATATGTCCTCGGGGGTCGTCAGCTTTGTGTTTTCCGGCGAGCCCTCGCACAGATGAACCCGGCCGCCGGTCTGTTCAATCAGCTGGCAGTCGTCGGTATATTCCCGCTGCGCCGCCTGCAGGGCCGATTCGTACAGCTCCCGCAGGAATACCTGGGGCGTCTGCACGCTCCAAACCTGCTCGCGCGGCAGGGTTTCCACAACAAAGCCCTCGGCATCTGCCCTTTTCATCGTATCCCGTGCCGGAATCGCCAGGGAAGCCGCGCCGTATTTGTGGGCGTCCAGCACCACACGGTCGATCAGCTCCGGCCGGATCAGGGGCCGGGCGCCGTCGTGAATGGCCAGATAGGCGCAGTCCCCCGGAACAGCGGCCACGCCGCACGCCACGGAAGCCTGGCGGGTATCCGCCCCCGGCACCACCCGGCACAGCTTGCTCAGTGAATATTCAATACGCAGCCGTTCCATCGCCTGTGTATCGCACGCGCGGCAGACAACGACCACACAGTCTATGGTTTGAGCCTGTTCAAATGCAAAAAGCGTTCGGACAATCGCCGGAACGCCTGAAAGCGGAATCCATATTTTAGAACCCGAGCATTTCATTCGGCTGGAGCTGCCAGCCGCAACCACAATGGCGCAGCAGCGGTTGTTTTCTCTCAATCGCTTCACCCGTCTTTCCTCACAAAACAAAGGGGCCGTGCGGCTCCTTTTGTTTTATTATAGTATGGATTGCGTGGCATGGCAATTACAAAGCTGTTACTTCATCTAGAATTTAGAGTAAATTCATATTTTGAACCAAGTTTGTTTACAAAGATTTTGATTGCAATTTTCGTCAAAATAAGGTAAGATTGAATCGTCAAAACAGACAAAAAAAGGAGTGATGTTTTGTGAAGGAATTAACACCAAAACGAGTAGCCGATTCCCGTGTGGAACAGATTCAGATTGTACTGAGCAGTCATATTAATGGTGCCGGACGACTGTTCGGTGGACAGCTGATGGAATGGATCGACATCGTGGCTGGCGTCGTAGCCCGCAGACACTCAAATCACAATACCACCACTGCCTCCATAGATAATCTGCAATTTAAAGAGCCTGTATATCTCAATAATACTCTTGTCCTGTTCGGCAAGGTCACTTATGTTGGCAAAACCTCGATGGAAATACGGGTCGATACTTATGTGGAACACCTGGACGGCGACCGCAAGCTGGTAAACACCGCCTATTTTGTGATGGTAGCACTCAATGAAAGCGACCACCCCACTCCGGTTCCCCCGCTGATGCTCGAATCAGACGAGGAAGAGACCGATTGGAAAGCCGGCGAGCGCCGCAACGAGCTGCGCCGTCATCGCCGGGTAGAGCAGTATTGATTCCGCAGAAAAAATCAATCTGAATACAGCTGATTTCCTTCCCTTGCTTTTGGCAGAGGAAGGAAATTGTTTTTATTCAGAATCTTTCCTTTTCGTTTTCCACAAAATCAGGTATACTGATCTGGGTGAAAAAAATGAACGCAAAAGAACTGCTGCGCCTGATTCCCAAAAAGTATTCCGACCTGCAAACGGAAGCCAGTCTGATCCGGGTGTTTCTGGAGCAAAACGGGCTTTCTCACGCTGCCGCCGGCACGATGCTGAGCGAGCTGCAGGAAAAGGCTGTGCCGGAAATCTGTCAGCTTTTGCATGCAACAGCTTCTCTGACGCTCCCTTTCCTGAAATCCGTATTGGAGGAAATGGTTGATTTGCAGGAAAGAGGAAAAAACGGCGTTGTTTTCACCCCCGATTACATTGCCGATTACATACTGGAGCATACGATTTCGTTCCCCTGCCCCCCAAACGCCCGGGTGATCGACCCGGCGTGCGGCAGCGGCTCGTTTCTGCTCCCTGCGGCGGAGTATCTGTACCGCATCAGCAGGAAGCCGATGCAGGAAATCATTTCGGAACACCTGTACGGAATCGACATCAGCGGGGATCAGACCCGGCGCACCAAGGTCCTTTTAACTCTGCTGACTCTGCTGACCGACGGTACCGCAGATGGACTGTCCTTTCACATCGCGACCGCGGATTCCCTGGCCTGCAGCTGGACGGATTTGTTCGGCTGCCCGGATTTTGACTATATTGCAGGCAACCCGCCTTACCTGAACACACACGCCATTTCCAAAAAGGATACAGAACGGCTGAAAAAGGACTTTCCTACGACGCGCCGGGGTACCTTTAACCTGTTTTACGCTTTCATTGAACAGAGCCTCCGCTTTCTTTCGGAACGGGGAGCCCTCGGCTTTATTGTCCCCAACAACTATCTGTCCATTTCGTCTGCGGAGGAGCTGCGGCGGCTGCTCAATGAGCGCCGCGCTGTCTCTATGGTGATCGATTTCGGCGAAAATCTGGTGTTCGAGCCGGTTCGGACTTATAGCTCCCTGCTGTTTTTGAACCGGCGTGAAAACCACACCATCGCTTATTCCATGCTGGAAAAAAGCGATGATCTTCCGGCGGCGCTGCGCCGTACCGTCCCCTGCCACACAGACGCGGAACACCTGAACCCTGCCGGGTGGAAGTTTTTGTCTGAAACCGAGCGGCGGAATATCAAACGAATTGAAGAGGCCGGTCAGTCCATCGGCAATCAAATCAAAATCGGTGTCGCCACCCTGCGCGACAATGTTTATTTTCTGGACGGCTTTGATTCGCGGGCCGGTCTTTTCTATAAAGAGCGCGGCAATATGCGCTATTGGATTGAACCGGGCGCAGTGCGGGCGATCGATAAAATATCCGAAATTTCGGATGAAGCGGCCATGCCGGGGGAACGAAAACATATCCTTTTTCCGTATACCGGCGCACCCAATCCCAAAATGCCGTTCCGGATTCTGGAGGAAGAACAGCTGGCGGCTCTGTTTCCCCTGTGCTACCAATATCTGCTCGACTGCCGCCCCGTGCTCGCCGCACGGGATAAAGGTAAGCCGAATCCGGTGGCATGGTACGCATACGGCAGAAGCCAGGGGCTGAACTGCCGCGGCCCGAAGCTGCTGTTCCCCATGTTCAGCCGCCGTCCGAAATTTTTACCGGAGCCGGACGGAGAAATCCTGTTCTGCAATGGCTACGCCGTCACGCAGGGAGGCCGATACCCTTTGGAGGTGCTGGCGAAAATTCTCAACTCCGATGTGATGGAATATTATGTTTCGCGTGTCAGCTATTGCCTGAAGGGCGACTACAAATGCTACCAGAAAAAATACCTGCGCAGCTTTTCGATTCCGGAGTTCAGCGAATCTGAAATTCGGTTTCTTCTGACAGAATCCTCTGATGAGGCAATCAACGCTTTTTTATTCCAGAAATACCGGCTGCTGCCGGAATGAATTCGCACCGCAAAACCGGCCGCCCGCATCGCACGGGCAGCCGGTTCCTTTTTATTTATGGCAGAATTATTTTGCGGGAATCCAGCCTTTGATCAAATCCTGATGCTCCTTGGCCCATTCTCTCGCGACTTCCAGCGTGTCGCCGCCTTTTTCTTCAATCACACCCATCAGGTCGCCGATCTCCTGCTCGTTCATTTTAAAGTTTTTCAGGAATTCCACCACTTCCGGCATATCCTTGGAAAGGCCTTTCCGTGAGACAATGTGAATATTCTCTGAAGTGCCATAAATATTTTTGGGATCCTCCAGAACCTTCAAATCCCAGCGGGCAAATTTCCAGTGGGGCTTCCACCCGACTACTACGATCGGCTTGTTCGCATCGATCGCCTTTTTCAGTGCCGCCGTCATGGTGGGGCCGCTGCCGGGCAGAAGCTTGTAATCCAAGCCGTAGTCGTCAATCAGCTTATATGTAGCCTTCATAGTTGCTGAACCGGAATCGATGCCAATGATCTCACCGCCGAACAGCTCTTTATTGGCGTTCAGCTCTTCAATACTGTTGACCGGCACATAGCTCGGCACCGTAAGGCCGATCATGGCGTTTTCGTAGCATACACCCAAATCATCCATCTTATCGCCGTATTTCTTCATATAATCCTCATGCGTTACCGGAAGCCAAACATCCATAAAGACATCTGTATTTCCGCTGGCCACTGAAGTAAAGACGGGCGCGATATCCGCCATCGTCAGCTCTACCTTGTAACCCATTTCATCCTCCAGAACCGCGGCGGCCAGATTTGTCATCGCGATTCCCTCGGACCAGTTGACATACCCTAATTTTACCGTCTTGTTCTCAGCCGCGCCCGGGCCGCTGCCCGACGGACTGCAGCCCGCCATCGCACCCAGAAGCATGACCACGCTCATTCCAATTGCTACTGCCTTTTTCATAACCTTCCTCCTTCGATTTTTCTCTGAATCATCACGCCCCAATGAAGAGGCTGTGGATTTCTTTCCCTCTAAGAGCATGAAATCAACTGCCGTTATAACTGAGCATACCCTACTTCGATCATACGGCGGATCCGCTTTTTCTTTCCCTGGGCAGAAGGTCTGCCCGAAAATACATCTCAGGCTTTCCTGCAAGCCGATATCAAAGCCTTCTACGTATAAATAGAAACTGCTGCAAGCCTCCGCTGTGCAACAGTTTCTATTTGCTTATCGGCAATTATTTTGCGGGGATCCAGCCCTTGACCAGATCCTGATGATCCTTGGCCCATTCTCTCGCGACATCCAGCGGCTCGCCGCCCTTGTCTTCGATCGCGCCCATCAGATCACCGAGCTCCTGCTCGCTCATTTTAAAGTTTTTCAGGAAATCCACAACCTCCGGCATATCCTTGGAAAGGTCTTTGCGGGCGACAATGTGGATATTTTCCGCGGCTCCATAAACACCCTTCGGGTCTTCCAGAACCTTCAGGTCCCAGCGGGCGAACATCCAGTGAGGTTTCCACCCCGTCACCACGATCGGTTTCTTCGCATCGATCGCTTTTTTCAGCGCCGCCGTCATGGTGGGGCCGCTGCCGGGCAGAACCTTGTAATCCAGACCGTAGTCGGCAATCGCCTTGTCCGTGGCCTTCATGATTCCCGCACCGGAATCGATGCCGATGATCTCGCCGCCAAACTGATCTTTGTTGGCGTTCAGCTCTTCGATGCTGTTGACCGACACATAGCTCGGCACTGCAAGGCCGATCAGCGCGTTTTCGTAGCTGACGCCCAGATCATCCAGCTTATCGCCGTATTCCTTCATGTAATCCTCATGCGTTACCGGGAGCCAAACATCCATAAAGGCATCTGTATTTCCGCTGGCCACTGAAGTAAAGACCGGCGCAACATCCGCCATCGTCAGCTCTACCTTGTAGCCCATTTCATCCTCCAGAACCGCGGCGGCCAGATTGGTCATCGCAATTCCCTCGGACCAGTTGACATAACCAAGTTTTACCGTTTTCTTTTCAGATGCACCCGAGCTGCTGCCCGACGGGCTGCAGCCCGCCATCGCGCCCAGAAGCATGACCACACTCATTCCAATTGCTACTGCTTTTTTCATAACTTCCTCCTTTGATCTTTCGTATTTATTCTCATGTCACTATGAAAAAGCTCTTTGATTCTCCGCGGGTTTTCAGGGGAGAAATCTGCCGCATTTGTTGCGCTGCAGATCAGCCTTTCTTTCTTGCTTTGCCCAGACTCTGGGTGATGCGGTCGATCACCATAGCCAAAATCACAACCGCGAGACCGCCCTCAAAGCCCTGGCCCATCTTCATCTGTGTGATGCCCTGAAGCACCACGTTGCCCAGCCCGCCGGCTCCGATCATGGCCGAAATAACGACCATGGAAAGCGAAAGCAGGATCGTCTGGTTCAGACCGGCCAGAATGGTCGGCATCGCCATGGGGATCTGCACCTTCCACAGCAACTGGCCGGAGGTGGCGCCGAACGCCTTGGAGGCTTCCACCACATCGACCGGCACCTGGCGAATGCCGAGGCTGGTCAGACGGACCACCGGAGGCATTGCGAAAATAACGGTTGCCACCGCGCCGGGTACCTCGCCCAAGTCAAAGAAATACACGGCGGGGATTAAGTACACAAACGCGGGCATGGTCTGCATGAAATCCAGAATCGGGCGAATCGTGCTGTTCGCTTTATCGCTGCGGGACATCCAGATGCCAAGCGGCAGCCCCAGCAGCAGCGCAATCAGAGTTGCGGTAACGACCAGCGCCAGGGTTTCCATCGTCTGCTTCCACAGATTCATCGAAACGATGAGCAACAGCCCTATCACTGTAAAAATTGCCGTTCCGCGCCCGGCCAGACGCCAGGCGATCACCGCAAGAATCGCGATCGTAATAAAAAACGGAATCCCATTGAAGATAAAATCAAAGCCGTTGATAATGCCCGAAAGTCCTTCCTTGATTCCGGTAAAAAACGGGGCCAGATTGACTGTAAGCCAATCGATCCCTCTCTCCACATAATCTCCGATCGGCAATCTAATCATTCCCATTTCCCTCCCCTACGATTCCCGCCAGAGCGGAAACCTTGAAAATCAGCCCCAGCAGCGTGTTTTCACTGTCGACTACGGCCACCGGATATTTTGTCTTTAAAAACAGGGGAAGAATCTCTTCCACAAGAACGTCCGGCCCCACGGTGCAGATTTCTTTTTCCAAAATGCCCGAAAGGTCATCTTTCCCCTCCCGGATCAGCTGGGTGACATCGTCGATCGTGACCAGGCCGAGCAGCCGGCCCTGCTTATCGGTAACATAAACGCTCGAAATTGCCGCTTCGCGCATTTGGCGCAGCGCCAAACGGGCACCGCCGGTTACCGTTATTACCGTATCCGTATCTCTCATGATCGACGACGCGGTCAGCACCTTGGAACGATTGACCCCCTGCACAAACTTGCGGACATATTCATTCGCCGGATTGCTCAGGATTTCTTCCGGAGTACCGATCTGTACGATCACACCGTCTTTCATGATGGCGATGCGGTCGCCCAGCTTCAGGGCTTCATCGAGGTCATGTGTGATAAAAATGATCGTCTTTTTCAGCCTGCGCTGCAAACTGATCAATTCGTTCTGCATTCCTTTACGGATCAGCGGGTCCAGCGCGCTGAACGCCTCATCCATCAGCAGAACATCCGGTGAAGTGGCCAGTGCCCGCGCCAGTCCCACACGCTGCTGCATGCCGCCGGAAAGCTGAGACGGATAGGAGTTTTCGTACCCCTTCAGTCCGACGATCTCGAGCATTTCTTCCGCCTTTTGGCGGCGGACCGCTTCGTCCTCTTTCTGGATCTCAAGGCCGAAAGCCACGTTTTCCGCTACTGTGCGGTGCGGCAAAAGCGCAAAATTCTGAAAAACCATCGCGATCTTTTTTCTGCGAACCGCCCGCAGCTTCTCTGCATCAAACTCTACGATATTTTCCCCATCGATCATCACCTGGCCGGAAGTGGGTTCGATCAATCGGTTCAGGCAGCGGATCAGCGTTGATTTTCCGCTGCCGGAAAGACCCATAACCACAAAGATTTCGCCCTCTTCCACCGCAAAGGAAGCATCGTTCACGCCAACACTGTGCTTGTACTTCTTTAAAACGGACTCTTTGGTTTCTCCCTCCTGCAAAAACGGGATCATCTTTTTCGGGGTGGCACCGAATATCTTATATAAGTTTTTGATTTCAACCTTTGTCATTTCTGCTCATCCCCCAGTTCGTATTGAATCAAGCCTTTATTATGTTTATCTAAAAACGTCCGTATAGTAACAACTCTTAATGTAATACTAAGTTGTTAGTACAATTATATTCAACCATGAAATTATTGTCAAATTAAAATTCTGTCGTCAGATTTCACTTTTATTTAATTTATCCAATTTCAGCTGAAAAAACAAGGAAAAAAGGATGCGGATTTTTACATTTTTATGATTAACTGCCAAATATTGCAACTTAATTTTATTATTTTTGCAGAAATTAAAAAATCTTCTGCATCTTCATGATTTTGCCTTTTGCATCACCGCGATTGGAATAATTCATTTTTGGGTCCAGGACAGGAAAGCGGGGCGGTTTTGTTCCGCCGGAATGCGGCAGAAACTGCCCGATCGGTCAAAAATGTACCCTCCAAATATTGTTTTAATTTTTGACTGTAAGCTTTGAAAGAGAGCAAGACGGCAAAAAAGAGTCCGAATGCATTGTGCATTCGGACTCTTTTTCAATTCAAACCGGCTTCTTATTAAGAACCTTACGTCGTGCACAGCAACAAAATGCCGCGACTGAAAGAATTTTGAAACCTAAGGCAGATAAAGCCTTAGTCCCTGTCGCCTGTCAAGGTTGAGAGGTAGAATTCTCGTTGTAAAAACGTTCTGCGCCGGGATGAAGCGGAACCGGAAGGTTCTTTGTAACAAAATCGAGATCCTTCATACTCTCCATGGAGTAATGGAGCTCATCCAAATCCTCTACAGACTGACGCAAAATTTTTGTGATCGTATAGACCAGCTCCTCGTCCATATCTTCATTGACGCAGAGCACACATTTCACGCCGAAGGTGGGCACATCTTCTTTTTGACCGGAGTAGGTACCGGCGGGAATCACCGCTTTGCGATACTGGTCGTTATCATCCAGTATCTCATTCAGTTCCTCATCGGTGTAGCGCAGCAGGCGGCAGGGAACGCTCTTTGCCAAATCCTGCATCGCCTTGATGGGAACGCCGGCCAGCCCATGCATTGCATCCAGCTTTCCTTCCTCCAGTGCTTTGCTGCCGGAGCCGAGGCCATAATTCTCCAGCTTTGTATTGCTCGAATTGATTCCGACAACCTGCAGGGCAATTCTTGCGGAAAGCTCGGTGGTGGAATTCTCCGGCCCCACAGCCACCCGCTTCCCCAGCAGATCATGTACATAGACAGCATTCAGGGAATCCTTCGCGATCCAGTTGGAGCAGCTGAAATACACCGCACCGATCGTGCGCAGATTCTTCATTGGCTTTCCGGAAAATTCATCCTCGCCCCAGTAAGCGCAGTATGCCACATCCGCACTGACCAGAGCAAGATCAATCTGCCCGCCCTGCAGGCCTTCCACATTGGAAAGAGAGCCGTTTGATGCGCCAATGTTGATTTTCATCTGGGGTATGTTCTCATTGATGACCTGTGCAATGGCACGGCCTACCGGGTACATGGTACCGCCGCTGTCCGCAGTGCCGATGGTCAGCACCTGGATGGGCTGTTCCTTCTGCGTACCGGCGGCCGACGAGCCGCTGTCTGCCGCCTGGCACCCCGAAGCCGTTAAACCAAGAAGACACAATACTGCAGCCAGTTTTTTGAAACAACTGCCTGTACTCATTGACATCGCCCTCCCCTGTTATAAAATAACTGGAACAAACGCCGCATGTTTGTTTCCCATTTTGTGACAACTTACATTCAGAGTTTACCTTGTAAAATGAAACGCAAATAACAAAAAGCATCCAGTCGCTCATTCCATATTCTTTCAGCCGCCAAAGGTGTTTCCCAATGAAGGAAAAAATGACCGGCCAGATGATTTTCCCGGTCAAATCCATATACTTCTGTCGTGCGAAAATTCCGCCGGCAGCGGAAAACACCCTGACAATACATTGATATTAAGATGCCCCGTTATGTATGCTGCCACAGACAAAACGCATTGGGATATTGCTGACCATCTCAAAGCCAATATCATAAGCTACTGTGCCATGATACCGCAGTCGCAAAGCACCATCGCGGTATCTTTTATGAAAACAAAGCCGGTATAACAGACGTTTCGTTACTTATTATACCACAGGCGCAAAGCGCCGTCGTGGTATATTTTATCAATTGGCGAAGCTGGTATAATAGCCGCTCTGCGGTTATTATACCATGACAGATCAGAAACCTACAAATAAATTTCAAACAAAAAAAATCAAACATCTTATAGAATCATGAGTATTTGTATTTTTTTGTATTTTAAAATGCAAATGTGCAAAAAGCAGGCTCTTTAGGAACCTGCTTTTTGCAAACCAAATATCTATTGCTTGATGCAGACTTTTCTAAAAAGTCTGATCAAAAAGTAATGAACTCGTAGTCAAAAATGAAGGAAGCGGTTACTCACAGCGTAGCAACCCAGGGCGCGATCATGCTGCAGAAAATCGGGTTGACGATATCCAGAACGATGAGCGCAAAAGGCGTGAATACAACCCAAGCCACGTTTGCAGGACCGTATTCGGAAATAACGGAGCGCATATTCGCCATGGCGTTCGGGCCGGAACCCAGGCCGATACCAACATGGGCAGCAGCCATAACGGCGGCGTTGTAATCTTTGCCGCACACCATATAAGTGACAAGCCATACCCACAAGAACATCAGAACGATCTGGCAGGCCAGAATGACGAGGAACGGACCGGCGACATTCGCCAGTTTTGTCACGTCAATGGTCATCATCGTCATCGCGATGAACAGATCGAGGGTGACGGAGTTGATCACATCCACCTCAGCCTCGTTGATCTCAAAATGGGCAGCATCGAGGATATTGCGAATGATAACGGCGCCCAGCATGCAGCCAACGAAATAGGGGAATTCAATGCCAGGCACATGGCCGGCGGCAATCGCGATATAAGAACCGATACCTGCGGAAATAATAACCAGGCAGGTACTGCCCATAAAACTCTTGGTATTCAGCGGAACGACTTCGTTATCGCTCTGCTTGCTGGCGTCCACTTCGTCCTTGTTCGCGGTCAGCTTGTAGCGCTTGATCAGGAAACGGGAAGCGGGGCCGCCAACCAGGCTGGCGAAGATCATGCCGAAAGTAGCGCCCATAACGCTGATGACGGTCGCATCGCCTGCACCGAGCTTTTCAAACAGAGGCGCAACCGCACCGGCGGTGCCTACGCCGCCCATCAGAGACAGCGAACCGAGACCAAGGCCGAGCAGCGGGTGCAGACCCAGCGGCTTTGTCAGTAGAACGCCCAGAACATTCTGAGCAAGTATGGAACCGATGGTTGTGACGGTGATGCCGATCAAAAGCTTGCCGCCCGCGTTTTTAATCAGCTTGGCGGAAGCAGACAGACCAATGGCGGTGAAGAAGATATCCATAAAGAATTCTTTCAGCACCTTCACATCAAAGTTTACCGTCAAAACGCCGCCGTTCTTCAGCAAGGACAACACGATGCTGACGATCAGTCCACATACGATAACACCTGGGATACAATAGGTCCGTAAAAACTTGACTCGTTTGACGAGTCCGCGGCCAAGCAGTACAACCAGGGCCGCAATTGCACAGCTTTGCATTACGTCAAAAGATACTACCACAAAATCCTCTCCCTTATGTAGATACTCAAACTTGAACGGGACCGCCGTCCCGTTCTGTCATGGTGTGTGTGGTTTTTCAAAAAACCGAGGTCTCTGCTAAAAAGTTCACCCACCTTTCTTTGTTTTCTCGGAAGCTTCCCCGGCCACCTCGAATATAGTTTGAGTATAAGGAGAGGAAAGAATTATTTCAATTTTAAGTAACTATCGTAATTCTTTTGTAGCTAAAGTAATTGTGCTACTTGAACATATCGCAACAAATACATTTTAATTTTTATTTCATTTTACTAAAAGAATACTTAATTGCCGGTCTGCCCCCCGTTTGATAATCGATTGTGCTGGTGATTTCGTTCGTTTCTACCATGAAGCTCATATAGCGGCGCACCGTAATCCGCGAGAGGTGTACCCTCTCGGCGATCTCTTCACTGGTGAACATGGACGAGCTGTTTTCCATCAAAAAACGGCGGATCATATTCATGGTGCTGTCGTTCAGGCCCTTGGCCAGAATTTGGGACGGCGCCGTTTTGCCCGCAGTGGAGCAAAGCATTTCATCGATTTCTTCCTGCCGGAGGGCGCCGTCATGGGTATGCCAGCGCTCATGGGACTGGCGGAACTTATCCAAAGCCTCGCGGAAGCGTTGGTATTCAAACGGCTTGACCAGATAATCCAGAATGCCGCGCGAAACCATCTGGCAGACGATCTGGGCATCGCTGGCCGAGGTAACCATGATAATATCGGGAGCCTTTCCCATTCCGTGCAGACGATCCACGAATTCCATTCCGTTCATGACGGGAGTATAGTAGTCCAGAATAATCAAGGGCACATCGTGCCCTTTCAAATATTCCAGCGCCTGCGCGCCATTCTGAAACACCGCCTGCACCGCAAAGCCGGGAGTGTTTTCAATATATCTGCAGTTGATATCCGCCACCATGGAATCATCCTCAATAATGATTACCTGATACATCCTTTTGCTCCTCTCTGGTGAAAGTAATGGTAAAGACGGTGCCTTCGCCCCCTTCTGTCTCTACGTCGATCCGGCCGCCGTACTGCCGGACGATGCGGCGCACCAAATACAGGCCGGTTCCGCGGTATTTTCCCTTGGTGGAAAAGCCTTTTTCAAACATGTGCTCCATCACCTCGTGGGAAATGCCCCGGCCGGTATCCTCGCAGACCAGAATATTGCAGTCCGGCCGGCAGTACAGGCCGAACTTGATCTCCCGAAGCTCTGATTCGTGAAGGTTCAGGTCTTCGATGGCGTTTTCCAGCAGATTCCCGACGATCGTTGTCATGTCGTCTACGGGAATCAGAAGATCCTGCTCAATGCAGCAGTTGTCCCCCATCAACTTGAGCTGGATTCCCTGTTCCGCCGCGTGCATCATTTTGCCCACGACAAGCGCGCAAAGCTCCGACACACGGATCTGATCCGCTGTCTGGCAAATCACCTGACCGGTAATCAGGTTGCTGTTCATAATAAATCCGATTGCTTTCTCGATCTGTCCTGTTTCAAGATACCCCAAAATCACATGAAGGCGATTCGAGAACTCATGATTATAGGAACGCAGCGCGTCGATCATGCTGCGGGCGCCGAACAGCTCGTCCGACATATGCAGCATTTCGGTGCGGTCGTACAGAACCGTCAGAACGCCCTCCGCGGGGGAATCATTGTCCTTGCGGATGGGCACCTCGTTGACCAGCACCGAATGCCCCCCGACGATCCAGGAACGGCGTTCCTCCGGCTGGCCGGTGCGCACCACAGTGTCCTGACGGGTGTCCGGCAGCAATTCCGAAACAGGCCGCCCCTCCAGCATCTGATCTTCGCCAAGCAGGCTGCGGGCCGCCGAATTGACAAACAGCACCGTCCCCGCCGTATCGGTGGCGACCAGCCCTTCCGACACCGCGCTGAGGACGACATCCTGCCGCAGGTAACGGCGCAGCAGTTCTTCCGGCTGGAAGCCCATCAGGGTCTTTCTCATGATCCGAAGGATGGCATGGCTCAGGAAAAAGCCGATAATCAGCATCACGCCCAGAATCATCAGGTGCACCAGCGCAATGCTCTGCACACGGGCGGAAATGACTCCGATAAATACCGAAACCATCACGAAGCCGATGATTTCGCCCTTAGCGTTATGAACGGCATGAAACGCCCGCCGCTGAGCGCCCTTTGTGCCGTACCCGATGGTGATATACGGCTTGCTGCCCTGAAGAATGGGAATCTCTTCCCCGTCCACATAAGATTCGCCCGTACTTTGCCGGTCGGTATGGTAAAACCGGACTCCGTCCTTATTGCAGACCTCGGCAACGCTGATATTGGGGATCGTCGCATACAGCGCGTCCAGAGACTGTTTGACATAAGGCGAGGGATAACCGCTTTCCAGCATGGTCACCACATCTGTTCCCTCCGATATATAAGCCGCGATACCGCTGATCATAGTATCCATCTCTTTTTGCTGGCGGACAATATCAAAATACAGCGTTCCGCCCAGTGAAAGCAGGATCACCAGAGTGGAAATCAGCATGAACCCCCGGTAAAGCATGCGTTCCAGCTCGCTTTTTTTCTTCTTGTGATACATAGCTCCTCCCAATTACCGGCAGCTTTTTGTCCGAGCAGAAAAAAGCGCCCCTCAATCCACAAATCAGAACCTCCGCACCTTTTCATGACGCATCCTATATCACAGGCGCAGAGCGCAGTTGTGGCATATTGATCAATCGATGGTATAATAGCCGTTCGCGGCTATTATACCATATTTTTTCCACGGAAGAATAGATTATTTTTTACGCGCTTCCCACACAGGAATTTCTGCTGACATGGGCTTGTCCCTTATGCCGGAGCGGAGTATTTGTTTTGTCTGTTTCCATTTTTGGGGTTTCTTTATGCAGCTTTGCCGCGAGGAAAATTCTTTTTTCGTCAGTTTCCCCTTTGGTCAGGGTAAAATTTTTTCTTTCTTTTTGATGGCGAAATAGTTTTTTCTGTGAGTTGCCTCACGGGGAAATTCTGCTTACGCAGGGTCTGCCCCTCATGCCGGGGCGGGCACTTACTTTCGTGAAAGGACGAAAGTAAGCAAAGGCCTTCCAAAGGACACCTTTGGAATCCGTTCGGGGAACGGCCCCTGTAAACGCCAACAAAAGCTACTGAAAAGGCGCTCCAATGAAAATGCCCACTCTCCGAGTTTCATCGGGAAACAAGTTTAGCAATTCCGACTGTCGGCGGGCATTTTCAGAGCGCTCTCGTTAGCTCGCAGAGGGCTGCCCGACGAGAGTTTTGATTTATCAGTTAGCAGATGGTGTTTCACAGTGCGGCAACTTGTCGTACCTTTTTGCGGATGCCGAAGCCCGCCTTATGCACTTGCTTCACGCGCAGGCCGTGCCTGTGCGTGAAAAAGCACCAGAGCGGGAGCCTCTCCCGGTTTCCAAAGGCAGCGCCTTTGGTCGTTGAGTGGGGGTTCCAAGGGGGAGAGAATCGAAACTCCCCCCTTGGCGAATCTTTGCTTCCTTTCTTTTCGTCAAGAAAGGAAGGGCCCGCCCCGGCCT
>JAEXDU010000125.1 GCA_023401495.1 Bacillota bacterium
GGGTAACGGATTCGTCAAACTCCCGGGTGTTTTCCGGCGTGGCGTCCAGGGGCTTTTCAGAATCCACATAGGTGATGAATTTTCCGTCAAAACCAACCCATGCGGGGCTCAGAACGGTTTTTCCATCGCCGGTGATTGCTCTGCTGGCGTGAATATAGGTCATCTTAAATCACAATCCTCTCTTTTGCTTTGCTGTGCGCCGCTCAGCGCAGGGATTCTTCTACGCTGGCGCGGAATATGCGCAGCTCGTCGTCCTGTGTATGCACAGAAACGGAACAGTCCGGAGCCAGCAGGAACGGTTCATCCTGCATCTTCTGCAGAGTGGTGCGGGCAAGCCGACCGATCTCTTCGGCCTTGTTCTGGCCAAAGGGGCGCTCATCCACGCCACCCATCGCAATTTTGCCGTTCAGCCACGCTTTGCTTCCCCAGATGGGAGGGCAGCCGGCTGCACTGGAAGCCCAGTGGATCATGTTGATCGGCCAAGAGGTAAAGCGCTCGGGGTTGCCGTAAATGCCGCAGGTGTGAATGATCACCTGAGAGCCCTTCAGGGCCTCCAGAACCATCAGATCATACGGCTCGACAAACTCCTTCCACTCTTCCAATGTAAAGTAGCCGCTGCGCGCCATGCCAAGGCACGCGTAAAATACGCCGTCGATTCCGGTGGTGAGCAGCTTCGAGCAGTAATCCGCCATCGTTTCGGCTATGTTCTTCAGTGCGCGCTTTACTTCATCGGGGTGCTCGAGGCACAGATCGATCAGCGGGCTTTCCTCTCTGGGGGAGGGGCGGTAGCGCCCGACGCTGCGCATACCGCACAGGTTCAGAAGAATGCCGATCGGCGTAAACGCCGACTGGATAATGGGAACATCGCCGCCGCTGTCCTGTACGATCATTCTGCACATGTCCAGCTGTTCCGCAAAGACGCCCTGATCCCCCGGCAGCACCGAAACTTTTTCCAGGTCACGGTAATCGTGAATCAGTGTTTTGGTGCGTGTGGGAACCACATCGTTGTAGTGGTCATAATCGTACTCATTTCCCCACGCCTCGTAATAGTAAACGGCACGGGGGTTAATCTTCATCACGTCCCAGTCATATTCCCGCTGGAACTCGAGCAGCTTATCCGCCATTACGCGCGGCCCGCTGTGTTCAAATTCTGTGTGGTGGCGGTATGCTGTAACCGGCACACGGTCGGCCAGCTCCCCGTTCATCACAGCCCGAAAACGATCGCGTTTCGTCCAAGCCATTGGTCAAACAACCTTTCTTTCTCCAAAATTTATCTGCATTCAATAACTCATGCCGTCAGCCCGGGCGGCGGCTTTGGGTTGTCAAACGTGTCGGGATTATGTTAAAATACAACAAAAAAGGGGAGGGAGCACTGTGATCAGCTTTTTGCAGCTTCGCTATTTCATGGTGGTTGCCGATTCCCGCAGTTTTTCTTCTGCGGCAAAGCAGCTTTACATTTCGCAGCAGACCCTGAGTGCCCACATTGCGCAGATGGAAGCGGATTTGGGGGTCATCCTGTTTGAGCGAACACGCCCGCTCACGCTGACGGCAGCCGGGGAACAGCTGTACCAGCGCACGGACGAGCTTTTGTTTCTGCACCGCCAGCTGGAACAGGAAATGTGGAATTTCTCTGAAGGGGAATGCCAGAATCTGCGCATCGGAATCGCGTCCTCCTATGCCCGAACCCTGCTGCCGCAAATCTTTCCGGATCTGATGAAAAAGTGTCCCTATGTAAAGCTGGAGCTTTACGAGAGAAATTTCTCGGATTTAAGCGAGCTGCTGCAAAAGCACAAGGTCGATATGATCATGACCCGTCCGCCATACCCGAACAATACGGTGGCTGTGCCGGTGCTGGAGGAAACCATCAGCATTTACGCGCCAATGGTTTCTCTGGAAAACATGTTCCACGAGAACGCGCAGGAGGTTGCGCTTGCACTTTCCCGCTCTGCGGAGATCGAGCTGCTGAAAGAGTGTCCCTTTATCCTTCCGCGATCGGGCAGTGTGCGCGATTCCTGCAACGAGCTGTTCCGCCGCCATCAGATCACTCCCCGCATCGTAACGGAAACGGATTTTCTGGAAACGGCCATCGCCTTTTGCCGCGCCGGCATGGGAATTACCCTGTCGCCCACGGGAATGCTGCAGGACCTGACGCGGCAGTCCTCCGCGGAAGAGCCGTTGGGGATTTATCCCATCAATGAGAGGGATACCCGCCGCAGTCTGGCCATCTGCTATTTGGACCGTGCGGTCGTGTCACGCTCCATGCAGCAGTTTATTTCCATTGCGAAAGCGAAGCTTGGTCAACACGTTTTTTAACAGACAAATCACAGAGCGGCAGACAAAGAAATCGCTGGTTCAGCCAACGCCTTTGTCTGCCGCTTTTTTTGATCCAGACTGTACAGAGCTGGCAAAATTGGATAAATTTCCAATTTATGAGTCCCATTCTAGCAAACATCACAGGGAATTCAAGCAGTTTTTACCTTGACATCCACAGTGATATGCTTGTGATTTCCGGCGTTTTCTCTCAAAATAAAAATGGCGGAGGAAAATTAGGGTTCCGGGCTGAACAAGGGCTGTTATCCAGAGTGAATGAGAATTTTGCGCGGAGGGCGGCTGTTCTGCTTTTCTTTAGAGGAAAAGCAGCAGCCGTTTCACATGAAAAAGCGAAAGGATTTTGGAGTTGGTTTGGCTTGAAAACTTTATTCATTCTAATCATATATGAATTTACTATTTAATACGGTACTACGTTTTTAAAATGATGTCAAGGAACCCTTTTCGTCACTTTCAGGCGTAAAGCAAAAAATGATGATTTCATTTTGCCTATGGAAAATAAAAATTCGGTATGCATTAGAAAAGAGTTGCCGCATGCCTTTCCATATCAGGGCAAGGCAAGAGCTGGAGGAAATTTCCAAAAATACAGAGACAGCCGGTGTTTTCAGGCAAAAATGAAAACGGCAAACAAAGCGGTGACTGATTCAGCCAACTTCTTTGCTTGCCGTTTGTATTTCCTATTGAAGGGATTACCCTGTATTTGTCTTCATTTTATCACACAAGGTCGAAGAGATAAAACTGGATTTTGATTGTATAGCACAAGTAAAATTCTGTAGATCGGTTTGTATACCGCGGAATTTCGTATCAAAATTTGCGTTTTGGAAAGTGAACCGGTTTTTTCTGTGCGAATGTAATAAAAACAAATACTCTTCCCCTGGGAACTTTGGGTGCGGTTCGCCCGCTTTCCCGTGCTCTCTGAAAACAGAAAGCGCTATTGGAAATAAAATAATTCCGCTTGCAGTATTTTACCGGATCAGCCGGACAGCCATCTCTATAAAGCTTGAGATCGTGCTCCAGCGGTACGCCTGTTTTAGCCACCCGAACCGAATCTGATACCGTGTGGACTCGCCGAAGTGAAAGACTTTCAGGCCGGAAATCTCTTCTTCGGAAAGAGCGGTGCGGACCAATTTTTCAGGGCAGAAGCAGGCGCCCACGCCCCTGGCGCACAGATCGAGAAGCGTTTCGATGTTCCCTGCCTGCGCTTTTACGGTGGGGATAAAGTCTGCCTGCGCAATCAGGTGGTGGCCGATTTTTCCGGCGATGTCCTCACGGCTATTGAACAGGAAGGGGCAGTCAGAAAGGACGGACAGATTTTGTTTGGCCTGAATCGTCTGAATCACCGTGTCGGTTTCCTCTTGAAAAAGTCTTTGCAGAAGCGGCTCTGCGATCAGCAGAACAACCTCTTCCTCATAAAAATCCATCAGCTCCACTCCCGGAATCTGACCGGGGAAGCTGGCGATCGCCAGATCGATTTCGGACTTGAGAAGGTTTTGCTGTAATACGTCGTTTTTGGTTTCCATTACCTGCACGGTGATCTGGGGGTAAATTTTCTGGTATTCGGTGATCAGCTCCGGTAAAATGGTGCGGCCACGGGTATAGGCGATTCCCACGCGCAGAACCCCTTTCTGGTTGTGAGAGATATCGCTGAACTCCTGCTCCATAGAACGGTACTTCCGCTGAAAATCCAAAGCGTACTGCAAAAAGACTTCTCCGGCGTAGGTCAGCTCCAATGGGCTGTGGCGGATGAACAGCTGGCACCCCAGCTCGCGCTCTACCGCGGCGATGTGGGCGCTCAGTGTCTGCTGGGTGATATGCAGTTGCTCGGCGGCTTTGGTAAAGCTCCGTTCTCTGGCTGTCGTTGTAAAATAAGTCATGCTCAAAAAGTTCAACGGCCGCCCTCCTTTTGAAAGTTACAGTATTTACACTGTATCATATATCAAAAATAACAGTTATACAATAAGGCGTTTTTCTTCTATACTGAATCATACAGTGAAAGTGCTTGAAAGCTGCGATTCTCTCTGCCTTTGCAGGCGGAAGAAGGATCAATTATATTGAACTGAAAAGAGAAGAGAACAGGGAAAATCGGGAGGGAGAGGGTATCATGATGCGATTCTTTTCAAGACGAAAAAAGCAGGAGTTCGGCTTCTCTGCTGAAAATTCGGAGGTGCAGGAACTGCGGAGGCAGGTGGAAGAGCTGAATACACTCTGCTGCCGGCTGCAAAGTGAAAATACCCGTCTGAAGAGGATGCTTTCCTCCATACAGGAGCTTGTGCTCCCGGACTGAGCAAATCAGTATTTTTCTCATTCGCTTTTGGAAAGAGAGGCTGAATACATATGCAAGTAATCGATCTGTTCAATCTGCAGGGAACTCTGTTTGTGATGATTCTGGCCGGCGTCGTGCTCAAACGCCGTGGGATCATCGATGAGCCCGGCAAAAAATGCCTGACAGACCTGTGCGTAAGCATCATCATCCCCTGCAATATCATCAAATCGTGTCTGATCTCTTTTGACATGTCGGTTCTCAAAGCGTGCAGCGTACTGTTGGCTGTCGGTATTCTGATCCAGCTGCTGTGCGTTTTTTTGAATCGATTTTTGTTTAACGGCTATCAGGAGCAGCAGAAAAAGGTGCTGCAATACTGTACGATCGTTTCAAACGGCGGCTTTCTGGGGAACCCGATCGCCGAGGGCGTTTACGGCAGTCTGGGGCTCCTGTACGCGTCGGTTTTTCTGATTCCGATGCGGGTCGTCATGTGGTCGGCCGGAACATCTTATTTTGTCGCGGGTTCCACGGACCCGAAAAAAGTCGTCCGCAATATTCTGACGCACCCGTGCCTTGTGGCGATCTATATTGGAATGTTTCTGATGGTGACACAGATTCAGCTTCCCGTTCTTCTCGTTTCCTCCATTCAAAATATCGGGAACTGCAACTCTGCTATCACCATGTTCATCATCGGTACGATATTGGCGGATGTCAACGTAAAGACCATCGTTAACAAAACCACGCTCTGGTTCAGCGTGCTTCGCCTGATTCTTCTGCCGCTGATTGCGTTCGGTTTTGGCCTGCTGTTTGGACTGGATCCCACTGCAACGGGTGTCGGCGTGATCATGACGGGAATGCCCGCGGGCGCGACGGCGGCGATTTTTGCCGCGCGGTACAACAGCGACGCTCCCTTCGCGACCAAATGCGTTGTGCTGACCACGCTGCTTTCTATGGTGACGATCCCAATCTGGTGCTATATCATCGGCTGAGCGGAGCGGAACTGTTTCAACTTAAAACTGCTTTTGTTTTTCGGGACAATATCGAAAAGCCTGCGTTGCTTTTTTTGGACAATATGCTAATATAAAAAGCGTCTATTGATTTCTAACGAAGAATCCGGACCTTTCAGCAGAGCTTCCAATCAAAAGCAAAGGAGACGAAAGCGGTGAATTTTGATAAGGAGATTCTTTATCTGGGGTGTTTTGCCCTGTACTCCATCGTTCTGTTGATCGTGGGGAAAAGCAGAACGCAGCAGCAGAATACCCTGCGGCATTTTTACCTGGGGAACCGGCAGCTGAGCCTGTTCCGCAGCACACTGACCTTTATGGGAACATGGATTTCCGCCGCGACGATCCTTGGCTTTACGGGGAATGTGTTTGAAAGCGGGCTGGCCCCGCTGCTGTATTCGGTGGTACCCTGGTTCTTCGGGGCCTTTCTGCTGCAACTGATCAGCGGCCGCCTGTATGATTACGAAGTGCTGACCATTCCCGAGCTGATCGGCAAAAAATATGGATCCAAATGGCTGCAGATTTTATTTGCGCTGGTCATGATGGTGACCTATACGCTGTATATCATCATCCACATCAAGGGCTTCGGCCTGGTGGCGTCCGGCCTGTTTAATATCCCTTACAACGTGGCGACGCTGATGATCTATCTGTTTATCCTGTACTCCACCTTTGGGGGGTACCGTGCAGTGACCCGGATCGATGTGGCGCATATCCTTTTGCTGACGGTGGGCACCGCTTCGGTGTATCTGATGGTGGTGGGGCAGGCCGGGGGCTTTTCCGAGCTGTTCCAAAAAGCGGGGGAGGTTTCCGGCTACGCGCACGGCGGCAGCGTTTCGGTCAACCAGCCGGGCGATCTGTTCCGCTTGTTCGACGGGGAGAAGTTTACCCCGCGCATGAGCACCACCATGTTCTTTGGATGGGGGCTGGGACTGGCCAGCAATCCCCAGTATATGATCCGTATGCTTTCCGCGAAGGACAAGCGTTCCGCCCGCAACACCGTACGCAGCGCGCTGTGCTACCTGGCTGTTTTCTATTTTGTCCTTCTGACGATCGGGCTGGGGATGCGCGTGCTGTTCCCGTCGCTGGCCGCTGTTACGAACGCGGACGACGTGGTGGTGTACGTTCTGAACGACCGTCTGTTCACGCCTCTTAATACGCTGTTCCTGTTTGCGATTCTGGGGGCGTGCGTTTCCGTCGCAAATTCACAGCTTCTGCTGTTTTCCACTTCGTTTGCCTACGATGTGATCCGCCCCCTGTGCCCGAAGCCTCCGCGGGAGTATACGACGATTCTGCTGACGCGCCTTGGGGTGCTGATCGGCGGCACCTTGTCGCTGCTGTTTTCCACACACCCTCCGGCCAGCCTGCTGTCTTACGGCGGCGATATTTGGGGAATTTTCGGCGTGATCTTTTTTCCGGCGCTGTACGGCGCGTTTTTATACCCGAAGGCGACGCGTCAGGGCGCCTGGGCGGCGCTTTTGGTCGGGCTCCTGGCAATCGCGGTGTTTTACCCGCTGTACTACAGTCAGATTCTGCCGGTTCATCCGGCGTTCCCGGGAACGGTTTTATCCTCGCTGGGATTTTTCCTCACGTCCCGTCTGACCTGGAAGGAGGGAGCCGCCGATGCGCCGCAGACCGATCTTTGATATTGAGCGAAAAATATTGATCCCCTTCCTTCTGCTGGGAATCGTCTCTACCGTAATGTTCGGCGTGATTCTGTACGATACGAGCCGAAGCACAAAGCTGGCGAAAGAGAGGAACCTGGCGGAGAACAACATTTCCCTGATTGAATTCGATATCGATTATTCCGTACGGATGGGTGAGGTGCAGCAGCTGCGGGAAAAATACAGGGAAATCCCGCAGTTTCACATTCTGATTGAAGACCGGGACGGTGCCTATATCGGCGGAACCCCGGCTGGAACGGGCGAGGTTTTGTATTCCAGCAGCGATAACCAGCTTGGCTGGAAAATATCGTACACGGTCGATCAGCAGGTATTCACGACAGAACTGCTGCATGAACAGAAGTATACCGTTCTGGCGATCATCGCCCAGCTGATTCTGGTGCTTCAGGCCAGTATTTTGATCGCCGACAACATTTCAACGCCTATCCGGCGGCTGAGCTATGCCTGCCGCACCGTCAGCGAGCAGCCGCAGGAGCCGTGGGACGTAGATGTGGAATTTACCAACCGCGGCGACGAGTTGGGCCAGCTGGCCCGCGTGTTTCAGGGGATGCTGCGGAATCTTCAGCGCTACACGGCCGATCTGCGCCGGGAAAAGAACCTGAACCAGACGATTGTAGAAAGCCTGCCGCTGGCCGTCATCGCTTACGATCAGGATCAGAATATCCTGCTGAGCAACAGCCGCGCGCAGAATCTGCTGGCCAAAACCGAGTACCGGCATGAGGGGAAACCGTTGTCGGCTCTTTTGGAGGAATGCCTTGAAAACCAAAAGGTGTTTTACGACCCGATCCAGTTGACGGATGAAGAAAATCATCGGCTGGATGTGGAGCTCGGCGTGTGGCGGCTGATGGATGAAAACCAGAAATCGTGGGGCGTGCTCTGCACGGTAGACGATATCACCTACCGCAAAATGATGGAGGAGCAGGCGGTGCAGGATGAAAAGCTGATCTATACCGGGAAGCTGGCCGCGGAGCTTGCGCACGAAATCCGCAACCCGTTGGCGGGAATCCGCGTGGGGGTGCAGGTGGTGGAGCGCCATTTGACGCAGGACAACGACCGGGTTCTGTGCGAAACCATCGTCGGCGAGGTGGACCGCATCAACCTTCTGGTAGAGAATTTGTGCAGCCTGAGCCGGAAACGGGAGCTGAAAAAGGATCTGATCCCCGTGGACGAGCTGTTTGAGGAAATTCTGCTGCTGTATTCCAAAATCGCGGAAAACAGCCATATCAGTTTGCGGTGCGAGGCACCGAAGGACGTCCTTTTGTATGCGGATAAAAGCGCCATGAAGCAGGTGCTGATCAACCTGATCAACAACAGCATCAAAGCGATGAAAAGCGGGGGAGAGATTCTGATGAAGGCCGATGTACAGGAGGACTGCGTCTGCCTGTGGATCATCGATGATGGTCCGGGAATGGCGGCGGAGCACCTGGGCGAGGGAAACCGCGACGGGGGGATGGGCCTTTCGATCGTGTCGCAGCTTCTGCGGCAAAATGACGCCGCCTTTCAGATCAAGAGCGCGCCGGGGCAGGGGACAAAAGCAAGGATCACCTTCCGCCGTTAGAGCGGAGTGCGGAAGAAAGGAAATGAACCGATGCAAAGTAAAATACTGATAATTGACGACGAGTACCTCATCCGCATTTCGCTGCGGGAGGGTCTGACAGACCTGGGGTACCTGACGCAGGAGGCCGAAACCATTGAGGAGGGCCTTCGGCTGGCGGAGGAGTTCAAGCCCGACGTCGTGATGCTGGACAACCGGCTTGGGAACGTGCTGGGCATGGAATACATCGAAACCATCAAAAAGCTGGATGAGGACATCCAGATCATCATCATTACGGCGTACAGCTCCATTTCGCAGGCGGTGCAGGCCATTCGGCGCGGAGCCTACGATTATGTGCAGAAGCCGTTTGATATTGACGCCATCGATATTGTCATCCGCCGCGCGCTCGATCAGCTGAAAAGCCGCCGCAAGCTGGAGCTGCTTTCTTCGGGCGGGCCGCCCGATCTGATCGGAGTCAGCCCGCAGATGCAGCAGATCAAAAGACAGGTGGAGCTGCTCAGCGCCAAAGACAACGTAGACCTTCTCGTGCGCGGCGAAACCGGCAGCGGCAAGGGCGTGGTAGTGGCGCAGATTCACCAGAAGAGCGCGCGCCGGAATTTTCCGCTGGTAAAGATCAATTGCAGCGCCGTGCCGGAAAGCCTGTTTGAAAGCGAGCTATTCGGGCATGAAAAAGGCGCGTTTACCGGTGCGCTGGCCCGAAAAAAAGGATTGTTTGAGCTGGCGAACGAGGGAACGGTGTTTCTGGATGAAATCGGAGATATGCCTCTCCCGATGCAGGCCAAACTCCTCACCTTTCTGGAGGACCGCAAATTCCGCCGGGTGGGCGGGCTGAGCGATGTGGAGGTGAATGTGCGGGTCATCGCCGCCACAAACCGCCCTCTGGAACAGGCCATTGAAGAAAAAACCTTTCGGGCCGATCTGTTTTTTCGGCTGAACGTCGTGCAGCTTTATCTGGCGCCCCTGCGCGAGCGGCCGCAGGATATTGAGCCGCTGTGTCAATACTATCTGGATTTTTTCAACCAGAAGCTCGGCAAAAACATCCGGCAGATTTCCCCCGCCTTTTTGCAGAAGCTCAAGGAGTATTCCTGGAAAGGGAATGTACGCGAGCTTCGCAACGTGCTCGAGCGCGCCGTGCTGTTCTGCGACGGCGATGTGCTGGAACATACCGGCCAGCTGCTGGAGGAAAGCGGCGCTCCACAGGTATCTATACCGCAAAGCGGGGAGTTCTGGCCCATGCAGGATTTGAGCAGTCCGATCGATTTGCAGAAAGAGCTGGAGCGGCTCGAAATGGCCTATATCGACAAGGCGCTCCGGCTGACCGGGGACAATTATTCTCAGGCGGCAAAGCTTTTGGGGTACAGCCGCTTTTCTCTGCGCCGTCGGCTGGAGCAGTAGAGCTCATTCACGAAAGGAGCTGCGTCAAAGAACATCGATTTCTTCTTTCGCCGCAGGTGAGGGAAGAAACCAGAAGTCTGTGATCAGATAAAATGGGTAGATACTCATGTCACTTTAAAAAGCTGCTGATTGCTTCTCCTGCCACAGGCGGGAGAAGCAATCTCTGCGTTTCTATCCATTCTCTTTTCAAGTGAATGGATTATAACAGTTCAAAATCGCACATTGTGCGAAATTGAACAGGTTGACCGTGCGAATTCGCACGGTCTTTTTTGTTTTCTACGCGAAAAAAGAAATGAATTTGCAGCAGAATACAGAAAAATACGCGAAACAACAGGTTGGCACGCTTATTGCTATAACATTTCAGCGGCAGATGTCTTAATTACATAAAATTTTGAAAAAAGGAGCAAGAAAAATGAGCAGAATTGATTTGAACTGCGATTTGGGAGAAAGCTTCGGCGCCTATACCATCGGCCGTGACGAAGAGGTCATCGCGTATATTTCCTCCGCGAACGTCGGGTGCGGTTTTCATGCGGGTGACCCCTGTGTGATGGAGCATACGGTGCGCCTGGCAAAAGAAAAAGGCGTCAGCATCGGGGCACACCCCGGCTTCCCCGATTTGATGGGCTTCGGCCGCCGCAACATGAACATCACCCCCGCAGAGGCCAAGGCTTACATGAAATACCAGATCGGCGCGCTGAACGCGTTCTGTGTTTCGAGCGGAGTGCCGCTGGCCCACGTAAAGCCGCACGGCGCGCTGTACAATATGGCCGCCAAAGACATGAAGCTGGCAATGGCGCTGGCGGAAGCGGTTTACGAGGTAGACCCCAAGCTGATCTTCTTGGGCCTTTCGGGCAGCAAAATGCTCGAGGCCGCGCAGCAGGTGGGCCTGACCTGCGCCAGCGAGGTGTTTGCGGACCGTGCCTACAATGCGGACGGCAGCCTTGTCGCCAGAGGAACCCCCGGCGCGGTGATCCACGATGTGGATGAGTGTGTGCGACGCATCATCGGCATGGCTAAAGATAATGTGGTGACGGCGATCACCGGCGAGCAGATTTCGCTGAAACCGCAGTCGATCTGCGTACACGGCGACAATGCCGAGGCAGTTGAGTTTGTAAAACATATTCGCGAGAGCCTGACCAAAGAGGGAATTGAAATTGCCGATCTGCGGGCCTGCACAGAATGATAACAGGGTTTAGGAGGATTTGTAATGGACGGTGAAACCAAAACCAAAAGCAAACGCAGTCAGGCCATCGGCGGCGTATTTTTGATGGCAGCCTCGGCGATGGGGCCGGGCTTTCTGACACAGACCGCAAAATTTACCAATGATTTTCACGGCAGCTTCGGCTTCGTCATCATCGCTTCGCTGCTTTTGTCCCTCATCGTGCAGATCAACGTGTGGCGCGTTTTGTGCGTGGCGAATATGCGCGCGCAGGATGTGGCGAACAAGCTGCTGCCGGGCCTAGGATATTTTCTGGCCATCTTCGTATTCGTGGGCGGCCTGATTTTCAACATCGGCAACGTCGGCGGAGCGGCCCTCGGCCTGAACGCCATGATAGGACTCGATCTGCGGGCCGGGTACGTTACGGCAGGCATCATCGCGGTGATCGTATTTTCCGTGAAAAACGCGCAGGGCGCAGTGGATAATATCGCAAAGATCCTCAGTATCCTGAAGATCCTCATCATTTTGGGAGTCATGATTGTCGTTCAGCCCCCCGTGGGCATGGCGCTGAAAGAGACCTTTGCGCCCAGTACAGGAGTCCCGGCGCTGTTTCCCTCCATTCTCACCCTGGTGGGCGGTACGGTGGGCGGCTATATCACCTTTGCCGGCGCGCACCGTTTGATCGACGGCGGCGTTGTGGGCAAGGAAAACGAGAAAAGGATCGTGAAGAGCGCTTGCGGCGGTCTGGGGATCGCGGCTTTCAGTCGGTTTTTCCTGTTTATGCTGGTTTTCGGTGTGGTAATCAAAGGCGTTTCGCTCGACCCCACGAACCCTGCAGCCGATGCCTTTCTGCAGGGCGGCGGAGAAATCTGCTACCGCGTTTTCGGCCTGCTGCTGTTCTTCGCCGGGATCACCTCGATTATCGGCGCGTCGTATACCTCGCTTTCCTTTGTCAAATCGCTGAGCAAGACGGTATCCAATCACAACAAGGCCGTGACGATTGCCTTCATCACCTGCGCCACGCTGGTCATGCTGCTGCTCGGCAAGCCGGCTACACTGCTGATCGTCGCGGGCGCGCTCAATGCACTTGTGCTGCCGCTGGCTCTGGTAATCAGTTTGGTCGCCGCGTACCGGAAAGACATTGTGGGTGAGGAGTATCACCACCCCATCTGGCTCACTATAACCGGCATTGTTTCGGCGATTTTGTTCGCGTACTTTGCGATCGTCGGACTGGGCAGCTTATTTTAATCGTCAGGAGGAATTTTATGTATTCGCAGACGAAATATCTCATCGCGGGGGACTCGGCGCTGGTCGTTGAGTTCGGCAACGAAATCTCCCCGCAGATCAATGAACGGGTTCGCGGGATGTATCTGGCGATTGAAAAGGCCGCGCTTCCGGGGATCGTGTCTTTGACCCCTACTTACCGCTC
>JAEXDU010000099.1 GCA_023401495.1 Bacillota bacterium
CTTTTGCCGCCCCGCTCGAGATAATCGCGCATGGCGGAGAGATACACCTGCTGGCAGATCAGAACGTCGCGCAGGCGAAAGAGCTTGGAAAGCTCCGCGGGGGAAGCAACGGAAACCAGACCGGAAAATTCGGAAAGCTCCCGGCGCGTTTCTTCTAAGGCGGCGTCAATTCCTTCACCGCTGCGAATGGCTGCGCCAAAGCGGCTCATCCGCACGGCGGCGGTGTCCCACAGCTGCTGCACGGGCGTACCGGCAGTATTGTGCACTGCTTCGTCCGCAAGGGCGTTCATCTGCCCGGCGGCTTCCAGAGCGCAAGCCAAAAACGCCTGCTCCCCCTCCGGCTCGCCGGTTCTGCGGGCTGCGATATACTCGGCCGCGCGGGAAGAACCCACCTGACCGGCATTCAGCGCGCTGCCGCCCGGACGGTACACGCCATGGCTGGCGCTGACCTCTCCGGCGGCAAAAAAGCCCTCCAGATTCGTATGCCACCACGCGTTGATCGCAAGGCCGCCGTTGTTGTGCTGGGCGCAAAGGGCGATCTCCAGCGGCTCCTTCGCAAGGTCCACGCCGCGTCCGCGGTAAAACTCCACCGCGGGCGTATTCATATGCAGCAAGCGCTCATACGGCGTGCCGAAGCAGGCGCCCGCTTTTTCCATATAGTCGCGCGCTTCCGCTCCCAGAACGGAGAAATCCAGCTCGCCGCCGCCCGGATTCGAGCGGAAATCAAGGAACACCTTGCGGCCCTTGCAGCTTTCCAGATAGACGAGAATATCGATGATCGAGCTTCCGTTCTTCACCTTGCGCACATCAAACGGCCACTGATAGCCCTTGAGGAACACCTTGGTGAGCATGTCGCCCGGATCGGTAAAGAAGTCAAATAAGAATTCGCGCTCATCCGAGCCATCGGGATTCGCGGAGAGAAAGCGCGGCATCACCTGCATATAAGTGCCGGACACATTCCAGCGGGGCCGGGTGGAGGCAAGGCCATACTGCCACTCCGTCAGGTTTTTGCCGCGAACCCCGGCCTCGAACGCAATGCCCGTCGCGCCGAAATGGCCGAAGGGATACACGCTGTCCGCATAAATACCTGCGGGGCCGCCGGTAGCGTAAATCACATTCTTGCAGCGGAACACCACAAAGCGGCTGGCTGCATCCTCCGGCGCGGAGGTGTCGAGGCACAGCAGGCCGTATACCCGGCTGCGGTCAGAGAGAATCCGGATGACCTGCATGCGGTCAAAAATCGGGATCTGCTTTTCATTGACCGATTTTTCCAACGCCTCCGTCATCCTCTTGGAGGTGTATGGGCCGACGCTGGTTGCTCTGCGGCGCGGATCGTGGTCTGTTTTGTAGCCCACATATTCCCCATATCGATTTTTCGGGAACGGAACGCCCAGCTCCGCAAGGCGCAGGAATCCCTGCGCGGACAGCGCCGCTTCGCACAATGCGATGTCGCCGTCCACACACTCGCCGGAGAAAAGCGTTTCCGCCATTTCCCGCACACTGTCGGGGTCCCCACCGGAGAGCGTCAACTTATAATAGGTTTGCTTGTCTGAACCGGTATTTCTGGAGGTGCCCGCCTTAACGTGCTCGGTCACAATGGCTACGTCGTGCTGCCCCAGCATCCAGAGGCGGTCGGCGGCGTTAAAGCCGGCCGCTCCGGAACCCACAACCACGGTGTTCACCGTGATCTGCCGGTAAGTCCCCTGCGGGGTTTGCAATGAAGATGTGTTCATGGCCGCCTCCCTTGTTTTATTAGAGTCGTTTGATGTGGAATCCACCGTCGATGTCGATATAATTCCCGGTAGTATACAGGAACTCGTCGCCGCAGAACACGCCGACAGCGTTGGCGACGTCTTCCGGAGTCCCCCAGCGGGCGATCGGGAAGATGCCCTGCTCGATGAGCGACTCATACTTTTCCTGCACGCTGGAGGTCATATCGGTAAAAATCACGCCCGGGCGCACCTCATTCACCAAAATGCCCTCTGCGGCCAGACGGTCCGCGTACAGGGTCGTCAGCATCGACACACCCGCTTTGGAAACGCAGTATTCCCCACGATTGGTGGAAGATACCTCTGCCGAGCAGGACGAAACGTTCACGATGGTTCCGCGCTTTTTGCCCTCGATCGGCTGGCGGAGCATCTGCTTCGCCACGGCCTGGGTGAGGAACATGTTGCCCTTGGTATTGACGCCCACCACGAAATCGAAGCTTTCTTCGCTCATTTCGAGCAGATCAGCGCGCACCTTGGGGGCCACGCCCGCGTTATTGACGAGCACATGGATTCCGCCGAAGCGATCCACCGCCTCCTGCACGAGTCTCTGGCGATCCTCCGAAGAACCGAGGTTGCCCTGAACATAATGGTATTCGATTCTTTCAGCGGAGAGCTGATCGAGCCTTTCCTGATTCGCCTCTTGAGGAGTGGTCGCGAATATCACAACGGAAAAGCCGTCCAGCCCAAGCCGGCGGGCAATCGCAAAACCGATTCCCCGGCTTCCTCCAGTCACAATTGCGGTCTTTTTCATACTGTTCTCTCCTGTTCTAATTTGATCAGACGCCGGTTACGGCTCCAGCAGCACCTTTACGCTGCCGGCACTTCTGTCGAGGCAGGTTTCCAGCGCCTTCTGCAAATCATCCAGCGGGAACACATGGGTCACCAGTTTTTCCAGATTCAGCTCGCGGGAAAGCTCGATGGCCACGGGGAAATCCCAGCAATAGCCCTGCGCTCCCTGCACCCGGATTTCACGGGAGACAAAAAGATCTGCCGGGATATTGATCTTCGGGTTTTCAAAAATACCCACGATCGTTGCAAGGCCATTCTGACGGATGGACGAAATGGCCTGCACGAAGGTCGCTTCAAGGCCGACGCACTCAAAGCTCTTATCCACGCCCTTGCCGCCGGTCAGACGTACGAGGGCGTCTTCCAGCGGCTCTTTGCCGGAATTGACCGCCGCCGTTGCGCCGATTTCCAGCGCCAGTTTGAGGCGGGCGTCGGAATGGTCGGCGATGATGACCTGCGAAGCGCCGCTCTTGCGGCATACCGCCGCGATCAGAAGGCCGATCGCGCCCGCGCCGATCACCAGCACGGTTTCGCCCAGTTTGATGTCTGCCCGGCGGACTGCGTGCGTCGCAACGGAAAGCGGTTCGATCAGCGCGCCCGCATGGTAGCTCAGATCGTCCGGCAGACGGAACACATGCTCGGCCTGTGCCATTACATAATCCGCCATCGCGCCGTCGCCCTTGCGGTAAGAGAAGCTGATGTTCTCGCAGTACCCATAGTTGCCGTGGCGGCAGGCTTCGCACGTGCCGCAGACGATGCAGGGCTCGAGCGTGACCCGGTCGCCCTCGGAAAGCCCGGTCACTCCGGGGCCTACCGCGACGATGTCGCCGGAAAATTCATGGCCGATCGTCACCGGCAGCGGAACTGCCGGGTGACGGCCTTTAAAAATATGCAGATCGCTGCCGCAGATCGCGCTGGATACCACGCGGATCAGCACCTGGCCCTCTGCCGGTTCGGAAAAAGCTCTCTGCATAAAATCTGTTTTCATCGGTTCGGCCACACGGCCGACTCTGCTGTTCCATTCTTTCAAGTGAGGTTCCCCCTTTTACTGAAAGCTGTGTTCGCGCTGCTGTGCTTCCTCTCTGGCCTCGCGGTACAGCGGGGCATACAGCTTGCTGTCTTTGATGACGCAGCCTGTGCGGCCGTGGTCGCGCATGATCTGCGTACACTTGGAACAGGTGATGCAGCACTGCTTCGGGTCCATTTCACCCTTTGTGAGAATATCACGCGGGGCCTCGGGGTAAGCGAAGCTGGAACGGCCCAGACCCATGAAGCTGCAGCTGTGATCCGCGATGTTCGCGGCGCCCGCGTGGGGTGCATACTGGCGCAGCCAGGTATAGCCGTTGCCGATCACCGGAACGTTACCGGCAGCCTCCTGAATGCGGCGGGTAAAGTCAAACAGGCGGGAAACGCTCTCGAGCGGATGCTCATCCGGCATGGGAATGCCCATACTGGACTGATCGAACGGGCGCGTTACCTGCGGATAAATATAGTACGGGTTGCCAGCAGAATTGCTCAGAAGGTCCACGCCCTCTTCCACCAGCATCTTTACGAGCATCATCGGCTCGGTGGGATCAAACTTCCACACGTCGTCCTGATCCACGCCAAAGCCGTAGGGGTAGGGATGCGCGTCGAACACATTAAAGCGGCAGGCGATCAGGAAATCGGCGCCGACGGCTTCGCGCACGGCACGGATGGTCTGGCGCAGGAAGCGCGTTCTGTTCTCAAAGCTGCCGCCGTATTTTCCCTCTCTGGTATGGGAAGCGAGCAGCTCGCTGAGCAGGTACCGATGACAGCTCTTGATGTCTACGCCGTCAAAGCCGGCCTCTTTGGCCAGAAGCGCGGACTGCACATACTTTTCGGTGAGCGCGTCAAGGTATTCATCGGTGATAACGGGCGCGTCGGGATCAAGGCCCACGCGGGGGTCGAGCAAGGGATCATGCTGCGGCACGAGCGGAGCGCCCTTGTGGCCCTCCGGTCTGGAATAACGGCCGGAATGCGTCAGCTGAATGATGTTCAGCGGCCGATGATCCGCACCGTTTGCAGCCGCGGCGGCCGCATTGGTTCTTTTCAGCAGCTCGGCAAATTTGCCGACATTCTCTTTGGTGAGCATCATCTGCAGCGGGTTTGCGCGGCCCTCCTGCACAACGGCACAGGCCTCCCACCACAGCAGCCCAGCCCCACCCGCAGCAAAACGGGTATACCGGCGTTCTACCAGCTCGCTCGGCGAACCGTCCGGCTCAGAATCGCAGCCCTCCATAGGGAGCACCGCAATTGCGTTCGGCGAAATCTTGCTGCCGACCTTCACCGGCTGCGCGAGCGGAGACAAGTTCTCACTCAGATGAATATTCGCCCCAAGCGCGGCGATTTTTTCCTTCAACTCTTCGATCGACTGAAAATGAAACTTTTCATGCGAAGCCATTTGATCCATCCTTTCTTTCATTCTGTAAGCGAATGATTTTATGCAATCGTTTGCAATATAAGGCCGCACTGGCCCATTCAAAAATGAACCGGCGTACTGTTTTTTAGATTGCCTGTTTTTCACGGAACGCGCCGACCAGGCAGCGAAGCCCTAATAGTGCCAGTTCATCCGGGGATTCCCCCAGCTGCACCCAGCCGCTGTCAAGTCCGCCGGGCTTGAAGGTTTCCATCGTAACGTGGCCCTGATAGCCGTAGCCGCGCAGCAGACCAAAAATCTGCTCCCACGGGAATATCCCTTGCCCGGGCGCGCCGCGGTGATTGGCGCAGGCGTGAAAGTGGACCATCTTCCCGGCGGCCAGCACGCGCTCGATCGCGCCGCACAGGTTTTCCTCTTCGATGCCCGCGTGGAAGGTATCGAAATGGATTCCGAGAAAATCGTCGTCCACATCGTTTACCATGCGCAAAGCCTGCTCCGCCGTATTCACCACACTGCTGCGGTAGCGGTTGAGCGGCTCGATCGCAAGGCGCACCCCGTATTCCCGCGCACGGGCACTAAGGGCGCGCAGTCCCTGCACCGCGAGCTCCCACTCGCGCTCGGCTTCGTCCGGCGGCAGCAGATGACGTTTTCCGCCGCCTGCATACAGCGGGCCGGCGAACACATCGGCCCCGAGCATTGCTCCGGTTTCAAGACATTTCGTCAGGTACTCCATCGTATTGGCCCGAACCTGCGGGTCAAAATTGGACAAATCACGCCCCGGCGACATCGCCGCGCAGAGCGAAACGCGAAGGCCGGTTTTGCGGATTTCCTCGGCGAGAGGCGCCGGAACCTCCGGCTGCGTCATCGGGATTTCCACAGCGTCGAAGCCCATTTCGGCGATCTTCGTCGGCAGGCCCATACAATCAGGGCCCAGCGCGTTGGTCCAGTTCCAAAGATTAATGCCCAGTGGGTTCATTTGGTTCACCCTTTCATCGGGTCGATTTGCGTATGACAAGATCGGTGTTCAGTATATCGACTGCAGGCTCCGGCAGGCCGCCGGTTTTATCCTTATATCGAATCTGGTTGATCAGCTTTGTGGCTGCAACAACGCCCATTTCGTACAGAGGCTGCGACACGGTGGAAAGCGGAGGCTCCACCAGCGCGGACAAGCCGACGTTATCGAAGCCCAGCACGGAAATATCCTGCGGGATGCGCACGCCCATATCGTGCAGCGCATGCAGGATCACAATCGCTTTGGGGTCGCTCGTTGCAAAAATCGAGTCGGGCCAGGGCTGCACCGAAAGCATGTTCCGCGTCAGATAATAAAAGCTGTTGCTGCCGTTGGTCTCGCGCAGGATCAGCCGTTCATCCACGGGAAGCTGATTGTCGCGCAGAGCGGCCAGATAGCCCTCCAGACGGTCGCGGTACAGAATCACCTCTTCGCGCCCGAGCGCCAGCGCAATGCGGCTGTGCCCTGTGCGCACCAGATAGTTGACCGCGTCGTACGACGCCTTATAGTTGTCGACGATCACCGCGTCCAGATGCTCTTCTTTCGCACACCGGTTGACCAGCACCAGGGGGAAACCCTCGTCGCGCAGAGAGCGGATGTGGTCGGAGCCGGGCAGCATGGAGCAGACGATAAAGCCGTCGATCCAGCGTTTTTTCAGCTTATTGATATACGATTTTTCCACCTCGACATCCTCGTCGGTATTGCAGAGAACCACCGTAAAACCGTTTTTACGGGCGGTGTCCTCCACGCCGCGGGTAATGTCCGGGAAAATCAGGTTCTGAATGCTGGGGACCATCAGCGCAATGGTATTGCTGCGCCCCATTTTCAGCCCTTTTGCAAGCACGTTCGGGCTGTAATCCATTTTCTTCACGGCCTCCAGCACGCGCTGGCGGGTTTGCTCATTCACATAGCTCTTGCCGCTGAGCACTCTGGAAACAGTGCTGGCCGAAACCCCGGCCACCGCTGCGACATCCTTGATGTTGGTCAAAGTCAATCACCTCAAATGAATCATAGCATTCTTTCCCTGCACCTGCAACCGTTTTCAGATTGATATGCTCATTTCTTCCAGTAAACCGTGGCTCCCTTATGTGCGGAGGTACAGTTTCTGCGGTACAGATCCAGCCAGCCGATCGCGGGTTTCTCCACCGGTTTCCACGATGCGCGGCGGCGGTCGAACTCTTCGTCGCTGACATCGATGGTGAGGGTTCGTCCCTCAATGTCGATATGGATGACATCCCCGTTTTCGATCAGGGCCAGATTGCCGCCTTCGTAGGCTTCGGGGCTGACATGGCCGATAGCCAGACCGCCCGTTGCGCCGGAAAAGCGTCCGTCGGAAACAAGCGCGATCTCTTTGCCCATTCCCTTGCCCAAAACGGCAGCCATAAAGGTTTCCATATGGGGCATTCCGGGGCTTCCCTTCGGGCCTTCGTAGCGGATGACCACCACGTCGCCCGGTATGATCTCATCGCGGAGAATCGCGTTCCACGCGTCGTCCTGCGAATCGTAACACTTGGCGGGGCCGCTGAACTTCCACGCTTCGGGGTCTACGGCGCTAAATTTGACAATGGCGCTCTCGCTGCCGATGTTGCCGTGCAGCACCGCAAGGCCGCCCTGCTCGTGAATCGGCTCTTCGACCGGACGGATCACATCCGCGTTGCTGTTGTGTGCAAGCTCGGCCTTTTCGCCGATGGTGCCGAACATGCCGCCGCATTTCGTGTTGATTTTGCCGGCCTTCGCCAGCTCCTTCACAACGGCGCCCAGGCCCCCTGCCGCGGAGAATTCCTCCATGGTATAGGTCGGGTGGTTCGGGTAAATCGCGCTGATGACCGGAACCTCGCGGCTGATGCGGTCGAAGGTTTCGGGCGAAATCTCGCAGCCGATCTGACGCGCAATCGCCGGGATGTGCAGCAGGCTGTTGGTGGAGCCGCCGGTCGCCATCATGTAGCGAACCGCGTTCTCAAAGCTCTCCTGCGTGATAAAGCTCTGCGGGCGGATGTTTTCGCGGACGGCCTGCACCAATCTGCGCGCCGCGCCGCGGGCCATTTCGTGCCATTCGGGCGTCTGGCTGCGCACGCTGGCGTTGCCGTGCGGCGACAGGCCCAGAATTTCGGCCAGGGCGCACATGGTGTTCGCGGTTCCCATAAACGGACAGGCGCCCGGGGTGGGACACGCGTTGCGGACGACCATCTTGTAATGATCGCGGTCGATGTCACCCGCAATGTAAGCGGCGTAAGCCTGCTTGGTGTGTGTGAGGGTCAGCATTTTGCCTTCCTCGGTATGTCCGGCCGCCATAAAGCCGCCGGTGAGCATCACGGTGGGGATATTCACCCGCAGAGCGCCCATGATCATGCCGGGCACCACCTTGTCGCAGGTGGACATAATGACCATGCCTTCGAGCATGTTCAGCTCGGCGACCATTTCCACCTCGCTCGAAACCAAATCGCGCGCGGGCAGCGTATAGCGGTCGCCGGGGGTGTTGGAACAGATGCCGTCGCAGATGCCGGTAACGGGAAGCTCCAGCGCAAGGCCGCCGGCCTTGTAGATCTCTTCCTTCATTTCCGCAACGACGTCCTTAAACGGGAAATGTCCGGGGTTCATTTCATTCCAGGAATTGACCAGTCCGATCACAGGGCGCTTTGCGTCCTCCTCTGAAACTCCCATCGCATACAGCAGTGCGTTGCGGTGGTCCAAAGATTCTTCATTCCATTCACGGATCATGATTGTTCGCCTCTCAATCTATGTTTCCAAAGTCCATTCATCAGCCGCCCAGATATGCCTTGCGCACGGTGTCGCTGTGCAGCAGCTCTTCGCCGGTGCCGCTGATATTGATCATGCCGTTTTCCAGAACATACGCCTTGTCGCAGATGGAAAGCGCCTTGCGGGCGTTCTGCTCTACCAGCAGCACGGTAATTCCGGAATCGCGGATTTTTTTAATCAGATCATACACCTGATTGACGATCAGAGGAGCCAGACCAAGGCTGGGTTCATCCAGCAGGATGATCTTGGGCCGGGCCATCAGCCCGCGGCTGATCGCGAGCATCTGCTGCTCGCCGCCAGACAGGGTTCCGGCAAACTGATCCTGACGTTCTCTCAGGATGGGGAACAGGCAGTATTGCTCCTGCAAATCATTTTCCAGCTCTCTGCCCTTAAAGAGGTACCCGCCAACCAGCAGGTTGTCGCGGATGGTAAGGCCGGAGAAGGTTTTGCGGCCTTCCGGCACATGCACGATCCCTTTGGCCACAATCTTGTGCGGCTGGCTCGGCAGGGTTTCTCCCAAAAAGTGAACCTTGCCGCCCTGCGGTTTTTTCAGGCCGGAGATCGTACGCAGCAGCGTTGTCTTTCCCGCGCCGTTCGAGCCGATGATGCTGACGATTTCGCCCTCGTTGGCCTCGACGCTGACATGCTTTAATGCCTTTACGTGGCCGTAGTCCACGCTCAGATCCGTTACTTCCAGCATTGCCATTGCTTACTCCTCCTTTCCCAGATAGGCTTCGATGACTTCGGGGTTCTGACGCACCTCATCCGGCGTGCCGACGGCAATGGTCTTGCCGAAGTTCTGCACATGGATTTTGTGAGAGATGCTCATGACCAGCTCCAGACGATGCTCAATCAGCAGAATCGCAAAGCCGATATCTGCCGACAGGCGCTGGATCAGATCGGTCAGCTCCGAAACCTCTGTGGGGTTCAGGCCCGCCGCGGGCTCGTCGAGCAGGAGCACCTTGGGGTGGCAGGTGAGTGCGCGCGCGATTTCCACACGGCGCTGCTTGCCGTAAGCCAGGTTTTCGGGACGTTCATTTTTATAATCGGCCATGCCGACCAGCTCGAGATACTGCTCGCAGATCTCGCGGCCGCGCTTTTCTTCTGAAAGGCGCTTCGGCGTGGGGAGCAACCCTCCCACAATGCCGTACTTCGACTGCGGGTCGAACGCGCACAGCACGTTTTCGAGCACCGTCAGGCCCTTAAACAGGCGGATATTCTGGAACGTGCGCCCCATCCCCTCGCGGGTGATGAGATACTGCTCCATCTTGGTGATGTCTTTGCCTTTGAGGGTAACCGAACCCTCGTCCGCCGTATACACACCGGAGATCACGTTGAAAATGGTGGTTTTACCGGCTCCGTTCGGGCCGATGATTCCGTGAATCTCGCCCGCTTCCGCTTCCAGAGAAAAATCCTGAATCGCTTTGAGTCCGCCGAAGGACTTACTGATGTTTTTTACCTCAAGCAGCGCCATCCGTCTTTTCCTCCTTCCGGGATCTTTTTGCCAGCTTCTCTCCCAGCGCTTTCAGGTTGCGGGGCGAAAGCTCCCACTCTCCAAAAATACCGGAGGGCTTAAAGTTGATGATGAGCAGAACCAGAATTGCATAAATGATGCTGCGGTACTGGTCGAGCGAACGAAGCACCTCGGGCAGACCGCTGAGGATGAACGCACCCACAACAGAACCCGTCAGGCTGTTGACGCCGCCGAAGAACACCATGATGACCCAGTCCGCGCTCTTTTTCCAGCCGAAAATGGTCGGGTCCACATAAGTAATGAAAAACGCATACAGACAGCCGCTGAACGCCGTAACCGCAACGCTGAGCAGGAACGCGCTCATCTTGATTTTCGGCACGTTGATGCCCATGGCCTTTGCGGCCAGCTCATCGCCGCGCACCGCAATACACTGGCGGCCGTATTTGCTGGTCTTGAACCAGCTGACAATCGCGATTGCCGCAATGGCCGAAACCAGAGCGAGCAGGAAGGTCGTTTTCTTGGGAATGCCGATAAAGCCGGAGGCGCCGCCCGTGAGCTTGGTCGCTCTGTTGAGCAGGGCGGTGATTGCTTCACCGAAGCCGAGTGTAACGCGCGAAATATAGTCGCGGCGCAGGCGAACCGTCGGGAAGCCCACCAGGTAGCCGATCGCCACAGCTATCAGCACCGCCAGAATACAGGCCAACCAGAACGGAAAGCCGCATTTTACCACCAGAATACCCGAGGCATAGGAGCCAACCGCCATAAAGGCCGCCTGGCCA
>JAEXDU010000193.1 GCA_023401495.1 Bacillota bacterium
CGGGGAAGATCGTCACACATCTGGAGTCGCTTTCGGGCGGCGAAAAAGCGCTGGTGGCCATCGCGCTGTATTTCGCCATTATGAAGGTCAATCCGCCGCCGTTCTGCGTGCTGGATGAAATCGAGGCCGCGCTCGACGACGTGAACGTGGATCGCTTTGCGGGCTACCTGCGCGGCATGAACCAGAACACGCAGTTTATTGTCATTACGCACCGCCGCGGCACCATGGAAGAAGCAGATGTGTTGTACGGCGTGACCATGCAGGATGAGGGCGTTTCAAAGCTTTTGGAGCTGCGCGCCTCCGAAATTGAGCAGAAGCTTGGAATCAGGCAGGGATAGGGGATTCCATTGAAAGCAATTTTATATTAGAATAATGGTGTCTTCCCACGCCGCAGGCGTGGGAAGACATCAACGAATTGTTTTAGCAGGAAGCAGTATGAAAAGATATAAAGGAGTTTGCGATGGGATTTTTTGATAAGATCAAAGAAGGACTGAAAAAAACACGCGACAGCATCACCGGACAGATCGACACAATGCTGAACAGCTTTACAAAAATCGATGAAGAGCTGTTCGAAGAACTTGAGGAGCTGCTCATCATGGGGGATGTCGGTACCACCACCTCCGCCAAAATCTGCGAAGAGCTGCGTGTCCGCGTGAAGAAGAACGGCGTGACAAACCCCTCTGAGGTGCACGGCCTGCTGCAGGAAATCGTGTCTGAAATGCTCAGCGGCGGCCAGGAGCTGCAGCTTACGACCAAGCCGTCTGTAATTCTGATCATCGGCGTGAACGGCGTGGGCAAAACGACCACCATCGGCAAGCTTGCCGCAAAGCTTTCGCGCGAGGGCAAGAAGGTCATCCTCGGCGCGGCGGATACGTTCCGAGCGGCGGCGATCGATCAGCTGCAGGTGTGGGCAGATCGCGCCGATGTGCCGATGGTCAAGCACGCGGAGGGCTCCGACCCCGCGGCTGTGGTGTTCGATACCATCGCGGCGGCCAAAGCACGCGGCATGGATGTTGTGATCTGCGACACCGCCGGACGCCTGCACAATAAAAAGCACCTGATGGATGAGCTGTCGAAGATCAGCCGCATTATCGACCGCGAACTGCCGGACTGCGACAAAGAGGTTCTGCTTGTGCTCGACGCCACCACCGGGCAGAACGCCGTGAACCAGGCAAGAGAGTTCCAGAACGCGGCGGGTCTGACCGGCATTGTGCTCACAAAGCTCGACGGCACGGCGCGCGGCGGCGTGGTGCTGCCCATTCGGCAGGAGCTTGGCCTGCCCGTCAAGCTGATCGGCCTTGGCGAGAAAATAGACGATTTGCAGCCGTTTGAGGCGGATGAGTTCGCCGCGGCTCTGTTTGAGAGGGAAGCGGAATGACATTTGTAATCGCGACACATAACGCAAAAAAGCTGAAAGAACTCAAAAGAATCCTGGAGCCCCTGGGCTTTGATGCCGTGATCCGGGAAGACCTGCCAGAGGTGGAGGAAACCGGCACCACCTTTGCCGAAAACGCTCTGCTCAAAGCGGAATCCGCCTGCAAAGTAACCGGTATGCCCGCGATTGCGGATGACTCCGGCCTTGTGGTGGATGCGCTCGGCGGCGCGCCCGGCGTTTACTCCGCGCGCTACGCGGGTGAGGGCGCGACCGACCGGCAGCGGTACGAAAAGCTGCTGGAGGAGCTTCGCGAGGTCCCTACAGAGCAGCGCACGGCACGGTTTGTCAGCGCGGTCTGCTGTGTGTTCCCGGATGGAAAGATCCTCACGGCGGAGGGCACCTGTGAGGGCATCATCGCATTCGAGCCAAAGGGCGAGGGCGGTTTTGGCTACGACCCGATTTTCCTTGTAGGGGAACGCTCCTATGCAGAGATGACGGCCGAAGAAAAAGACAGCATCAGCCACCGCGGCCGTGCGCTTGCAAAATTGGCGCAGGAGCTGGAAAACTGGAAGAAAAATGGTTAAAATAAAGGAGTATACTACATGATCACAAGTAAGCAGCGGGCGTTTCTGCGCTCTATGGCAAATCCGCTCGACACGATCCTGATGATTGGCAAGGACGGCATGAGCGATGATATTATGAGGCAGGCGGACGACGCGCTCACCGCCCGCGAGCTGATCAAGGGCAAGGTGCTGGAAACCGCGGGGATCACCGCGCGCCAGGCGGCGGATGAGCTGGCGGCTCCTCTTTCGGCCGAGGTGGTGCAGGTCATCGGCGGAAAGTTCGTGCTGTACCGCAAAAATCAGAAGGAACCCAAAATCGTTCTGCCAAGGCCCGCGAAAAAATAATGGAACGCAGCGAATTCCATACGCATTCACGATGCAAAAACGCTGAAAAGAGTTCTCTCTTTCGCCGGGGGCGGGGAAGAAAGAAAAAATCAGAGATTTTGCTTCCATTCGGTATCAGGAGGAACCATGAAAAAGCTGGCGATATTCGGCGGAACCTTCAACCCGGTTCATAACGGGCACCTGCATTTGGTGCAGGGCTTTCGCGAGCGTCTGGGGCTTGACCGCGTGCTGCTGATTCCCTCCCGCGTGCCGCCGCATAAGGCGGCGGCCGATCTGGCGGATGCAAAGGACCGGCTCGAAATGTGCCGTCTGGCGGCGCAGCCGTACGGCCTTGAGGTATCGGATTTAGAGCTGCTGCGGGAGGGCCCGAGCTATACGGTAGATACCCTGCGGCAGCTGCATCAAACGAACCCGGACGCCGAGCTGTACCTTTTGATGGGTGCGGACATGTTTTTGACGCTGGAGCATTGGTACCAAAGCGAGGAGCTATTCCGCCTGGCCCGCATGTGCGCGGTGCCGCGGGATGAGAATGGCCGCGGCGAGCTTTTGGCCTATGCAAAACACCTCGAGAGCCTTGGCGTGAAAACGCATGTGGAAGAGCTTTCGCTTCTTCCCATTTCCTCCACGCTGGTGCGCGAGCGCATCGGGCAGGGGCTTCCCATCACCGGGCTGGTTCCGAAGGCCGTGGAGGAATATATCAGGGAGCATCATTTATACGGGGGGATTTCCAATGGATGAGAAACAGTATGAAGAAATTGTCCGCGGCCGCTTGTCCGACAAGCGCTTCCAGCACAGCATGAATGTTGCAAAGGCGGCGCAGGAGCTGGCGGTTCTGAATGGGGTCGATCCTAAAAAAGCCAGGCTGGCCGGGATTCTTCACGACATCATGAAAGAGGCCCCGCCCGAAGAGCAGTTGAAAATCATGGATGCTTCTGGTATAATGCTCACAGACGTGGAGCGCTGCGCGCCGAAGCTGTGGCACGCCATGGCGGGTGCGGCTTATTTGCGGTGTGTTCTGGGCATTGAGGATCAGGAGATTCTCGACGCCGTGCGATACCACACCACAGGGCGCGCCAATATGTCCTTATTGGAGAAGATCGTGTTTGTGGCGGATTTTATTTCGGATGAGCGGGATTACGAGGGCGTACAGGAGCTGCGCGAGGCGGCCTGCCACGGTCTGCAGGAAGCCGTAATGGCCGGTCTGATTTTTACGATTCAGGATTTATCACAGAACCAAAAACCGATTCACCCCGACAGTTTGGCCGCGTATAACGCAGAGATCGTTTGCCGCGGCGAGAAATAAACATTCAAAATTTGAGTAGAAATGGTGGTTACCAGATGACATCATTAGAGCTGGCCCAAAAGGCCGCAGCGATTTTAGACAACAAAAAAGCCGATGAGCTGAAAGTGCTGGGAATCCGGGAGCTGTCTGTGCTGGCGGATTATTTTGTGCTGGCGACAGGTACCAGCAGCACGCACGTAAAGGCTCTGGCCGATGAGTTGGAATTCCAGCTGAAAGAAACGGGAACTATGCCCGATCATGTGGAAGGATACCGTTCCAATTCCTGGATTCTTCTGGATTACGGTCATGTCGTCATTCACGTTTTTACCGCAGAAGCACGCCGGTTTTATGATCTGGATCGCCTGTGGCAGGACGCGGAAAATATAGAGCTCAACTTTTTGAGCGAAGCGGAATGAGGGGGAGCACCAGTGAAATACGAACATAAACCGATTGAAGAACGGTGGCAGAAAAAATGGGAGGAAGCAGGCGTTTTTCACGCATCCACATCTACGGACAAGCCGAAATTTTACGCCCTGATTGAATTCCCTTATCCCTCCGGGCAGGGCCTGCATGTCGGGCATCCCCGCTCTTACACGGCGCTGGATATTGTATCCCGCCGCCGCAGAATGATGGGCTATAATGTGCTGTATCCCATTGGCTGGGATGCGTTCGGTCTGCCGACCGAAAACTTCGCGATCAAAAATCACGTGCATCCGGCCATCGTAACTGAGAAAAATATCGCCCGTTTCAAGCAGCAGCTGCAGGCGCTGGGCCTTTCCTTCGACTGGTCCCGCGAGGTCAACACGACAGACCCGTCCTATTATAAGTGGACACAGTGGATCTTTTTGCAGATGTTCAAGCACGGGCTTGCCTATAAAAAAGAAATGTCCGTCAACTGGTGCACCTCGTGCAAATGCGTTCTGGCCAATGAAGAGGTTGTCAACGGTGTCTGCGAGCGCTGCGGCAGCGAGGTCGTGCACAAGGTCAAATCCCAGTGGATGCTGAAAATCACCGAGTATGCCCAGCGCTTGGTGGATGATCTTGATCTGGTGGATTACCCCGAGCGCGTCAAGGCGCAGCAGAGGAACTGGATCGGCCGTTCCACCGGCGCCGAGGTCCGCTTTCAGACCAGCCACGGCGAAGAGCTGACCGTTTACACCACCCGGCCCGACACGCTCTACGGCGCAACCTATATGGTTCTCTCGCCGGAGCATCCGTACCTCGAAACCTGGGCCGACAGCCTGCGCAATCTGGATGAAATCCGCGCTTACCAGCAGGAGGCTTCCAAAAAGTCCGACTTTGAGCGCACCGAGGTGGCCAAAGAGAAAACCGGTGTGCGTCTGGACGGCGTAACCGCTACGAATCCGCTGACCGGGAAAGAAATCCCGATCTTTATTTCCGATTATGTTCTCGTGTCCTACGGTACCGGCGCGATTATGGCGGTGCCCGGCCACGATACCCGCGACTGGGAATTCGCAAAGAAGTTCAGCCTGCCGATCGTCGAGGTCGTACAGGGCGGCGACGTGGAAAAAGAAGCGTTTACCGACTGCGAAACCGGTGTGATGGTCAATTCCGGCATTCTGGACGGCCTGACCGTTGAGGAAGCGAAGAAGAAGATCATCGAGTATCTGGCGGAGCAGGGCATCGGCGAGCAGAAGGTCAACTTCAAGCTCCGCGACTGGGTGTTCTCGCGTCAGCGTTACTGGGGCGAGCCGATCCCGATCGTTCACTGCGACAAATGCGGCTTTGTAGGTCTGCCGGAGAGCGAGCTGCCGCTGACTTTGCCGGAGGTCAAATCCTACGAGCCGACCGACAACGGCGAATCCCCGCTGGCACATATGACAGACTGGGTCAATACCACCTGCCCGCACTGCGGCGGCCCCGCCAAGCGCGAAACGGATACCATGCCCCAGTGGGCGGGTTCCTCCTGGTACTTCCTGCGCTATATGGACCCCCACAACGATAAGGCGCTGGCCGGCAAAGAGGCGCTCGAATACTGGTCGCCGGTCGATTGGTACAACGGCGGAATGGAGCATACCACGCTTCATCTGCTGTACAGCCGCTTCTGGCACAAATTCCTGTATGACATCGACGTTGTTCCCACGCCCGAACCGTATGCCAAGCGCACCAGCCACGGCATGATTCTGGGTGAGAACGGCGAAAAGATGAGCAAATCCCGCGGCAACGTCGTCAATCCGGATGAGATTGTCGAGGAGTACGGCGCGGATACCATGCGCCTGTATGAGATGTTCATCGGCGACTTTGAAAAGGCCGCCCCGTGGAACACCGCAAGCATCAAGGGCAGCCGCCGCTTTTTGGAGCGCTACTACGCGCTGACGGAGCGTCTGGTGCCGGGGGATCAGATCACTCCCGCGCTGGAGCAGCCGTTCCACAAGACGATCAAAAAGGTCGGCGAGGATATTGAAAACCTGAAATTCAACACGGCGATCGCTTCGCTGATGGCCCTGATCAACGATATTTCCGACGCCGGTTCCATCAACCGTGAAGAGCTGCGCGTCTTTACTCTGCTGCTGAATCCCTTTGCCCCCCATGTAACGGAAGAGCTGTGGGCGCAGGCAAAGCTCGGCACCGGGCTTGTAGCCCAGCAGAGCTGGCCGGAATATGACGAGGAAAAATGCAAAGAGAGCACGGTCGAAATCGCGCTGCAGGTCAGCGGCAAGGTGCGCGCCCGCATTGAAATCCCCGTGGAATATACCAAAGAGCAGGCGATTCAGGCGGCGAAGGATCAGCCAAAGATCGCCGCGGAGCTTTCCGGCAAGCAGATTGTAAAAGAGATCTACGTACCGGGCAAGCTGGTCAATATTGTGGCAAAATAAAAAGTTCAAGCGCCGGGAAACTGCGCAGTCGCAGAATGGGGGACTGTTTTGCTCCCCGTGTTGCTGTGTATGCCTTTGAAAGGGGCTGTTCCCCCAAAGGGTTGGCATGTGCCGGCAGGAGCGTTACGCTTGCAAAGTTCGGTCACATACCTGAAAACACGCTCGCTTGTTTTTACAGATTTTTCAGCAGCACCAGGGTCGTTTTTGCGGCCGGGGTGCTGCTGTTCCTTTGCCGGTCTGCGCTCGAAAAAACAGAGTTCTTTTTTGAAAAAATGCTTTTCTATTTTTCATGCAGCGTGTATAATAGTACAGAATCACAGGACAAGGATTGCGGCGGCAGAAAGCGATCCCATGCGTCCTGTGGCACCACATAAGCCAAATCTGGAGTATAGTAAGGATTGTGGAACAGTTATGGAAAAAAGTACATTGAAAAAATCAGTTACTGTTGTAGAAGCAATGGCGATCGTTGTGGGAATGATCATCGGTTCGGGTATCTTTCTAAAGCCCGGCATTGTTCTGGGGAATGCGGGAAGCCCCGCCATGAGTATTGCGGCCTGGATCGCGGGCGGCATTATCACGCTGGCGTCCGCGCTGTCTGTTGCGGAAATCGCGTCGGCCATCCCGAAGTCCGGCGGGCTTTATACGTATCTGGAAGAACTGTACGATGAAAGAGCCGGCTTTTTGCTGGGCTGGGTACAGACGGTGATTTCCTACCCGGCCTCCGTCGCGGCGCAGGCCATCGCGTTTTCAATTTATGCCGCTTATTTTATTCCGATCAGCGGTATACAGCAGAAGCTTTTGGCTACGGGTGTTCTGATCTTTATTCTGGTCATGAACATTTTGTCCACCAAATGCGGCGGCATCATTCAGACCTTGGCAACGGTCGGCAAGCTGATCCCGATTGTGGCGATCATCGGCGTCGGCCTGCTTTCCCCGAGCCTTCCAGGCTTTGCGGGTTCTTCGCAGGAGGCGCTGCAGGGCGCGGGCTTCGGCGCCGCGATTCTGGGCACTCTGTGGGCTTACGACGGCTGGATCGGCGTCACCAACATGGCCGGCGAGCTGAAAAATCCTTCCAAAACACTGCCGAGG
>JAEXDU010000069.1 GCA_023401495.1 Bacillota bacterium
TCCTCATGGTCGTTCTGACCCCGTTCCTGCTGGTCACGATCACCGGCGGCGGCCTGAAGAGCCTGAAAAGCAGCTGGCACATCGCGCTGATTTCCGGCCTTGGGTTTGCGGCGGTACAGCTTCTCGCAGCCCGTTACATCGGCGCGGAACTGCCTGCGGTAACCGGCTCGGTCGCAAGCATGCTGCTGACCATCTTTGCAGCAAAGGTCCTTTGTAAGAACACCCCGAAAGAGTATCAGCTTTCTGAAGAAACCAGCGCGGAGCTGCAGAAGCAGGAGCATCCGAGCTTCCGCGAGGCTGTGATCTCGTGGTCCCCGTTTCTTTTGATCTTTGTCTTTCTGCTCACCGTTTCAAAGCTGGTGCCCCCGATTTACAGCGTACTTGCCGCAGTCAAAACCAGCGTTGTCATTTACGCGGGCGCAGGGGCCACGCCTTATACCTTTTCCTGGCTGACCACCCCCGGCGTTCTGATTTTCATTGCCGCGGTTCTGGGCGGGCTGCTGCAAAAGGCCAGCCTTTCCGACATGGCGCAGGTGCTGGTTCAGACGCTGAAACAGATGCTGAAAACCATGATTACACTGATCACGATTCTGGCCGCTGCGAAGATCATGGGATACAGCGGCATGACCCGCGACATCGCTGCATTCCTTGTAGCGGTTACCGGCACGGCTTATCCGCTCGTAGCGCCCCTGATCGGCTCGATCGGCACCTTTGTCACCGGCAGCGCCACTTCCTCCAGCGTGCTGTTCAGCTCGCTGCAGGCAGAGACCGCCCGTGCCATCGGCCTGCAGGAAATCTGGCTGGTGGCCGCCAACACCATCGGCGCCACGGCCGGCAAAATCATTTCGCCCCAGAGCATCACGATCGCGGTGGCCTCTACCGGAACCAACGGAGAGGAAAGCAACATCCTTCGCACCACTCTCAAATATTACCTGCTGTACATCGTGATTTTCGGCCTGATTTCTTATTTTGGGTACAGTCTTCTCTCTTTGGTTTGAAAGCGACACGGCGCTTGTTTCCCGGAACACGGCGCCTGCCTGAACCTCCCCTTTGGGCAGGATATTTGCCGGAACTGAAAATCTTAGAAACAAGCAGCCTTTCGTATGGATTGGATCAATCATTTGTAGTAATTAGGAAAGGAACATGCAGTATGAGTCAGTACAACAAGGTCACCCCTGAATTGATCGAACAATTCAGGCAGATCGCACCGAACCGTGTTTCCGTCAACGGAGACATCAACGACGATTTCACTCATGACGAGATGCCGATTTATGGCAAAGCCTGTCCTGAGGTCGTCATCGAAGCCACCTCTACAGAAGAAGTGGCAGCTGTGATGAAGCTTTGCTATGAGAACAGCATTCCCGTTACCCCCAGAGGCGCGGGCACCGGCCTGACCGGCGGCGCGGTTGCGCTTTGCGGCGGCGTGGTTCTCTCCACCACCAAGATGAACAAGATTCTGGGCTATGACAAAGAGAACCTGAACGTCCGCGTTCAGTCGGGCGTTCTGCTCAACGATCTGGCGGAGGACGCCATAAAGCAGGGTCTGCTTTATCCCCCGGATCCGGGTGAGAAATTCGCCACCCTCGGCGGCAACGTCGCCAACAACGCGGGCGGCATGCGCGCCGTAAAATACGGCACCACCCGCGACTATGTACGCGCCATGACGGTCGTACTGCCCACCGGCGAAATCGTCCGCCTGGGCGCGAGCGTATCGAAAAGCAGCAGCGGCTACAGCCTGCTGCACCTGATGATCGGCTCCGAAGGCACGCTCGGCATCATCACCGAGCTGACGCTCAAGCTGATCCCCCAGCCGAAAGAGGTCGTCAGTCTGATCGTCCTGTTCGAAAACCTGGAGGAGTGCATCGCCGCTGTTCCACAGATCATGCTGGCACACCTGCAGCCCCAGGCGCTGGAATTCATGGAGCGCGAGATCGTCATTTCTTCCGAAGCCTACCTTGGCAAAAGCGTATTCCCGCAGGAGTTTGAGGGCAGCCAGGTCAACGCCTACCTGCTGATCACCTTTGACGGCGAAAACGCCGATCAGCTCGATGAAATCATCGAGAAAGCCTCCGAAGTGGTTCTGGAAGCCGGAGCGCTGGACGTTCTGGTCGCCGACACCCCGGCCCTGAAAAAGGACGCCTGGGCGGCCCGCAGCTCGTTCCTTGAGGCGATTGAAGCGCAGACCAAGCTGTTGGATGAATGCGACGTGGTCGTGCCCACCAGCAGAATCGCGGAGTACCTCACCTACATCAAATCCATTGCGGCGGATTACAGCTTTGAGGTGAAGAGCTTCGGCCACGCCGGCGACGGCAACCTGCATATTTACACCTGCTCCAACAACATGGAGCTGGAGGAATTCAAGAGCCAGGTACACGACTTTATGAAGAAAGCCTACGCCAAGGCAACCGAGTTCGGCGGTCTCATTTCCGGCGAGCACGGCATCGGCCACGGCAAGCAGGCTTACCTTTCTGAAATGGCCGGCCCGGTGAACATGCGCCTGATGAAAGAAATCAAATCCGTCTTCGACCCGAAGGCGATTCTGAACCCCGGAAAAGTCTGCTTGAAGCTGTAAGAAACAGCTCTCATAAAGCGCAAAAAATAGATTTTTTCCCTGCTCTCGGCGGGGAAGAAACAAGAACCTTGATTCCATGCTTTTGACAAAAGAGCTGGATCAGAAACCACATTATTTTGAGCGGAGGAAAAAGCAATGGCATATATCATTTCTGAAGAAGGCCAGGAGCTGCTGGGTGCAGTAAAGGAATTCTGCGAAAAAGAAGTCAAGGAGCAATGCAAGGAATATGACAAAACCGGTGAATGGCCGAAAGAGATTTATGATAAGGCAATTGAAATGCAGCTTCATATGCTCGAGGTTCCCGAGGAATACGGCGGCATGGGCCTTGACCGTGTCTCTGTTGCCGCTTTGATCGAGCAGATGGCGATTGCCGATTCCGGCTTTGCCACCACGATCTCCGCGAGCGGCCTCGGCATGAAGCCCGTTCTGATCGGCGGCACCGAGGAGCAAAAGCAGCGCGCATGCGATTTGATCGTAGACGGCGGCTTTGCCGCTTTCTGCCTGACAGAGCCCGGCGCGGGCTCCGACGCTTCCGCCGGCAAGACAACCGCCGTCAGGGATGGCGACAGCTACATTCTGAACGGCCGCAAATGCTTTATTACCAACGGCGCGGTTTCGTCCTTTTACTGCGTGACCGCTATGACCGATAAATCCGCCGGTACCAAGGGAATCTCCATGTTCTACATCGAGAAAGACACGCCCGGTCTTTCCACAGGACATGAAGAGGATAAGATGGGAATCCGCACCTCCAACACCTGCGACGTGGTGCTCGAGGACTGCCGCATTCCCGCTTCCAATTTGATCGGCGCCGAAGGACAGGGTTTCTCCATCGCCATGAAAACGCTGGATCAGGCCCGCGCATGGATGGGCTGTATCGCCACCGGCATCGCCCAGCGCGGCATGGAGGAAGCCATCGCCTACGGCAAAGAGAGAATTCAGTTCGGCAAACCGGTGCTGAAAAATCAGGCACTCCAGTTCAAAATTGCCGACATGGCCATCAAGATTGAAACTGCCCGCCAGATGGTGGCCCATGCCCTTACCCTGATGGATCTCGGCCTGCCTTACAGCAAGGAATCCGCGATCGCAAAGTGCTATGCGTCCGATATCGCGATGGAGGTTGCCTCCGAAGCGATTCAGATGTTCGGCGGATACGGCTACAGCCGTGAATATCCGGTGGAAAAACTGCTGCGCGACGCGAAGATTTTCCAGATTTTTGAGGGAACCAACGAGATTCAGCGCATTGTTGTTGCCAATAATACCATTGGGCGCTTCTGATTCGCCGGAGCATTCGCTTACACCGTCACCTTCAAAGTGACTTACGTGAAAGCTGTGATTTTTCCCCGCCCCTGACGAGGGAGAAATCAACCGTTTTGAAAGCGCATGATTCCGCAGGAAGAACGAAACTTTAAACAAATGGTGCTTCCCTTCCCGTCTTTGACGCGAAGAGAAGTAAAGGCATTCTTTTTGTAAAAAGAACAAAACGCAAGCCATAGCAATTCTTTCCCCGCCAGAGGCGGGGAAAGAATCAGTCGCTTTACTATTCTGCAAGGAGAACAAAACACATGGAAATACTGGTATGTATCAAGCAAGTGCCGGACGACGCGGCTGAAATCCGCCTGAAAGCGGATGGAACGCCCGATCTGGACGGTGTGGCGCAGGTGGTCAACGCATTTGACACCTATGCCCTGGAAATGGCGACCCGCCTGAAAGAAGCGGTGGGCGGCGAAATTACGGTGATCAGCGTGGGCGGTGAAAGCGCCCGCGACGCGCTGAAAACCTGTCTGGCGGTTGGCGCGCAGCATGCTTTTCTGCTGACCGACCCCGCCTTTAAGGGCTCCGACAGTCTGGGCAAGGCCCGGATTCTGGCCGCGGCCAAGGCCAAGCTGGAAGAGAAATCCGGCAAGCCCTTTGACCTGATTTTCTGCGGACTGGAAGCCACCGACAAGGCCACCGGCCAAACCGGTGTACAGCTGGCCGAGCTGCTGAATCTGCCCCTCATTACCAACCTGACGGATATTTCTTACGAGAACGGCACTGTCACCGCAAAACAGGAGACCGATTTTGGCTACAACCTGATCGATTCCGCCGCGCCGTGCGTCGTTACCGTGAATACACCGGCCTACGCGCCCCGTTACCCCACCATCAAAAGCAAGCTTGCCGCGAAGAAGATGCCCATCGACCCCATTTCTCTGGCAGATTTGGGCGAGGATGCCGGCAAGGTCGGCAAGCAGGCAGCCCTCACCCGCACCGTACGGTTTGCGGAGCCGCCCCAGAAGGTGGCCGGGGTAAAAATCAAAGAAGAGACCTGCGAGGATTCCGCCCGCCGGGCCGTAGCCATGATGGTCGAAGCAAAAGCGCTGTAAGGGAGCATTGAAACATGGAACAAAATCAAACTCAAAACGTATTGGCATATGTAGAAACCGCCGGCGGAAAACCCGTGAACGTCGGTCTGGAGCTGCTGACGCTGGCCAGAACGATCGCCGATGCCGCCGGACAGAAAGTGACCGCCGCGCTGATTGGCAGCGGGCTGGACGAAGCCGCGCAGCGGGTTGCCGCTCTTGGCGCGGACAAGGTTGTTGTTGTGGATGACCCCGCTTACACCGCCTTTTCAATGGACGAATACACCGGCGTGCTGGAGCAGCTCGTAAAAGACGAAAATCCCGCCGTATTCCTGATGGGAAACACCCCGCAGGGCAAGGGAATTGTGCCGCGTCTGGCGGCCCGCTTTCAGAGCGGCTGCGTTGCGGACGTAACCGCTGTCTCTATCGAAGACGGCATTCTGCACTGGACTACGCCCCACTTTGGCGGCACTGTTCTGGCGGAAGAGGTCATCGAAAACTCTGCGGTGCAGTTTGCAACCGTGCGCACCGGCGCGTTCTCGAAGCCTGAGACCGCACAGAATACCGCTCCGGTAGAAAACAAGGCGGTTTCCGTTCCGGCGGACTCCATCCGCACGAAGATTCGCGAGGCGGTCAAGGAGCTGACCGAGAGCGTAAACCTGGAAGACGCCGATGTAATCGTATCCGGCGGCCGCGGCATGGGAAGCGCGGAAAACTTTAAGCTGGTGGAAGAGTTGGCAGCCCTTTTGGGCGGCGTGGTAGGCGCTACCCGCCCCGCAATTGAAGACGGCTGGGTTTCAAGAGCGCATCAGGTCGGCCAGTCCGGCAAGATCGTTGCGCCGAAGCTGTACATTGCGTGCGGTATTTCCGGCGCGACACAGCACGTTTCCGGCATGTCCTCTTCCGGCTTTGTTGTGGCAATCAACAAGGATGAAGACGCCGCTATCTTTGATGTGGCGAACGTCGGCATTATCGGCGACGCGGTCAAGGTCATCCCCGCGATGATCGAGGAAATCCGCAAAGCGAAGTCAGAAGCCTGATTCCCCTTATCCCCCCTCCCGTTTGCCTGTCTTCTCCACCTGAGAGCATAGACGCAAAGCTGTAACTCTTCTTTCTTCCCCTGCTGTAATCGAAGGGAAGCGAGCGAGTATGAGGGAAGCCGGGCGAGTACGCGGCTTTGCTCTTCCTGCTCCGGAGGCACAAACGGTTTTAAAAATAATCCTTTTTTCTGCAATTTTACCGGTTTATTACAAATAGAGCAGGGCAGATCGATGATCTGCCCTGCTCTATTTTCTTTTTCATTTATAATAGTAATATCAACCGTTGACTTCTTTCCCCCACGAAAGGCGGGGGGAGAAATCGCCGATTCTATGTAGCGTCACTTTTCAAGTGGATCGACTGGAAAGCGGGCCGCCAAAAGCTCTATTCCTCCTCGAAAGGCTCTTCTTCCTGAGGGGGAGAAAAATCAGCCATGAAGCCCTGCTCGAGCATGTATTCCTCAATCAGCGCAAAATGATCCTGCACCGCCAGAGAAAGGTGAAGCTTGTTCCGGCGGCACAATGCGTTGACGATCTGTTCGTGCGCGTATTGCAGCTTATGCCCTGTGTCGTCGTGCAGCAGAATATTGTAACGCAGGTCGTGGATAAAGCGGTCGATGGAATCCGACAGCGCGCGCAGAATCTGAATGATCAGCTCGTTGCCCGAAGCGATAGCGATCAGCTCGTGCAGCTCCTTATCCAGCAGGTCGGCCTCTTCCCCTTCATGGGTGCGCAGACCCTGCACGAGCTCTTCCAGCCTCGCGATCTGATCCGCAGAAATACGGTCCACGGCAAGCATGGCGGCCTCCAGTTCCAGCCCTCTGCGCAGTTCTGCCAGCTGCCGGTAGCTGATCCTTTGCAGCAGCGACAGCAGACCGAAGGTGTCTTTCAGGCTTTGGCTGATGTCGCAGCAGATGAAGTTGCCCGCGCCGTGCTCACTGCGGATAAACCCCATATGCTCCAGCAGGCGCATGGCTTCCCGCACGGAATTGCGCCCCACCCCGAGCTCTTCTGCCAGCTTCCGCTCCGGGGGAAGGGAATCCCCCAGCGAAAGAGTGCCATCCTTTAGCTTTTGCTGCAAATAATCCAATACCTTTTCGTACGCTTTTGAGTTTTTTTCCTTTTCAACTTCCATTTGGTTCACCCTCCACCGCCGGTGCGCAGGGCCATTCTCTCCGCACAGCCACCAGGCGATATTATAATCATTCGGACAATTTTGTTATGCGTTGCTTTGCAGAGTAACCACGACGATTTCCGGGCGATTAAAGACCCGGACCGGAAAAAGACTGTTCCCCAGCCCCCGGCTGACAATCATCGTCGTCGCACCCCGTGTATAAGAACCGCTGGTATACCGCGGGAAAATGCCCTGGCCCGGCGCTACGAGCCCGCCCACAAACGGCAGCCGAATCTGGCCCCCGTGGGCATGGCCGGTAAACACCAAATCCATGTGATGTTCCGCATACAAGGAAAACAGCTCCGGACGGTGGCAAAGCAAAATCTGAAAGGTATCCGGCGACGACCACCGGGCCAGACGGTCCGCAAGCTCCGCTGTATGATCCTCGTCCGCATCGTCTGAACCGGCAAACGCGGGGTCCTGCAGGCCCAGCAATTCGATGGAACTGTTCCCGATGGATCGCTTCTCCGCCGCGTCCTCCAGCACATGAACCCCCGCATCGGTCAAATGGCTTTTGATTTCGGGATATTGCCTGAGCCTTGATTCATGATTCCCGGATACATAGTACACAGGAGCGATTTTCACAGCGCCGTTTACCAGCTGCATGGCCGGATCCAAACGATACCGCCTGCTGTCCACCAGATCGCCGGTAATGACAATCAGATCGGGTGATACGCTTTCCAGCCGATTCAGCAGAGCGTTTTGCCCGCTGCCAAATTCTTTATTGTGCAAATCGGAAATCTGGGCGATCACATATCCGTTGAATTCTTCCGGAATTTTGGGATTGCGATAGACCGATTTGGTTATCACAATGCTGTTATTCTGCCAGATGCAAAAAAGGATCACGCACAAACCGAGCAATAAGAAAACCATTTGCTTCTTCCTTTTCCTCGACCATTTCACGCACTACCTCCGGTTTCGCCGCTGAGAGAGCGATTGCAACGGGATTTCAGTACCCCGGCCCGATACGCACTCACGATGGCATATGCAATATCATATCACTATTTTTCGCCTTCAACAAGCGGAAAGGTTGATTTTGCTTCTGAAAACGAAAAAGCGTATTCACAGGCAGTCGCGTATGTATCCGCGCCAGGGCTTCTGACAAAAAGCCGCAGGAGAAAATCTCCTGCAGCAAATCTTATTGCCAGAAAGACGAACCAAAAGGTTCTTTTTATCTGTTTAAACCCTTTTCGCAGCGATTGCCCCAGGCGTCCAGTAGCTCATCGCCCCGGTAAAACCGGACGATCTCGCAGCGGTTCGGGCAGCCGGAGCATTCCCCGGCTTTCGTCGTAAAGGTCATTTCCAGCAAAGACGGGTCGAAGGGCCGCTCTCTTGTCGCGGAACACGACAAAATCGCCGCGCCGATCGCACCCATCAGGTGGGATTCCGGGTCCACCGTAACGCCGGAGTGAAGCTCCTCTTCGAACGCCCGCACGACCCCCCTGTTTTTGCTCACGCCGCCCTGAAACACAATCGGTTCTTCAATGCGCTTTCCCTTGCCTACGTTATTCAAATAGTTCAGAACGACCGCACGGCACAGCCCCGCCACAATATCTTCCTTGCTGTGGCCGGTCTGGGCCTTGTGGATCATGTCCGATTCGGCAAACACCGTGCATCTGGCGGCGATTTTGGATGGCGACCGGGAGCGCAGCGCCAGATCGCCGAGCGACTCCACTTCAAGCCCCAGGCGCTTTGCCTGCGACGATAAAAAAGCGCCGGTACCGGCTGCACACAGCGTATTCATCGCGTAGTCGGAAACCACCCCGCCGCGGATCAGAATAATCTTCGAGTCCTGCCCGCCGATCTCTAAGATGGTGCGCACGCCCGGGTGGCGCGACAGCGTCCCGACCGCGTGGGCGGTGATTTCGTTTTTGACCACGTCCGCTCCCAGCATGCTGCCGATCAGCCGCCGCGCAGAACCGGTTGTGCCGACGGTACGCACGCTGACCGGGCCGGGCGCCTTTTCAAACAGGATGCCTACCAGCCGCTTGACCGCTCCTACCGGGTCGCCCTCCGTCCAGAGGTATTCCTCCGAAAGCACCTGGCCGTCTTCACTCAGCAGCACGCCCTTGGTT
>JAEXDU010000078.1 GCA_023401495.1 Bacillota bacterium
GGTGAGACCGGCTCCATGATCATCAAAGAGATGAAAAGCGCGCCTGAAACCAGCGGGATTCCGGTCGTCGCGATCGATGACAATCGCGCTAAGCGCGGCAGCCGTATCCATGGCGTAAAGGTAGTGGGTGGCCGTGAAAGCATCACCCGTGCTGCGGTGCGCTATAATGTAGACCAGATTCTTCTGGCGATCCCCACCTCCAAGAAAAAGGATTTGCAGGAAATTCTGCAGATTTGCTCCAAAACCGGTTGTCAGCTGAAAACCGTGCCGGAGTACAGCGAGGTGCTGGAAAACGGCGTCGATACGCAGTCGATCCGCGATGTGGAGATCACCGACCTTCTGGGCCGCGACGAAATTACGCTCGACGTGGACGAAATCTGCGGCTACCTGAAGGACAAAACCGTGCTGGTAACAGGCGGCGGCGGTTCGATCGGCTCTGAGCTGTGCCGGCAGATCGCGCTGTTTAATCCGAAGAAAATCATCATTTTTGATATTTACGAAAATAATGCCTATGACCTGCAGAACGAACTGCTCATGCGCTTTAAGCGCCTGAATCTGGAGGTTTTGATCGGCTCGGTGCGCGACGCCAGCCGCATCAACCACGTATTTGAGGTCTGCCGCCCCGACGTCGTGTTCCACGCGGCGGCGCACAAGCATGTGCCTTTGATGGAACTGAGCCCCGGCGAAGCGGTGAAGAACAATGTGTTCGGCACGCTGAATGTGGCAAAAGCTGCGGACAAATACGGCGTAAAGCGCATGGTGCTGATTTCCACCGACAAGGCCGTGAACCCCACAAACGTCATGGGGGCCACAAAGCGTATCTGTGAGCTGATTATCCAGTATTTCAGCCGTCACAGCAAAACGGATTTTGTAGCGGTGCGCTTTGGCAACGTGCTGGGCAGCAACGGCAGCGTGATTCCGCTGTTCAAAAAGCAGATTGCATCGGGCGGGCCGGTAACGGTCACTCACCCGGACATTATCCGCTATTTCATGACCATCCCAGAGGCGGCGCGTCTGGTGCTGCAGGCGGGCGGTATGGCAAAGGGCGGCGAAATCTTTGTGCTGGACATGGGCCAGCCGGTCAAAATCGCCGATCTGGCGCGCAACCTGATTCGTCTTTCCGGATATGAGCCGGACGTCGATATTAAGATCGTCTACACGGGCTTGCGCCCCGGCGAGAAGCTGTATGAAGAGCTGTTGCTCGACAGCGAGGGCGGCTGCGCTAAAACCTCTCACGAGCTGATCTACATCGGCACGCCGATTCCGTTCAACGAAGAGACCTTCCTCAGCGAGCTCGATACACTGCGCCATTGCGCCGGTATCAACAACGTCAGGATGATGGAGATCATTCATCATTTGGTGCCGACGTACAGCGGCCACGCGGAAAAGAGCGATGCCCTGGCACAGGCAGAGGAAGAAGAGGAAACAGAAGAATAACGAATGGCCCCGCTTTTTCAGCGGGGCCGTTTTTCATTTATAATGCTGTTTTATTCGAACTTTCCGTTTTCAGGGTTTCAGAAAACGGTGGTTGAATTACTGCTGATTGATAAAATCTACAATCCGGCGCACCGGAATCTCCAAATCACCGGTGAGCAGCTCCAGCAGCTTTTCCTGTTTTTCCGTTTCCAGAACGGGGGAGGTGATTCTCCGGAATTTTTCCGTGATCCACGCAAGGTCCACACGGTCGGCGGCTTCCCCGGGAGCGGAAAAGGTTTCGGAGCGGAACAAAGTACCGTCCTTTAAAGTAACCTCGATCCGGGTCAGGCGCTTCTGCGGGAACTGTGCTTCCAGAACGGGGTCTACGATAAACTTCAGGCGCTTCATCATCTCCAGCACCGCGGGGTTCTCGAGCGCTTCTTCCCTGACCTGAAGATAGCCTAGGTCGCCATGAACCAGCGCGGCTGCCACAGGATAAGCGATGTTGTACTGGGCTTCGTCCGTTTCGGTGGGAATCTGCTTGCTCAGCCGCGCGGCGGCATCAAAGGTGTAAACGGCCGCCTCTTTGATCTGATCCGGCCCGAAGCCGTATTTTCGCATCAGGGACAATCCGGCGGAAATGGGCTGGTGTGCCCAGCGGCAGCAGGTGTAGGGTTTAAAATACAGGTTCATGATCTCGTAGCTGCTGCCCAGCGTCTGTGCCAGATGCTGATACTCTTCCGCCTCCAGAAGATGTCCCCGCCCGCTGCTGCCCGATAGGGTCTCCAGCACGGCCATCGCCCCGACCAGAGCGCCGAACGGCACGCCGTCCTTGTTCATGGAGGGCGTGGTCACCGACCGCATGACAGGCACGACCGGCGCGTGGAAATCCGCGATGGAAAGAGCGGTGTTCAGTTTCTCTTTGTCCATCCCGCACAGTCGGCCCATGCCGGCGGCAGTGCCGAAAGCGCCGTAACATCCGGTGCTGTGCAGATATTTGTAATGCCCCTGCTCCGCCAAAGCGAATCGGATCGTTACTTCATAAGCCACCACCAGAGCGGTCAGGTATTCCCGGTAAGAGATTCCCTGCTCCAGCGCCGCCGCCAATACGCCCGCCACAAAAGAGGTGCCGGGGTGGCCCTTGATCATATTGTGGCCGTCGTCGATGTCAAAGGAATTGGAGGCGTGGGACATGGCGATGGTTGCCCCCAAAAGATTATAGGTGTGCTGCGAGCCTACTACGGGGATTTCCCCATTCCCGCAGACCGACTGCGCCAGCTTTTCCCCCGCGGCGAACTGCCGTCCGTGGCTGCCCAGGAGTAAGGCGGTCGTCAAATCGATCCCGCAGACCACCGCGCGATCCTGAATTTCTTTGGGCAAATCCTCCCATTTAGTATTTAGAATGTAGTTTTCTACCCGATAATCGGTATGAAACTGCATCTCTATTCTCCTTCCATACGGATAGACTCTTTCGAAGTCATCGGTTGTAGACGCCTTCGTTCAAATAGGCCAGCAGCTCTTCCTTTGGCATGTTGTCAATGCCGAGGTAAGTCAGGGTATACCGGCTGGTCTCGAAGAAGCTCTTCTTGTGCATGGCACCGGCCAGGGTGATCATGGCGTCGATGATGGGGGTGGATACGCCGTACTGCACGCCCAGGTCGTGGTAAATCTTGCAGCCGATCGGCACATCTTCCGTCAGATAGCGGTGGTTGATGCTGTTGGGGCCGGTGTTGCCCTCAGTCGACGGCTGATCCAGCGGGAAGACGACGTTGTCGTTGCCGTTCTCATCCAGACCCATGTACTCCTGGGTCAGCACGCTGCGGCGGGAGAAGAACATTTCATGTTTGTATGTAGGTGCACCTACGCCGATGGCATCTGCCAGGGCAAGCTCCTCGTTGTAGAACTGATACTGAACTTCGCAGATGGAGGGGGAGAGACCGTGGGAGTACATCGAGTATGTTGTCTTATCATGGCCGCAGAAGATGACACCCCAGTTCTCCATGGTGGATACGCCCAAAATGGTGGCGGGAACGTGGATGACAGGGTTGACATTGGCGAAGTTGACGTCCAGGACAGTGTTCGCCTTGGCAGGGCCCTCTCCCTGAGTTACGGCATCCAGGCAGGGCAGATACTGAGAGGCCTCCAGAAAGGCGTCGGTATCCTTTGTGGGCAGGGCAGCGCCCCGCAGGGTGATGGCGCGATATTTTACACCCACATGCGGGAACTGGAAGCCGTTGACGCTCTCAATGCGGGTGCCGTAGGGCGCGGAGGACCAGCCGCCGATGATGACCTTCTTGGTGCAGCCCGTTTCCCGCATCAGCCTGCGCAGCAGCAGGGTGCCGAAGTTGTCGGTGAAGATGTTGACGACCTGACCATCTTCCAGGTGGGGGATCAGGGCGCGGAACATGGGTTCATGGCCCCAGGATCCGCAGGCCACCACGATATGTCCCGCGCCCTTGACGGCGGCGGCGATATCGGTGGTCACCAGGTCCGGATACGCGCGGCCGGAACGCTCAAAACCGTCGCGGTTACGCTGTACGCCGTCCAGCAGAATGCCGGTTTTCTCCAGGCCGCGCAGAGAAGTCTCCGCAAATGGCATGGCGTCGTACAGGCGCACCTCGCGTCCGGCCAGCTTGATGTCAGCCGCACAGGTTTTTCCCACCGCTCCGCCGCCGATGACGGCGACCGGCAGGTCTTTTAAATAGTCCATCTTTCCCATAATTATTGTCCTCCTTTGCCTTTTGAACAGGCACCTATTTTTGAATCCTCAGAAAGAGGAAACGGTTCTGCGGAAATGCCTTTTACAAATGTGAGAGCGTATGTTATAATCATTTTAAATAAAATAATTCCACAACGCTTTACAACTCTACTATAACAATTCTAATTGGATTTGTAAAACGAATAGTTTCAATGATATCTATTTTAAATTTTAATGAGGTTGTCAGTATGGAACTGAGAAACGTGGCTACCTTTTTACGCGTAGCGGAATGTGAAAGCTTTACAAAGGCAGCGGAGCAGCTGGGGTATGTGCAGTCTACTGTTACGATTCAGATTCAGCAGCTCGAAGCGGAAATCGGCGTCCCTTTGTTTGACCGGATCGGCAAGCATGTGTCGCTGACGTCCAGCGGCCAGGAATTTATGGGGTATGCCACACAGATGATGCAGATTGCCGAGTGTTCGCTGCTGTTGGGCAAGCCGCCTAAAGAAATGGGCGGTGTGCTGCGGCTGGGAATTCTGGAATCGCTGTTCAATTGGGTGCTGTGCGATCAGATTCCGCAATATCATAGGGACTTTCCCAAAATCATCCTCGAGACGCGCATGACCTCAGGGGATGATTTGCTTCAGATGCTCAAGCACAACGAGCTGGACATGATTTTCTTTCTGGGCAAAAAGACCACGGAAAGGGATTTTATCCGGGCCTGTGCGCATCTGATCAATATCGTGTTCGTTACTTATCCGGAGCACCCCCTGATAGGGTGCGGGCCGGTTTGCCTTGCCGATGTAGTGCGGCAGCCGATGATCCTGCCGGAGCGGAAGGCGATTTACCGCCGGGCCCTGGAGGAAGAGGCTGCGCAGAAGAATCTGTATATCGCGCCGTTTTTAGAGATAGACAACAGCGTGAGCATTGTTTCTCTGCTAAAGCAGAAGCTGGGAATCTCCTTCCTGCCGGAATACGTGGTAAGGAGCAGTGTTCAAAAAGGGGAACTGGTGATTCTGCCTGTTGAGGACTGCGCGGTTCAGCTTTGGAGCCAGGTGTTTTACCACAAGAGCAAGTGGGTGACCCCGCCCATGGACAGCCTGATTCAGTTGATTCAGGATCGGGTTTTTCAGGACGGGTTTTTGCAGAACAGAACGACATGACCCAAGAGGGGCTGATCGAAAGATCAGCCCCTCTTGGGTCATAGAGAATTTGTGGCGTTTATGTCAATAGGCATATAAGCGGGTTAGGCTAAGAAATTCAGGAAGCTGGTAATGATTACGGCGTTGAAGAAGTCGGAGAAAATCCCCACGATAGGTACGACGAAATATGCGGTTCTGGCAGGTCCGTACTGCTTAGTAATAACCTGCATGTTCGCCATGGCGTTGTACATTGCGCCCATATTGAATCCAATATAACCGGCAGTCGCCACAGCCGATTCATAGTCTTTACCGGCAATGTTGAAAACGACCCAGTAAGAGAAGATAAACATAAAGGCTACCTGGGCAGCAAGAATTACCATAATAGGCACTGCCAGATCCACCAGCTGCCATATCTTCAGGCTCATCAGGGCCATAGTCAGGAATAAAGACAGCGAAATATTTGCAAGCGCATCGTTTTCCGGCTCGGGAAAGGATTTTCCCATCGCATCTAAAATATTGCGTATAATCGCGCCCATCAGCATGGCGCCGATATAGGATGGGAAGGTCATCCCCGTTTTGCTCAGTAAAATTGACGCAACGGAACCGACGCCCATCGCCAGCGCCAGCAGCATCGCAGACTGAACGAACTTGGATGCGGTGGAGGCAAACGATTCTTCTTCCTTGATATCCTCTGTTTCCTCAACCGTTTCGTTGGAACGCAGGTTGAATTGAACGATTCTTTTGTGGGCAATCGGGCCGCCCATGACAGAACCCATCACCAGGCCAAAGGTTGCCGCCGCCAGTCCCAGTGTGCTGCTGCCCGTAATTCCCATACCATCCATCAGTGCTCCGAATGCCGCCGCTGTTCCGGGGCCCCCTACCAGAGCGACGGAACCGGCGGTCAGCCCCAGACGGGCATCCAGCCCAAATGCGCCGGCAATTCCGCATCCAATGATATTCTGAGCCACAATCATGATAAGAGTCAGAACCAGAATGATCAGAATCTGCTTGCCGCCCTTTTTCAGAATGGGAAAACTGGCGGTAAAGCCTATGGTGGTAAAGAACACAGTCATGAAAAACGTTTGCAGCGTACCGTCAAAGGTGATCTGCATCACCCCTGTGCTGCTCATAATGGTGTTGAAAATAGCGAAAAGAAGGCCCCCGATCAGTGGCGCAGGAATACAATACTTTAAAAGAAAGGGGATCTTTTTTTGCAGGTAGTTACCTACCCAGAACATGATTGCCGCGAGTCCTGATATTTGATAAATATCAAGCTTCAATTCATACATCATTCATACCTCCTGCAGTTGAAATTATGATACACTCGACCGGCTGGGACACAAAGATTTCGGCAGAGAGCCATATGCCGCTTTTCCTTGTGCAAGGCCCGCGCGCCGGCGGAGCGGTTTCCTGTTCCGGAAACATAGGGGGTAGGAGAACATGTCCCTCTGCGCGGAAGAGCCTGCGATTCTTCCAGACGCCTAATCTACGTCTGCTGAGGGCTGAATTGACAAAACGCGACAAAATTGTTCAAAATATTTCAACATTTGGATTTCAAATTCATTATATTGGCTGCTTACTGATTTGTAAAACGAATAAATTTGATTATATTGATTTAAATTTTTAATCAAAATTGGATTCGATTTTTTGCGATAGAATTTTTATCAGCAGAAATTGCTTTTCTGTTTTATGGGTGCTTTTTCTCTTACAAGAAAAAACACTTTGCAAGGCATAATCAAAAGGAGGACAGCTAAAGCTGTCCTCCTTTTGATCGATAATGCTTTCCATTGCATCCCTCGGAAGAATATCTCTCAGTTCTCCTTTTTTGCTATCCAAAAAGAAAATAAAATCTATACGTCTACCGCTCTGACGGTAACATTAGCCAGCAGAGTAAAGCTTTGGAAAGGAAAACCGCAGCATTTTCAAGCGCAGGGAATATTTAGTAATTGCGGGTTCCCTATTGTGTCGGGTTCTTACTATCTTTATAATGAAAATAAAACCAATGAAAAATAATCCATTGGAAAAAGACGGATATGACCTTTTCAAATGCCCGGTGCGTTTTGCAGAGAGTCAGGCCCGAACAGCAAAAGGAGAAGAATGATGAAAAAGCGATCTGTATGGGGAAGATGCCTCGCCGTCCTGATGACCGCCGTGATACTGGTGCTGTCGGGGATACAGGCGGGGGCGCAGCAGAGTACGGCGACGCGCACGCTGGTGATGGATACCAGAAGCTACCAGATGGCACCCGGAAATCTTTACGACATTAAGGTGTCGGTGAGCGGCGCAAACGTCAGTTCCTCTGATGTTGTGGTGTATTCCTCACGCGATTCCGTCGCTAAGGTTAGCCGGATTGCCGGAACAGACAAGTACCGTGTCACAGCCTTGAAAGAAGGAACCACCTACATTACTTCTGAGGTGTACGGTGTTCACGCCTCTGTATGTATTACGGTGAAAAAAGGCGTGCAAAAGCAAGGCGAGGCCAACCGTTCCATCACAGTGATCGGCACGGCGTCTTCACAAAGCGAGATGCGCGCGGTGTGGATACCGTATATGAGCCTTGACATGAGCGGGCAGGCCGATCGGAGTGAAGCGGCCTTCCGCAAGAAATTTGACACCCTTGTCGCACAGGCGAAGAACAGCGGCATGAATACCCTGATCGTTCATGTGCGCCCGTTCGGGGATTCGATGTATCCCTCTGCCTACTATCCGTGGTCGCACCTGCTCACCGGTACGCAGGGAACGTCGCCTGGGTACGATCCGCTGGCCTATATGATTCAGGCCACGCATCAGGCGGGGCTGAAATTCCACGCTTGGGTGAACCCGCTGCGCGTTTCCTTAAAAGGGCTGCCGAAGACCTTTTCTTCCGATAATCCGGCGGTGATTTGGAAGAACGATGCCTCGAAGCAGAATTGGACGATGGAATGGAACGGCGAGTGGTATTATAATCCCGGCATCGACGAGGTGCGTGACCGGATCGTATCCGGTGTGCGCGAGATCGTTCAGAATTATGATGTGGACGGCGTTCAGTTCGACGATTATTTTTATCCCACCACGGCCTCCACAATTGACAGCGTATCGTACCTTAATAGCGGAACGTCACTGTCTGTAGCCGACTGGCGGCGTCAGAACATCAATACGCTGGTCTCACAGGTATATTCAGCAGTCAAGCAGACAAAATCGACCGTTTTGTTCGGAATTTCTCCGCAGGCCAATCTCCAGAACAACCGGAACATGGGCGCCGACGTTTCTACGTGGGGCAGTCAGGCCGGGTACGTGGATTATCTTTGCCCGCAGCTGTATGTCAATTCCAGCAACGCGGTGATGCCCTTCGACGCAACGGCGGTCACCTGGCGGAAGCTGGTAACGAACCCAAGCGTGAAGCTGTATTTCGGCCTGGCGCTGTATAAGGCCGATTCCAGTGTGGACGGCGGCACCTGGATGACCCCCGGTTCTGTAATGGCGTATCAGATTCAGAAAAGCAGGAGCCTCGGCTCAAACGGGTTTATGCTGTATTCTGCCGCGTTCCTGGAAAACAGCCAGACCACCTCTGAAATGGCGCAGGTGAAAAAGCTGCTTTATTTGTAATGCAAACGAGAGTGCGATCAGGAAAACGCGATTGTATGGCAAATCGTGTAGAACCTGCATATCGTAAATTGGAGAGAGGAGCTGTCCTTTACGGGGCAGCTCCTCTTCATAATGAATCACAAATATTATTGTATGTAGATAGAGGCAAGTATGGGGTATAGGCAATAACTATAACGGAATATAGGATAATGGAGTTACCATATATGTTTTGTTATGAGTTATAATAGCTTCATCAAACACTTAGGAGGGCTTCTCAATGAGCAAGAGATTTCAAACAGTCGGCAGTTTACTGCGCCCCCAAAAACTGCTGAGCTATAAACATCAGATTGAACAGCGCGATGATATTACTTACCCGTTCTACAATGATTTTGAAGGGTATGAGGAATGCGAGTTTGAAGCAACCAAAGATGTGGTGAATCAGCAGATTCAGCACGGGCTTGAAATTATTACAGACGGAGAATACTCGAAGTCCATGTGGCATCTGGATTTTGTTTGGGGCCTGAATGGCATCAGCCGTTATATTGCCGATCACGGTTATTTCTTCCGCGACAAGGATGAAACCCAGAAATACGAAACGCGCCGCGATATCGGTCTGCGCATTACCGGGCCCCTGAGCGGCCGGAACCACCATTTTATTCAGGTTTTCAAAAAGCTTCAGTCCATTGCGGGCGACAAAGAAACAAAGATTTGTGTTCCGTCACCGTCGCATATCTTCGGCGAGCTTTCGTGGTCTGACAATATCGGCGGCAAGGATTCCGTTTACGCCACAACCCAGGAGTTAAAGGCAGGCCTTGTTCAGGCGTATCAAGAATTCGTTGAGGAATATGCCGCGGCAGGAGGAAAGATTCTGCAGTTCGATGACTGCCTGTGGGAGATTTTTGCCGACGATAACCCCAATTCCCCGTATACGGGCGAGAATATCGATCAGGATACGGTTCGCGCCTTGGCATCGGAGTTTATTGATATCAACAACACGATCATTGATTTTGGCCATAGCCTCGGGCTGAAAGTGTGGACACACAATTGCCGCGGAAACTACGATTCCCGCAACATGGGCGGCGGCTCGTATATCAAGATCGCCAACCTGTTCCTGAAGCAGCTGAAATACGACCGTTTCTTCCTGGAGTGGGACGACGACAGAGCTGGCTCGCTGGAAGCGCTTGCCGTGTTCCAGGAGAAACCCAACACAGAAATCGTGCTCGGCCTGCTTTCGAGCAAAACGAATACTCTGGATGACGAGGCCCGCGTGCTCAGACTGCTGGACGAGGCGTCCCAGATTATCCCGAAAGAGCGCCTGCTTCTTTCGCATCAGTGCGGCTTTGCCTCCTGCGACGGCGGCAACGAGCTGACGGAAGACGAGCAGTGGGCAAAAATCGATCAGGGTCAAAAAATCGCTTTGCAGTACTGGGGCGAATGATTCTCTGCTTTGCGGGAAAGCAACATCTTTTTGTCACGCGTACCAAAGAGATACGATTTAAAGAGGGCGGATTCCATTTGGAATCCGCCCTCTGCTTATTTTATAATAGAATTTCGTCGGCAAAGATTATTATAACGGATATTTTAATCCAGCAGCGTTGCCGTTAGATCAAACCCATCTTCATCGGCATTCAGCCTGACGTTGCGCGTCTGTGTGGAACCGTCGTTGAAGGTTACGGTAATGCGCAATATACTCCCATCGATCTGTGAAGTCATACCCGACAATATGCTGGACTCAAATTCGATCCATGGGTCTTTAAAAGAAGGGTCTTCTCTCAGTTTTTCCAGTTGTTCACTACTTAAACCAGCTGTGATTTTGGCCCACTCGGCATTTACTTTTGCCAGCGCTTCGGCAGAAACATGGCTGGACAGCTTATAGCCATACTGTTTTCCGAAATCATTCTGATCTTCATAGGCGATGGTGTAGCTTTTACCTACTGTTTTATAACCCCATTCCACTTGTGTCGGGTCTTCCTTGGAGTACTTTTCCAGATTAAAATACCTGGGGATATTCCAGTTTTCGGGGTTTGTCCCCGTCATGTCAAGCGCCCAGGGATCAATTGCATAGTCTTTGGCGTAGTAATCTCCCTTTTTATTATCGATTTCCATAAACTCTTTCGCAAGATCGTCTGCTTGCTTTTTATTTAAAATAACGATCTTCGCAAAATCAATGCGGTCGGATTCATAGGTGATGCTTTTAATATTTTCTCCCCTGCAGTTTAATCCAAACACATTATAAATCTGCCATTCCTGAGATCCGTCCGGCAGATCAAGAGTCCGCGGGGCATAGTAATTGGCGCTGTATGTTTGCAGTTTGATGGGTTCTCCCTTTTTCATTGTACTTTCTTTTTGTTCAGCCGCCGCGACCACCAGCGAAAACTGGTTTTTGTCGGGGGAAGAAAATGGATTCAGCCTGCCCCAAAGACCGCCCAGCACCAGAACCAGAATCGCCCCAAAGCACAGGATCGCTTTCTGCAGGCGGTGCGCGGTGTGCTTCTGCCGGGGAGAAATGGCGGCAGCCATGACCTTGTCTTTCAGCGCGGCATCCATCTGGATTCGCTCTGCGGCTCGTTTGAGATCTTGTTCGTTCATTCTGCCGAAGCCTCCTTTATCTGTAATTTCAATTTTTCCCTGCCGCGCCGGGCGGCAGCTTTTACCGCATTTTCCTTCATGCCAAGCAAATCGCCGATTTCTTTTAGCCGGTATCCCTCCACATAATGCAGATATAAAATCGTTTTGTCTTTATATGGAAGGGCGGCCAGCTGTTCCAGTACAAAAAGGTCGTTCGGGTATTCTGCGATCCCCTCAAGCGCCTCCATCCCGGTGGTGGACCGGCGGAACCAACTGCGGAGCCTGTCCTTGCTTTTGTTCGCCGCGACACGGATCAGCCAGGCTTTCTCGTGTTCAGCGCTTTGAAAATCAGGACGCGTTTTCCAATAACGCACAAAGGTGTCCTGTACTGCGTCCTCGGCGTCCTGTTGGTTTCCTAGCAGAACCATGCACATCCGGAACAGCATGGCGCCGTAGTCGTCAAACTTTTGTGCAAGTAGAGACTCTTCCTGATCCTGCATTTCATCACTCCTCTCACAAATAAAACGATTGCCGAAGGGGAAAAGTTACTTTTAAATAAAAAAATTTATAACGATTTTAAAATTATTTGAATCTATTATAGCCTCCGGGCAGCAAAAAAGGAAAGGCACAGCAAAAAGCACCTCTGTTCCCAAGGCTGATCATACAGCCAGGCGGGACAGAGGTGCGGGGAAAGTGAGTACCCGCGGCTCAATAATAGAAGCGGATAAATTTGATGTTGTAAAAATCGCAGGCCAAAAGATCGTCGGTGTCGGATTCATTGATCAGGATATAGTTTGCGCCGACGCCCAGCAATGTGCCGGAGCGGTCGGTCATGGTGTTGGTGCCCAGCAGGAATTCCACCCGCACGCGTCGTCCGATCTGGGTGCGCAGGAAGCCGTTCAGATATTGCAGGCTTTCTACCGTCATGGGCATCGGCTGGTTCAGGTCGGTTATCGCGCCGCTGAAGGTTTCCGGTGGCGTGTTGGGCACAAAGCCGGTGGAGCCGGAAACGGGGGGAACCTGTGCCAGCGCCGTGGAGGGAGATGCACCGGCCGGCTGCTGAAAGCTGACCTGCTGGTATGGCGTGGGGGAAATGGTAGGAGTCATGGACGGCATGGGCTGCGGGGGAATTTGTGCCGCCATTTGACTCTGCGCACTCATGGTCTGTGGTGTGGTTTGTGCTGCGGGCTGCCAAGCTGGCATCCCGCAGGAAGGGCATGGTCCGGTTTGGGAATAAACCGCACTGTAGCCCATGTTTGGTTGATTCATGGTGATGTCACCTCATTATGTGAATTGGTATTTTTCTGTGGGAGCGTAAAAGCAGTGCTGGTAGATATGGCTGTAAAATGTGCCGACGCCGCCGGGTGGGAAGTTATCCGGGCAGGTAGGACGGTATGGATTGAAGTAGAACAGGCTGTTTCCAACGCCGGCGAACACATTGCCGGCCATGATAGCATCGGCAATCTGGTAGTGAATCTCCTCCGGATCCATATTGTAAACGTTCTGCGCATTGTATTGCCCGCCCACAGTAGTCATCATGCAGGTAAACTGGCCGGGCTGTTCGATAATGTTGCGGATGCTGCCGCCCTGACTGACCCGAAAAAATTCGCCGTAAGGAACATTGGCTCGGTTTAGTACAATGGTGGCCACGGCGTTCATTCCGTTGTCGCCTTCGCCTCCGGCTTCGCATTTGATCAGCCTTGCCAGCAGTTCTCTTTCATTATAGGGCATATAAGCTCATCCCTCGCTTGATACAATTGGCGAAAAGTTGCCTTAACAACATTATATGGTTGTACTTTGATTCTGACACAAAATACTTTTTTAGCAGCAAACCACATAAACCACCGGCACCGATTTATACTAAACAGTACCGGAAATGCGCTGTATTAGGA
>JAEXDU010000228.1 GCA_023401495.1 Bacillota bacterium
GTACAAGAGTGGGGCGCTCTGTTTGAGAGCGCTGAGAAATTTCAATCGTGTCGCGTCTGGACGGGGCGGAGATTTTATCCAGCTTTGCTCCGTTTGTCTGCTGGCGGTTCAGCTCGCTGTTCTGTGACGCTTTATTCACATAGCCGCTGCTGGCCGTATTTGACACGTATCCTTGATTCTCAATTCTCATCTCATTCACCTCATATCCATAATATCGGCACGAACACATAACAGTTTAGTGGATTTTTGGCAACTGCAAGATTATTTTTATAGGGTTCTGCCAGAAATAGCCGTATTTTTATGAAACAATTCTTGCATTTTTAACCGTGGTTTTTTTTCCATTTTCTTTTACATTAATAGATGTGGTTTTTTAAAGGAGAAAGTTTGGAAAATAATGTAGGAATAATAGGTTAAACTTTGCAGAAATAAGTTGACTATTGTCGATTCGATGTATATAATTAGTTTAAATCCGGTCACAAAAACTTAATAGTTTATACAAAATTAGGAGTCGAATAAGACTCAAATTATTCTTCCTTTTTTTAAGTTTTTTTAGAGAATTTTAATAAAATTGGGTCGGAAAGTGAGAGATGTATATATGGACTGGCTGAACAGTGTTCCCATTAATCTTTTAACCAAAGATTTGAACGGACTTTGGATGCGTCAGCAGGCAATTTCCGGTAATCTGGCAAACTGGGAGACCCCCGGCTACAAAAGCAAGGAGGTCAGCTTTGAAGAGGAACTGCAAAAGAGCCTTTCTTCGCAATCATCGCAAAAAAGATCGGAACTGCTGCAGGCGATTGACGGTACACAGCCGCAGGTAACGGTTTCGCAGGCTTTGTCCCAGCGAATGGACGGCAACAATGTGGATGCGGAGCAGCAAAACGCAGAGCTTGCGAGAACACAGATCAATTATATGTATTCTCTGCGAGAGCTTTCCGATTACTTTTCACGGCTGCGTTATGTGATCACAGACGGCAAGGGTTAACAATTACAGAAAGGACTGAATGTGTTTGGCTTTTTTAAGTTCTTTGGACATCAGTGCTTCTGCTTTGACGGCGGAACGCTTCAGAATGGATGTTATATCGGAAAATATGGCGAACTCGTCAACCACCCGTACGGAAAACGGCGGTTCGTACCGCAGAAAGCTTGTCGTACTTCAGACGCAGGGAGAAGATCAGTCCCGCTTTCGCCGCATTTTTCAAAATCAGCTTCAACAGGTCGGCCGGGGCGTGCAGGTTGCTCAGGTCGCGGAAGATCCCAGCGATTTAACGCCGGTGTATGACCCGACACACCCGGATGCCAACGCAGACGGGTACGTCATGATGCCTAACGTGGATCCGGTCAAGGAAACCGTGGATATGATGGCGGCAACCCGGGCCTATGAAGCGAATCTGACAATGTTCAATGCGGTGAAAAACATGGCTGTGAAAGCTTTGGAGATGGGGAGATAGATCATTATGATGATAACACCAATACAGCCGATCCAATTGCTGGAGGAGCTTAACCAGACCACCAAGGCCGCGGATCAGGCGGAGCTGCCCTTTCAGTCCCTGTTTCAGGACGCGGTAAACAACGTGAAGGAAACGGATCAGGCCGTACAGGACGAGGTATATAAGCTGGCGACCGGTCAATCGGATGACCTGCATAATATTATGATTGCATCACAAAAAGCAACCATGTCCGTTCAGCTTTTGGTTCAACTGAGAAATAAGGCGCTGGATGCTTATAACGAAGTTATGAGAATGAGTGTTTAGATTCCGGACTTTTTCGTCGCATTCTTACTACATTTGTTTGGAAAGGCGTCTGTCAGGGTGAACCATGAATGAACAACTAAAAAAATATATCGAACCGATTAAAACCTTTTGGAGCAATCAATCGAAAAAGAGAAAAATGATATGGATCAGCGGCTTGGCGGGAGTTGTACTAATTGCCGTATTGGCCGCATATTTACTGAATCGCCAGCCCTTTGTTGTGCTTTACCCGGGCCTGGAGCATCAGGAAGCCGTTGAGGTGATGACCGAGCTTGGGAACCGCGGCGTCAATTATGAGGAAAAGAACGGCACGATTCTGGTGCCGAAGGATGAAGAGAATGCCCTGCGCATGGATCTGGCAAATATGGGTTACCCGAAATCCGCACCGAATTACGATTTCTTTACCTCAAACACCGATGTGATGACTACGGACTACGAGAAAAAGACGATCGAGAAATACCAGCTCAATCAAAGGCTGGAAGCGGTCATTAAAACGCTCGACGGCGTGAAGAACGCCAACGTAACCATCAGCATTCCGGAAGAAAACACCTATGCCTGGAGCCAGGATTCCGCAAAGACCACAGCGTCTGTTTCCGTCACTTTGTACGGGGAGAACTCGCTCAATACAAAGCAGGTCAACGGCATCAAACAGCTGGTTTCCAAAAGCGTACCGAACCTTACCGTCGACAACGTGGCGGTTATTGATACCTCCAGCGGTGAAGAGCTGGGCAGTGAAAGCGACGGCAGCAGCCAGGTGGATCTGTCTCAGTTTAAAAGAACCATCGAAAAGGCGTATGAAAGCGATGTGGAAAGCAGCGTCATGAAGGTGCTGGGCCCCGTTTTCGGAGCCAATAATGTTGGGGTTACCGCGAAGAGCGTGATGGACGTTGATAAAAAAATACAGGAGATTATTACCTATAAGCCGTCGACGGAAGACGGAAATACGGGTGTAGTCAGCGAATCGTCTCAAACGACGGAGCAAGAGCGCGCAGGCAGCGGCTCGGGCGGCGCAGCCGGGGCAGAGACCAACTCCGACATCACTACTTATCCCGGTGTAACAGTGGACGGAAACACCATATACACCAAGGACGAAAAATCGTATAAATATCTGGTCAGCCAGGTGAAGGAACAGATTCAGGGCGATGCGGCCAGCATTAAGGATATGACGATTTCAGTGGTGATCAATCAGGAGATGATGAACGATACCCAGCGCACGCAGATTGCGTCTCTGGTGGCCCATGCGGCCGCGATCGATCCCTCCAAGGTTGTCGTGTACAATGCTCCGTTTGCGGAGAAGCCGGCCACAGAAACAGCGTCGAATGGGCTGATTACTCCCGAAATGACCCGGATTCTGATCTTTGTCGGAATCGGCGCAGCGGCTTTGCTCCTTCTGATTGTGATTCTTCTGGCGGTTTCCAGGGCCAGAAAGAGAAAAATGGTGGAGGCCGAGGGCGAAGAGATTCCTGTGCCTGAAGACTTCTATGGGCTGACGCCGGTCAGCGGTCAGGATCCGGAGGAAGAAGAGGAGGATCCGGAAGTTGTGGCGAGAGAACAGGCGAGAAAAGAAGCCGAGGATGCACTCCGGAGCAAAAGAGAAGCTCTGGAAGCTCTGGAAAAATCCCGTGAAGCGCGGTCGGGTAAAGAGGAAGTTCTGCGCGGAAAGCTGAAAGATTTCGCTGCTCAGAATCCTGAAATCGCGGCCCAGTTGATCAGAACATGGCTGAGGGGTGATGACTTTAATGAGTGAGACAAAACTGGCAGGACCTCAGAGAGCCGCATCCGTTATTGTTGCGATCGGCGTTGAAAATGCCTCGAAAATCTACAAATATTTAAAAGAGGACGAGGTAGAGCAGCTTACGTTTGAAATTGCGAGGCTCGACCAGCTTGCCGCCCAGGACGTGGAGGATACGCTGGATAACTTCTATCAGGTCTGCCTGACACAGAAGGTGATTACAGAGGGCGGCGTGGAATACGCGCGCAACGTTCTGGAGAAGGCATACGGCCCGCAGATGGCGAGCTCTTTGCTGGAGAGGGTCACACGCAATTTAAGGACAAAGGTGTTTGAGTTCATCCGCAAGGCGGATTATAAAAACATCATTGCAATTATCCAGAATGAACACCCGCAGACGATCGCTCTGATTCTCTCTTACACAAGTGCGGATCAGGCGGCCAATGTCATCGGGGAGCTGCCCAAGGATGTCCGTCTTGAGGTCGTCGAGAGAATTGCGACGATGGATCGGACTTCGCCTGAGATCGTTAAAATTGTAGAGCAGAACCTTGAGAAGAAATTCTCTTCGCTCATGTCTCTGGATTTTACCGAGATCGGCGGTGTCAATTACATTGCGGATATCATGAACAACATGGACAGAGCGAACGAGAAGTATATTTTCGACGAGCTGACCCGCAAGGACGCGGCTTTGTGCGAAGAAATCCGCAAGAGAATGTTCGTATTCGAGGACATTACCGCTCTGGACGACATGTCTATCCAGCGTTTCCTGCGCGAGGTGGATTCCAAAGACCTGGTGTTTGCGCTCAAGGGAGCCAACAAAGAAGTGGCCGAAACAATTTTCAAAAACATGTCTACGCGTTCCAGCGAAAGTGTCCGCTCCGATCTGGAGTATACACACAATGTCAGGCTGCGTGACGTGGAAGAAGCGCAGCAGCGCATTGTTGGTATCATCCGCCGCTTGGAGAGCGAAGGCGAGCTAGTGATTGTGAAGGGCGGAAAGGATGAGTTCATTGCCTAACGTCATCAAAGCTTCGCAATATACCAATTCCGGGGTGCGGGAGGTTAAGCTTTCAGAACTGGCCTCGAGCCAAAGGCACAATGATGCGGGGATTCCCGCGGTGCGCAGGGATGCCGGACAAAGTCAGGAAGCCATTTTGCAGGAGGCTTTGGAGCAGGCAAAAAACATCGTGGAAAATGCCCGCAGCTACACCATGAATCAGCTGCGGGAATCTACGGCGCAGATGAATGAAGAAGCGTCCCGCATCAAAGCCGCGGGCTACCAGGAGGGGTTTTCCAAGGGCAGTGCTGAGGGCTTTGAGCAGGGACATGGCGAAGGCTTTGAAAAGGGCTATGAGCAGGGCCTGCAGGAAGGCCGCGAGGCCGGAATCCAGGAACTGCAGGAGCAATCCGATCAGCAGCGCGGGGAAATTGCCCGGCTGATCGAAGACCTGGAGCAGAGCAAACTGCAGATTCTGGAGGAATTCCGGTCGGGGATCGAAGTGCTGTCCATGCAGATTGCCCGCAAGGTACTTCATCAGGAGGTCAGCGACGGGATCGCGGTTCCCGCGATCGTGTCCGGCGTGCTGGAGGAATATCACGATCAGGAATGGGCGTGCATTCATGTTTCCCCCAAAGCGGCAGAGCTGCTTCAGGCGGATCCTCAGCTGATGGAACGCCTGCAGGCGGTTTCGAAGAACCTGCGCATCGTGCCTTCCGCTTCGATGAAGGATTCGGATTGCCAGATCGATCTGCCGGATCGCCAGCTGGATGCAGGGGTAGAGACGCAGCTGAGGGAAATTTCTTACGAGCTTCATTTATAACAATACGGAAAGGGGGGAGAGCAAATGACGCTGGACGAACGGCTGGAGCGCCTGTTGGAGATGGACTCCGTAGTTTGCAAGGGGAAAGTCACCAACATTGTCGGCTCAATGATTGAAGTCAGCGGCATTTCTGCGAACGTCGGCGATATCTGCACCATCGACGGCACGCAGGACTCTCCTCCGGTTCTGTCGGAGGTAGTCGGCTTTAAAAACGGGAATGTTCTTCTGGTCGCCTATGGCGATGTGAAAGGGGTAGGTCTCGGCAGTCTGGTTCGTTCCACCGGCCGAAAGCTGTGGATTCCGGTTGGGGATTTTCTCATCGGGCGAATCATCGACGCGACCGGCCGCCCGATCGACGGCAAGGGCGAATTCCCAATGGGAGAACGCTACGGGGTCGATTCAGCTTACATTAATCCGCTGGAGAGGCCCCGCATCAGCGAGCGGCTTACCTTCGGCATCAAGGCGATCGACGGCATGCTGACCATCGGCAAAGGCCAGAGAATGGGGATTTTCGCGGGCAGCGGCGTTGGAAAAAGCACCCTGATGGGGATGATCGCCAAAAACGTTACCGCGGATGTCAATGTGATCGCTCTGGTCGGCGAGCGCGGACGCGAGGTTGCCGAGTTCATGGAAAAGGATCTTGGCCCCGAGGGTCTCGCGCGTTCCGTTCTGGTGGTGGCAACGTCGGATCAGCCGGCGATGTACCGTCTGAAATGTGCGATGGTAGCTACCGCCGTCGCGGAATATTTCAAGGATCAGGGCAAGGATGTTCTTCTGATGATGGATTCCTTGACCCGATTTGCCATGGCCCACCGCGAAATCGGGCTGGCGGCGGGGGAACCCCCCATCGCACGCGGGTACACGCCCGGTATTTACTCAGAGCTGCCAAAGCTCCTCGAGCGCAGCGGCAACTTTAAGCAAGGCTCCATTACAGGCATCTATACGGTTCTGGTGGAGGGCGACGATACCAATGAGCCGATTTCCGATACCGTACGCGGTATTATAGATGGACATATCGTGCTCAGCAGAGAGCTGGCACACAAAAATCATTACCCGGCCATCGACGTCAACGCCAGCATTTCGCGCCTGATGAACGATATTGTGCCGGAGGATCACCGCCAGGCCGCGGGCAAAATCCGCAACTGGCTCTCTGTTTACCGGCAGAACGAAGATCTGATCTCGATCGGAGCGTACAAGCCGGGGCTGAACTTCCGCCTGGATGAGGCGGTCAAAAAGATGGATTCCGTCAATCAGTTTTTATGCCAGCAGGTGAATGAATGTTTTTCTTTTGAGGACACCATTCAAATGATGAAAGAGATGTAACAAAAAAATGAAAAAATTTGTGTTTACATTGGAAAAAGTCCTCCGTTTTCATGAGCAGGAGCTGGATGTCAAAAAGCAGGAGCTGTCCGCTCTGCGGGCCGGCCTGCGTGACCTTGATCACGAGATTCAGCGCCTGAAGCTGGAACTGTCTCAATTGAATCAAGAAATGTCCCGCGCCATGGTTTCCGGCCTGAACGCCAGAGACATTGCAGTTTATAAAATGTACTTCCGCTCTATGGAGCTGAATATCCGCCGCCTGGAAACGCAGCGGGTCGAGCTGCGAAACAAGGTGGAAGAAAAACAGGCAAGCGTCGTTCAGACGAATCAGGAGATATCCGGTCTGGAAAAACTGCGCGACAAACAGTTCGATGAATACAACGCCGGCTGCCGCAAGCAGCAGGAGCTGGAAATCGAAGAATTTGTTTCGCAGGGGATTAAAGTTTCCTGATCCTTTCTGAAGTTTATTTGATATAGTAATATTTGGAAGGAGGTGAAAATCAATGGTGCAACAAATCAGTGTACAGCAAATCAGCCTGCCAAAGGCAGAGCCCAAAGAGAAAGTTCAGCCGGAAACAGCCAGCTTCAAAAACGCTCTGAAAAAGGCCGAAAATTCTCTTCCGTCCAAAGCGTCCAAAGAGCCGAAGGACGAAACCGGAAAAGCAGATACACAGACGTCGGGCGAAGAAGCGCTCTCCGCGGCGAAAGAAGAAAAACTGCCGGAGGCCAGCCCGCAAAACAACATCGTTTCTCCGCTGATGCTTTGGCTTCTGATGGGAAATCCCCCTTCTGCAGAACAGAATGTACAGTCCTCGACAGATCTTTTGACTGCGGCCCCGCAGGTGCTTTCCGCTTCTTCTGAAACAGTTCAGACAGCTCTCATAGCCATCGGTTCCGCAGCGGAAAAGACAGGCGTGACGCTGCAGCAGCTTCTTCAGCAGCAGATAAGCCCGCAGACGCAGCCCACCGTACCGGCAGCCCAGACGGCGAATCCCCCTGCCGCGCAGCAGACAATCCAGCAAATGCAGGCGCAGTCGCCGGTACAGTTCCTCACTCCGCAGCAGACGGAAACGCCCGTACAGCCGATCGTACAGGAAACGGTGCTCCCGCAGCTTGCGGTACAGACAGCCGATCCGCTTTCCGCTTCTTCCAAAACAGAGCAGAAAGGGAATCAGGCGGTTCAGGGAATTCCCGCTCTTTCGGCAGACGCTCCCGGCACAGCCGCCGCAATGCCTGTTCCAGTGCAGACCCAGCAGAACAATCTCGGCTCCGCCTTATCCGGCCATACGCAGGACAAGCCCGCCGATACAACGGGGAACACTTCTGAGCAGCACAGCGATTTCGCGGCTCTGTTCGTCAGTCAGAACGATTCCGTTTCCGCATCCTCTGCGGCGCATGCTTCCGCTTCGTCCAAGCTTTCTGCCGGTACGGCCGCACATCTGACGGAACAGATCGTCAAAAATGTTCAGGCCAAGAACAACAGCTTCCGCATGGAGCTGTTCCCGCAGGATCTCGGCAAGATTTCTGTTTCTCTTAAAATGGAGCAGGGCCTGTTGGTGGTGGATATTCTGGCGGACAGCCCCAGAACACAAAGCCTGCTGGCATCCGGGTCCGGTGAAATCCGTTCTCTGCTGGAATCAGCTGTTGGCCAGCCCGTTCAGGTGACGCAGCCGCCGCAGGACGCCCCCGCCTATTATCAGCAGGAGCAGGAATCCTCCGGTCAGCAGCAGGATGAGCAGCAGAGTCAGCAGCATCAGGAACAGGAAACGACAGAAGATTTCCTCAGTGTTCTTCAGCAGATGAAGGAACAGAGCAGCATCCTATAACGAAGGAGGTGTCCCATTGGATATCAGCCAAATCAACAGTTACAGCAGCGCATCCACCAAAAGAAGCAGTGCCAATTCCTCGTCTTCTCTCAGCATTGAGCAGTTTCTAAGCCTGCTTGCGGCACAGCTTTCGAATCAGGATGTTCTGAACCCGACGCAGGATACCGAGTTTGTGGCTCAGATGGCACAGTTCACTTCATTGCAGGCTCTGGAAAACCTGAACCAGTATGCAAGCTATCAGTATGGCAGCTCGCTCATTGGAAAAAAGGTCAGCGTCGCGATGTATGATGCCACCGGCAAGTATGTCTCAGACATGGGTGTCGTCACTCAGGCCGATTATTCGTCCGGCGACACGACCGTTACAGTCAACGGCAGGTCATACGGGATTGCCAATATTATGGAAGTGTTCAACGATGCGAGTTACGGCTCTTACCAGTATGCAGCTTCTCTGGTAGGTAAAAAAGTTCAGGTCACCGGCTATGATGTGAGCGGGAACGTAGTGGAGAACACGGGGATCGTTTCTTCCTGCACTTTTGCTTCCGGCGAGGCCATGGTGGTCGTCGACGGTCAGAAGTATACGCTTTCGGCTGTACGCCAGGTTCTTTCGCAGGATGCAGATCCGGAACCCACCGATCCTGAAACCTCCGATGATACAGACCCATCAGGTTCTACAGATCCGGACGCCGAAGGATGAGCTGCTTTTTGAGTCTTTCAAAAAGGAGTCGCTATGAACGATTTAGAATTTAAGAAAAATTATTCTGCGTTGATCCCGCCGAGCTACGGTGTGACGAATCCGTCGCCGTCTCAGGCGCAGAAAACGCAGGAAAATCCCCAGAACAGTGAATTTGCCGCGCTGGTACGCCAGTCGCTTTCCAAAAACAGTCAGCTGAATTTTTCAAAGCACGCTGTTCAAAGACTGGAGTCCCGCTCTATTGAGCTTTCGCCCGAAAGGCTGACACAGCTCAGCGGTGCGGTAGAAAAAGCCAGAGCCAAAGGCGTACGCGATGCGCTGATTCTGGACGGAAGTACGGCATTTATTGTGAATGTCCCGAGCAGTACTGTTGTTACCATGCTGAATGATCGGGAAATGACAGATAACGTGTTTACCAATATTGACGGAGCCGTTGTATTGTAACCGGACCTCGCAGAGGAAGTTACCGGGCTTTGACCGACAGATAAGCCCGACGGCGCCGGACACAGAAAAGGAGATTATATTATGCTGAGATCACTTTTTTCCGGTGTTACCGGTCTGAAATCCCATCAGACCAGAATGGACGTCATCGGCAATAACATTGCCAACGTCAATACTTATGGCTTTAAATCTTCCCGCACCACCTTCCGTGATGTATACTATCAGACCATTTCCTCTTCCACTTCTGCCAGCGGCACCCGCAGCGGCAGCAACGCCTCCCAGGTCGGTTACGGCACCTCGGTCGCATCGGTGGATATCCTGAATTCCCGTACCGGCTATGCGGCTACCGGCAACTCGATGGATTTGTACATCGACGGCGAGGGCTATTTTGTGGTAAAGGACGGAGCCGGAAATGAACGCCTGACCCAGGTTGGTACTTTTGGTTTCGACGGCGACGGCAATCTGACCGATGGCAACGGTAACTTTGTGTGCGGTTATGCGGTAGATTATTTGACCAGTGTCGTGAATATTGGAACAACCAAGATAGATTTGGGGGCCAAAAACAAAGAGAAAAATGGTGACGGCTATCTTGAGGGCTACCAGATTGAGATCGTAAAAGATAGTAATAATGCAAGTGCCGCTGGTAAGGTAGATGTCGACCTAAAGACAAAAAAAATCACTGTAACCCTTGGTTCTGATAATATGAACAAGGGTGCACTGGCAACAGCTTTGAATACTACCTGGACTGTGACGGACGGTACGAAAGATGCTGACGATAAATATATCCTTGGTAAGGATGAAGATGGAAACAATGTTTTATGGGAAGATTTTTTTGGTACTGGAAATATGTTCGACCCCGCACTGATTAAAGTGGATGGCATTACAGGTGCTACTGCTGGCAGCGCAGCCAATAAGGATGAATCCATTACAGCCACTACCGGGAAGATCACAGAAAATGCGGTCTTTGAGGGAGAAGGTGCGACAGACAAAGCGCAGTATGTCAAAAAGATCATCAATACAGAGGGCGAGATGAAAAACATCTCTGTCGGTACCGACGGTACTATTACCGGAGAGGCTACCGACGGAACGATTAAAATTATCGGTAAAATTGCCATTGCGAACGTTCCGAATCCCGACGCTCTGCAGCACGAAGGAAACTCCTATTACAAGGCGGTCAACAACACCGGCGTGATCACCTATACCGCGCCGGGTGAGAGCAACACCGGCGTGCTGAGAAGCGGCGGTCTTGAGATGTCCAACGTAGACCTGGCAAATGAATTCTCTGATATGATCATGACCCAAAGAGGATTCCAGGCCAACTCCAAAATGATTACCGTCAGTGATGAAATGCTGGAAACACTGGTCAACCTGAAACGATAATTGAAAGCGGCTGCCGTTCCTGAGCCGGGGTCGGTTCAGGAACGGTGGTCCCATATCAAAGAGGGATGTGCATTATGGTAGAGCTGACGAATATGAATGGCGTAGCGTTTGTTCTCAACAGCAATCTGATCGAAACCATTGAACTGATTCCGGAAACAAAAGTGACGACGACGACCGGAAAATATTTTCTTGTAAAAGAAAAGCCGGAAGAAATCGTTCAAAAGGTCATTGTTTACAATCGAAAGATTTTCCAGAATGTTATTCGCACTTTGTAGTGCGGCACATGCCCAGGCTTTCCCTGTGGGAGGCCGTCCGGATCCTCCGGAGCTGTCCTCGGGTGTTTCGCGAGGGTCAGGACTTGTTTTTTATACCGCAGATTTTAACTTGACGAGGGATTGGTGGTACTATGGCGGAAATATTGTCGCAGCAGCAGATCGACGAGTTGCTGGGCAGTTTGCAAAGTGGAAATGTCGATTTTAAAGATGTAGAAACCCAATCAAACGGCCCGAAAGTAAAAGAATATGACTTTATGTCGCCCAAAAAGTTCTCTCGGGAGCAGCTGAAGTTATTGGATAATATTTTTGATAACTTTGCGCGAATGTTCAGCCTGCAGCTGGCCAGTATGCTTCGTATCTCGTGCCAGATGGAAATTTTGCAGGTAGAGGAAGAGGACTACAAGGAATTCAACAATGCGCTCAACGATTCCGTTTTGGTCGCGATGATCGGAATGCACAATCAAGAGCATCGCATTGACGGAAAACAGATTCTGATGGAGCTGTCTCGCCCGATTTCGTTTTCGATTATTGACCGTATGCTGGGCGGAAACGGCTCCGGATACAACGTGGACCGGGATTATACCGATATTGAGCTTGCGCTTATGGAGTACCTGTTTAAGCAGATGCTCACTATGATGAAAAATTCCTGGTCCAATTACATCGAAATTGATCATACGCTCGATATGATCGAAACAAATTCGCGTTTAATGCAGTCGATACAGCCCGACGAATCCGTCGCCATCGTGGTCATTGAGATCACGCTGGAGGATAATTTAAAAGGGAATATGAATATATGTCTGCCGGCCGCTTCGCTGGAGGAGATTTTTAAAGTCTTTAACTCCAAATATATCAAAATTCCGCGTAAGGATGACCCTGAGGTGGAACAGGAACGCAAAGAGATCATCATGAAAGGCCTGAAAGCATCGCCGCTTTATGTTTCGGCAGTGCTTGGAAAAACACAAATCACTCTGAAAGACTTTTTAGGTCTTCAGATTGGGGACGTGATCACCCTGAATACGCCGCTTGAAGAAAACCGGATCACGGTATGTGTGGAAGATCTTCCATGGTTTACCGGAATGATCGGAACCAAAAAGAAAAAATACGCGGTGAAAATCGATCAAATCTTATAATTTTCGAATGGAAAGGTGATTTCTATGGAGCCTAATGGGTCTAATCACGAGGAACTGATGTCGCCAATGGAAATTGACAGCATTGGCGAAATCATGAATATCAGCCTGGGGTCGTCTGCCACTACAGTTTCCACTTTGCTGGAACAGCGCGTGAATATTACCACACCCCGGGTAACCATCGTCACGGCGCAGGAATTTGAGTTCAAGGGCCTTGAGCCCGCCGTGGCAGTCGAAATCAATTATGTCAGCGGTTTGGACGGAACAAATGTGATGGTTCTCAAAGAATCGGACGTTCGCATTATTGTCGGGCTGCTGCTGCAGACAGAATACTCTGAGGAAGATTTCGTCCTGGACGAAATGAGCCTTGGTGCGATCTGCGAAGTGATGAATCAAATGATGGGCGCTTCGTCCACTGCGCTCTCGCAGCTTCTGAACCGTCCGATTAACATATCGCCGCCGGATTCTTTTAAAATTGAGAATCCCGAGCAGTTCAAGAAGAAATATTTTAACGACGACGAGCCGATTGTCACAATTCATTTTAATTTGATGATCGGAGAGTTGACAAACAGTGAATTCATCAGTATTATGAGCCTTGGCCTGGCAAAGGATTTAATTTCCAGCTTTGGGTTCGGCAGTTCCTCTTTGGAAAATGCGTCTGAGTCTGCACCGGTTCAGTCAGCGCCCCCTGCGGCCCCGGCAGCTGCGGCTCCTGTGGCTCCTGTGGCATCCGCGCCTCCTGTGGCAGCAGCACCCGCTCCGGCTCCGTATCCGGCCCAGCCGGGTTATGCCGCTCCGGCCGCGTATTATCCCGAACCGCAGGCAGGCTTTGTGCAAACGGCCTACGGTGTTCCGGCCGCGGCGTACAGTGCGCCGCCTGTTCCCATGACATCGCCGATGCAGCCCACACCGGTCATCCGCGGCGGAAATATGCGCCAGCCCGAAAGTCCGTCATATGAGATTCAGAGCGCGTCGTATCAGAATTTCGACGAGCAGGAAACAGTATTGACGACCGATCAATCCAATAACCTGAACATGATTCTGTCGGTACCGCTTGAAGTAACGGTAGAAATCGGCAGTACCAAGCGTAAAATCAAAGAAATCCTCGATTTTACCGCCGGTACGATCCTGGAGCTGGACAAACAGGCCGGTTCTCAGGTGGATATTTTTGTGAATGGTCAGCGGATTGCCAAGGGCGACGTGGTTGTTGTGGATGATTACTACGGAGTCCGTATTACCGAAATATCAAGTAATCTTGATATTATCAATGCTTTAAAATAAAGAATAAGGATTTCATCTTATAGGAGGAACGATCATGGGAAAGAAAATTATGCTGGTGGATGATGCTGCATTTATGCGGATGATGATTAAAGACACCTTGCAGAAGAACGGCTACACCGAAATTGTGGAGGCCGGCAACGGCGAGCAGGCTCTCGCAACTTACGTGGCGGAAAAGCCGGATCTGGTTCTGATGGATATCACCATGCCGGTGATGGACGGTCTGGAGGCGCTTCGCCGCCTCCGTGAGATGGACAGCAGCGCCAGGGTGGTTATGTGTTCGGCGATGGGGCAGGAAACCATGGTTGTGGACGCGCTCAAGCTCGGCGCAAAGGATTTCATCGTGAAGCCCTTTAAGCCGGACCGTATCATGAAGACAGTTAACAGCATTTTAGGCTGATGCATATTCAAAGGGGGAGAGCGCATGGGTGACGACTTTTTCTCTTTGCTGTTCTCTCTGTTTGGCATAGCGATCATTCTGTTTGGCTGCTATGCGTTCAGCAAGTATGCCGCAAAGAAGATCAATACATTTTCCAATTCCCAGAATATTAAAATTCTGGAAAAGGTTCCTTTGTCGCAGGACAAAGGATTGGCCCTGGCGCAGATCTGCGGTAAGTATTACTTAATCGGCTTTTCCAGCCAGAGTATTGACATTTTGCAGGAGATTTCGGCCGATGAGCTGAAGCCGGAAGAAGAGAGCAGGCCGGCGGCCAGCTTTGTGAATCTGTTTCAGCAGGCCAGGAAAAACGGATGGAGCGTGAAATCGTTTGATGAGTTCAGGGGAAATGCCGAAGCCGGAAAAAGAAAAGGCAGAGGCCAAAACAGTGAAGACGAAGAGCCGTAAAAAACTTCTGGTAACGGCGCTGCTCTCGCTGGTGCTGATGGCTTTTCTCCCGGTTCAGGCGTCCGCCGCCGCCACCGGAATCCAGATCAACGGCAACGGGGTAGATACGCTCGAGATGATCCAGATGTTCTTGATTCTGGCTCTCGCGCCGTCCATTCTGATCATGACGACGTGCTTTACGCGGATCATCATTGTGCTGTCGTTTCTGCGCAATGCGCTGGGCTTGCAGCAAACACCCCCGAATCAGGTGCTGATCGGGATGGCCCTGTTCCTCTCGCTGTTCATCATGTCGCCGGTACTCACGCAGATCAATGAGGACGCTTACCAGCCGTATAAAGAGGAGCAGATCACACAGGAGCAGTTTGTTCAGAGGGCGGCTGTACCGATGAAGGAATTTATGCTCAAGCAGACCAAGAAGGATGATTTGAATCTGTTTTTGAACCTTTCCAAAACGGAAATCAAGTCCGCGGAGGAAGCGCCCCTAACGGTGGTGATTCCCGCGTTTATGACCAGCGAGCTGCGCCGGGCTTTTCTGATCGGTTTTCTGATCTTTATCCCGTTTTTGATCATCGACATGGTGGTTTCCAGCACGCTGATGTCCATGGGTATGATCATGCTGCCGCCTGCTATCATTTCTCTGCCGTTCAAGCTGCTGCTGTTCGTGCTGGTAGATGGCTGGGGCCTGCTGTTCAAAACTCTGGTTGCCAGCTTTAACATGTAGCGTCGGCGCCACACTATTCGGAAGGATTTTTATTTCATGACGACATCTGAGATTATCGGGGTATTTCAGGCGGCGATTCTCGCCACCATGAAGCTCGCGCTGCCGATTCTGGTTTCCAGCGTGCTGATCGGCCTTGTGATAGCGGTGCTTCAGGCGGCGACACAGATTCACGAGCAGACGCTCTCGTTTGTTCCGAAGCTCTTGATCATCGCCGTGGTGCTGATT
>JAEXDU010000022.1 GCA_023401495.1 Bacillota bacterium
GTCCAGATGGTGCGAATGGTCAGCTCCGTCACCGAAGCGATTTTGAGTGCGGTTTGCGTGGCACGCAGCGTAACAGGCAGAAAGCGCCTGATCAAATTTGCCGGGTGCCGCCACGGCAGCTTTGACACGGTGGAGGGCGGGGAAGATTCCTCCGGATTTTCTTTGCTCTGCGGCAGCGATCAGGACGCGCTTGTGGCGCAATATAATGATCTGAGCAGTGTGGAACGTTTATTTGAAAAGAATAAGGGGCAGATTGCCGCAGTGATCATAGAGCCGCTGGCGGCTCACATGGGAATCGTTGAACCGGAACCGGAATTTTTACAGAACCTGCGAAAGCTTTGCAGCCAAAACAAAACCATTCTGATTTTTGACGAAACAGTCACCGCATTTCGGCTGGCCCTTGGCGGCGCACAGGAATACTATGGGGTAAAGCCGGATATGACTATCTTTGGAGAGATCATTGGGGCAGGGCTGCCAGTGGGCGCCTATGGCGGCAGCAGGGCGATCATGGAGCAGCTGGCTCCCGTAGGGCCTGTGTACCAGTCGGATGCCTGCAACGGCAATCCGGTGGCAATGGCGGCAGGCTTTGCGCAGCTGAGTTCGGTATTGAACCAGCCTCTTTTATATGAAAAGCTGGCAAGAGAAGGGGAAAAGCTGCGGGCTGGCCTGCGCGAGCTGTTCCCGCAGTGCACAGTCGGCGGTGTTGGTTCCATCAGCAGCCTGCTCTTTACGCCCGGCCCTGTCAAAAATGACAAGGATACCAAAAGCAGTGACAAAGGGGAGTTTGTCCGCTATTTTTCTCACATGCTGGAAAACGGTATTTTTATGATGCCGTCTCAGTTTGAGCCCGTCTTTCTCTCCGGCGCTCATACAGAGCGCGATGTAGAAATGTTTTTAGAGGCTTCGGCCGAGTTTCTGCCATAAGTTGAAAAAATATTTTTAAAAATAATAATTATTCTTAAAAACCTATTGAAATTCAAATCATCTTCCTGTATAATGTGTGTTAGTAAAGAATAACTGCGAAAGCAGTTTCAAAATTTATGATACGTATAGGAGGTAAATTTGATATGACAAACTTAATTGGACGTGAACTCCCGGATTTTAAACTGCAGGCGTATCATCAGGGTGAGCTCAAGGAGATCTCCCGCGAGGATTTGGAAGGCCAGTGGAGCATCCTGTTTTTCTACCCGGCTGATTTTTCCTTCGTTTGCCCGACAGAGCTCGGCGATCTGGCAGATCATTATAGCGATTTCAAGAAGATTGGCGTAGAGGTGTATTCCGTATCGACCGACAGCCAGTATGTTCATAAGGCTTGGGCGGATGCCTCCGACACCATCAAGAAAATTCAGTATCCCATGCTGGCCGACCGAGCCGGGGCGCTCTCGAAAGAGCTTGGGATTTATGTGGAATCCGGCGGTTTGGCGCTGCGCGGTACTTTTATCGTAAATCCGCAGGGCAAGATTGTCGCCTATGAGGTGAATGATCTGGGAATCGGCCGAAATGCAGAAGAGGTTCTGCGCAAGGTGCAGGCAGCTCAGTTTGTCGACAAACACGGCGACCAGGTTTGCCCCGCCAAGTGGAAGCCCGGCGAAGAGACCCTTTCTCCCAGCCTGAATCTGGTTGGTAAGCTGTAATAACGATAACGTCAGTTTGCTTTACAAAGTGAACTGAATAAGAAAACGGCGATATCTTCCCCTTCCAAAGGAGGGGAAGATATCAAAAGTTTTTGAATCAGTGGAATAATGATAATGAAAAGGCCGCTGCCGGAATGGCGGCGGCTATTTTTAAAGGGGAGTATTACAACATGAATCCGATTTATGATCTGATTATTATCGGGGCCGGCAGTGCGGGACTGGCTGCCGGTGTTTATGCAGGGCGTGCAAAGCTCAAGACGCTGATTCTGGAAAAAAGCAATCCGGGCGGTCAGATGGGGAATACCGCAGAGGTTGTGAACTACCCCGGCATCCGCAGGACAAGCGGCCCGGAGCTTGTGGAAGAGATGAAGAATCACGTCCGGGATTTTGGCGTAAAGATTGAAACAGCCGAGATTGAGCGGGTGGAACTGTCCGGAGAAATCAAAAAGCTCTATTCCCCCTCCGGAACGTATCAAAGCCGCGCGGTGATCATTGCGACAGGGGCATCGCCCCGTCACGGTGGCTTTAAAGGGGAAGAGCTTTACAGCGGGCATGGAGTTGCGTACTGTGCCACCTGTGACGGCGAATTTTTCAGCGGGCTCGATATTTTTGTGATCGGGGGAGGCTTTGCCGCGGCAGAGGAGGCTATTTACCTCACCCGCTTTGCCAAATCGGTTACGATTGTCATCCGCGGCAAAGACTTTAGCTGCGCGAGAACAGTGGCGGAGAAGGCAATTGCACATCCGAAGATCACTGTAAAGTATAACACCTTGCTTGAAAAGGTAGAGGGCGACAGTCTGCCGCGCCGGGCATATTTTCAGGATAAGCTGACCGGAGAAACGAGTGTATATGACGCTGGGGAAAATGGAACATTCGGCGTGTTTGTTTTTGTGGGGTACGACCCCGCGACCGAGCTGTTCCGTGAACAGGTGGATATGGACGAGGATGGATATATTCTGACCGACGATGCCATGCACACCAATGTGCCGGGTGTTTTTGCCGCCGGCGACCTGCGCCCGAAGCTGCTGCGCCAGATCGTTACCGCGGTGGCTGACGGTGCGGTAGCGGCCACCTCGGCTGAAAAGTATATCACCAGCGAAAAGGAACGCCTTGGCCTTCCGATGTTTGAGGAAGATGCAGCAACAGCTGAACCGGAGCCGGAACAAAAGGAGAACAAAGCAGAGAATTCTGCCTCTGTTTCAGACGGAACCTATTTGGGCGGCGAACTGAAGGAACAGCTGGCACAGGTATTCCAGCGCCTGAAAAAAGGAATGACGATCGTCACGGTAGTTGATCCGTCGAATCAAAAGTCTTTGGAGCTCGAAGGCTTCCTTCGCGAAATAGAGCCGCTGAGCGATCTGATTTACCTGCGCGTGCTGCAGAAGGGAGAAGACCCTGAGCTGGAGCAGTCGCTTGGAATTGAACGTTACCCTGTCGCTGCTTTTCTGGACGAGAACGGCCGTTTCAGCGGAGTGAAGTTCAGCGGAGTACCCGGTGGCCACGAAATCAATTCGTTTGTACTGGGGATTCTCCATCTGGCGGCGGAAGATAAGCTGACTGAGGAGCAGCTGGAGAAAATCCGTCAGCTGCCCCCGAACACCGCGCTGAAGATAGGGGTAACGCTTGCGTGCCCGTATTGCCCCGACGTCGTTGCGGCGGCGCATTCCATTGCGATTGCCAGCGGAGGAAACGTCACGGCGGAAATGATGGATGTGGCTTTGTTCCCGGATATTCGGGAGAAATATCACATCATGAGTGTTCCCGCTCTCATCGTCAACAGCAATGAGCAGGCTACCTTTGGGTCGCAGTCGTTCGATCAGGTTCTCCAGAAAGTGATGGAGGGCTGATTTCACTCATCTTACTTTACAGAGCTTTTGGCCAATCAGGCTGGGGGCTCTGTTTTTTTTATTCTTTTATCCCAGAGACTCCTTTCCGTCAACCTCAATCCTTTGAATTGTAAACTAAATAATCAAAAACAAGTTGACAATATGAAGCGAGCCTGCTACAATAAGGCAAACATGTTTTTTTCAGCGGGCCTGCCAGATCGTCAAACAACTGAATCAGTGCAACATCAAACCCTATGGGCTTATTTCTTTCGTTAGAGATGGGCGGGAAAAGGGATGTTGTTTTTACGTTGTGTGGCCATCAAGAACAATGAATGGCAATTGATTAGGAGGATGTCACGAAATGAGTATCGTGCAGATTTGGAAAGAAAAAATTCTGTCCGGCGGGGAGATTGACCGCCCCGGAGCAGAAGAATTGCTGAAGGCACCGCTCGAAGATTTGTGTGAAGCTGCGAATGAAATCCGCGAAAAGCTGAACGGCAATACGCTGGATACCTGTTCTATTCTAAACGGAAAAAGCGGTTTATGTACCGAAAACTGTAAGTATTGCGCGCAAGCCCGTGGACATAAAACCGGAGTGGAGGAATATCCGCTCCTCACAGTAGACCGTATTGTGGAAGAGGGCCTGCAAACCGCCGAAGCGGGGGTAGATCGTTTTTCTGTCGTCACCTCCGGGGTACGGGTATCTGACGCAGAGGTGGACATTTTGTGCCGTGCCTACGCCAAAATTCATGAGAGGTCCGATATTCAGCTGTGCGCTTCTCATGGTCTGATCAATTACGAGCAGTTTCTGCGCCTGAAAGAAGCCGGCATTACCCGCATTCATAATAACCTCGAAACCTCCCGCAGGTTTTTTCCGCGGGTTTGCACCACTCATACGTACGACGATAAGATCGAAACCATCCGGGCGGCACAAAAAGCAGGACTCGAGATTTGCAGCGGCGGCATTATCGGAATGGGCGAAGAAATGAGCGACCGTCTTGATATGGCTTTTGAGCTGCGCAGTTTGGGTGTTGAATCGATCCCTGTCAACGTGCTGATGGCGATTCCCGGTACTCCCCTGCAGGATCAGCCTTTGCTGCCCGAGCCTGAAATTCTGCGTACGATCGCGCTGTTCCGGTTTATTAATCCCACAGCCAACATTCGTTTGGCCGGTGGGCGCAATTCCATGACAGACTGCGGGCGACTGGCTTTGCACGCCGGTGCAAACGCTTCGATTACGGGGAACATGCTGACCACTTCCGGCAATACGGTGGAAGAAGATTTCGAAATGTTCACCAAGGCTGGGTTTCAGCTGCGTCGTCAGGTTCGGGTCTGATTTATATTGTTTTTGCGAACAAGATTACCTATCATAACATAAAAGGGCACCGGGAATGGTTTCGGCCATTCCCGGTGCCCTTTTTCGCTTGCATATGTAGTAAGGATTATTTGCTCTCTTCCGTATTCGGCAGTGATTCCGCGATTTCCTCTGCTGCGGTCTGCTTGTTCTTCCGGTTCAGGAGCAGCTCTGTCCCGAAGCTGAAAACGGGGAGCAGGAACAGATAAAACGCGAACCAAATGCTCATGGTCGGCGCTCCAACGGTTGCCAGGGGCATGCCGCCCGCAATACTCCAGGGAATCAACGGTGCAATCACAATTACGGTATCTTCCAGTGCGATCGCCAGCTTTTTTCGGTCCGGCAGAATGGAGTCGCACATTTGAAAGGTCAGCATCGTGGCCAGCGTCTGATTGCAGCTGATCGCACTCATCACCACAGAGGTAAACAGCACAGAGCCGAATGGAGTGATTTTGGAGGCAGAGGCCTCCACGAGCCTGCGAACCTCCGTCAGGAGCTCCGTCTGCTTGAATATCCCAAAATAAGAGGTAGAAATCAGGATGATGCCGGCCACTTTCGCCATAGAAAGAATCCCCCCGCCGTTCAGCAAAGCCGCAAGCTCGGCATTCGGTGACTCATAGCCCAGCAGCAGGCTGGGAAGCAATTGGGTCAAAGGGATTTTCTGTACGGTAAGGCAGATCACGCCCGCAACGAGAATGCTCAGCAGCATGGTTCGCTTTACCGGCACACGGAACAACGACAGGATGATGATCAGCAGCGCAGGCAGCACCACAATAAAGGAAAGGTCAAAATGCTCGTGAAACAGGTCTAAAGACGCCACGCTGCCGGTTTGGGAAGAAGCCCCCCGCGCCACCAGATACAACAGGCAAGAAAGAGCAAAAGGAATGGCCGCTGTTTTGAGCATGCGCCGGATGTTATCGTAAATATTGGTATCGGTCAGCTCGCTGACCAGCAGCGCGCTGGAGGACATCGGTGAACAGCGGTCACCGAAATAAGAGCCAGCCAGTATTGCACCGCCCGAAAGAACCGGATCGATTCCCAGCGAACGTGAGATCATCATACACACAACGCCCATGGTGGCCGCCGTTCCGAACGAGGTTCCCATCAAAAAGGACATCATGCAGCACAAAAGGAACGTGTACAGCACAAAGTAGCTGGGATTCAGTACCTGAACGGCGTGGTAAATGAGGAACGGAATGGTTCCCGACGACCGCCACACAGAGGTCAGGATGCCAATCAATAAAAAGATGATCAGAATGTTTTTTGCACCGCGAATACCGTCCAGCATCATGGTGACCATCTGACGAGGCGTATGTTTCTTCAAAAGACCATAGACGACAAAGCAGACCAGACCGAAGGCCAGCGCGTACAGGATTTGAAATCCGCCTACAATACAAGCAACGAGTCCCAATAAAAACAAAGATAGCGTGATTCGTTCTGCCAAAGCCAATTCCCCCACCATTTCAATTGTACTCTATTATAGCGAAGTCGTCGGGAGTTTCCAACCATTTTCCATAATAAAATATTGAGGAAAGAAATAGAATAAGTACTTCCACTTGATTTTTCATAAGTAAAATAGTATCATCAAAACGATTTAGTATCTATTTTCTTATCGATGAGAGTACCCTTTCAATGAAAATAAAGGAGAACAAACCGTATGACTTTGCGGCATTATAAAATTTTTCTGGCGGTCTGCGACTGTATGAATATGACGGCTGCCGCGGAAAATCTGTTTCTCTCCCAGTCAGCGGTCAGCCAGGCGATTGCAGAGATGGAGAAGCACTACGGTGTGCGCCTGTTCGAGCGGATGTCCCGCAAGCTTTACCTGACCACTGCCGGGAAAAAGCTGATGCGCTACGCGAACCAGATCGTCCGGATGGACCTTGAGGCGGAGGACAATATGAAAGCCCTGCAAAAGGACGGCTCGATCCGGGTAGGGGCAAGCGTGACCATCGGAGCCTACGTGCTGCCGAAGCTGGTGTCGCGCTTTCAGCAGAACCGGCCGGGAACAGAAGTGTTTGTTGTGGAGGACAACACGGCAAACATTGAAGCGATGCTGCTGGGAGGCCAGCTTGATCTGGCCCTTGTGGAGGGGGATACGGTATCCTCCGATCTTGTAACACTTCCTTTTCTCAGCGATGAGCTGGTGCTGATCTGCGGTACGCAGCATCGTTTTGCCGGGCGCAGGCAGGTCGCCCCTGAGGAACTGGAGCAGGAAACCTTTATCATCCGCGAAAAGGGCAGCGGAACCCGCAAAACCTTTGAAGATGAAATGGCGGCGAAATCCCTCACCTGGCGGGAGGGCTGGATCTGCAACAACGCAGATACCATTAAGCTGGCCGTGCAGGAGGGGTTGGGGGTTTCTGTGATTTCACACCTTGCGGTAAAAGAGGAATGCGAAGCAGGGAAGCTCTGCATGATCGATGTCAGCCACATGCAGTTCCGCAGATGGTTCAAGGCTGTCTATCATAAAGGAAAATATCTGACGGACGCTATGACAGAGATGATTGATCTTTGCCGGGATGAGGAAAATAGATCGTGAAAAAACACACAAAAGGGATAGACATTCGGAATTTGCTGCGTTAAACTGATTGAAGCGGATTTTTGTATAGGAAAATGACAGCAAGGCGGCCGCTGTATGCCAATGGATCAATCTGCCTCAATGGCGTTTTCGTCTGCATATCACGCACGACACGAATAGGGACATTGGTTTGCTTTGGGCCATAAAAGCTGTGTCCTGCGTTCAGAGCTGCGGGACAAGAGCACCCGGCAGAAAATATAAATATAGGGGTTAGAGAGGTTACATATGAAAAAGGGATATTTGTACATTCTGATTACGACTATTTTTTTCAGTACGATGGAAATCATGCTGAAAATCACGGCAGGCGGGTTTCATCCGCTACAAATTACCGTGCTGCGTTTTTCCATCGGCGCACTGGTGCTGCTGCCGTTTGCGCTCCGGCATTTAAAGAGGAAAAATTGCCGGCTGAGCTCTAAAGATTTACTGTATTTGGCTCTTACCGGTTTTTGCTGTGTCGTGATCAGCATGGTTGTGTATCAGATGGCCGTTCTTTATTCGGATGCGTCGATCGTTGCGATTTTGTTCAGCTGCAACCCTGTGTTTGTCATGATACTGGCTGCGCTGGTCCTGAAAGAAAAGGTTTATAAATATTCGATTGTATCTATCCTTGTCAGCCTTACCGGTATGATGGTGACAATCGATCCCTTTCATGCCAAGGGTTCCGCAACGGGAACCATCCTTTCGGTTCTGGCGGCAATTACCTTTGCGCTGTACAGTGTGATGGGCAAAAAGCACGGCGCCCGTTATGGCAGCGTCGTCACGACCTGCTTCAGCTTCATTTTCGGTGCGGCAGAGCTGTTCGTTCTTGTCCTGCTGACAAAAACAGCATGGTTTGGCGGCTTCTTAACCGATATCGGGTTAGGCGTGTTTGCCAACACTCCCATTTTTGCGGGTATCACTGCTGATCTGCTGCCCAGCCTTTTGTATATTGGCGTTGGTGTTACCGGCCTGGGCTTTGCGTTTTACTTTATGGCGATGGAAGCAACCTCGGCAATTACTACCTCGCTCGTATTTTTTATCAAACCGGCTCTTGCACCGGTTCTGGCTTTCCTGATTCTTCAGGAACCGCTCACTTCCACAAAGATTGCCGGTATCGTGCTGATTCTGATCGGTTCGATGATCACGTTTATTCCCGGTTGGAAGCGCCAGAAGGCCGCCGCTGTTCTAAAGGTTGTGCCGAAAGAAACCGCGGCGCAGGAAGCCGCTTCGGAGGAAACCGCCGAAAAAGTGCTCCCGGAATAATCTGAATTACTTAAATCCTCTGCCGTAATGGGCAGGGGATTTTTGTGTTTTTCAGGGATATGCAGGGTTTGTCGAATGATTTCGCTGGCTTTTTCTTTGGAATCACGTTGAAGAAACGTGTGTAAAATGCTATAATAACCTCACGGCGCAAGCCAAAGCAAATTTTTAAATTTATGATATCTCATTATGATCATGTTGTTTTTTCGATTGGCTGCTTTGTTTTTTCAGTTGGCGGTTTCCCATAGCTTTCAGAAAAGGGAAATTCGCACTATCCTGTGAATGAGAAGCCGCTCCTTACGGCACACTAGTACGTAGGAGGTGGCTGAACAAATGGGTAAACACCGCAATCAGCAGATCGATAATCCATCCCCGCGCGAGAACGATAATGAAAGAGAAGAGATCGAGCCCGCACAGGTTGGCAGCGAAAAACAAACGGATCAAATTACAG